>JAQGIW010000215.1 GCA_028290905.1 Caulobacteraceae bacterium | reverse complement strand
CGCGGTCTGACCCTTGGTCACCGGCTCGGTCTCCACCACCTCCAGCGTCACGCGCGCGGGCAGTTCCAGGGAGAGGGCGATGTCATCGTGGGTCAGCAGGGTCACGGTCATGCCGTCCTGCAGGTAGACCGCCATGTCGCCCACGATGTCCTTGGAGACCACGATCTGGTCGTAGTTGTCCGGGTTCATGAAGTGGTAGCCCTCGGCGTCGTTGTAGAGGAAGTTGAACGACCGCTCGTCGACGAAGGCCTTCTCCACCGTCTCGGTGGTCCGGTAGCGCTCCGACACTTTCACCCCGTCGGAGATGCGCCGCATGTCGAGTTGGGTGACCGGGGTCCCCTTGCCGGGATGGATGTTCTCGGCGTTGAGGACGACATAGAGCCTGCCGTCGACATCGACGACGCTGCCTTTGCGAAGTGAACTAGCGGCGACTTTCACGTGTGGGTTCCCCTCAGAGCAGGACCTCCTGCTCTGAATCAAAATTGCGGAGCTTGATTCAGCCGTTTCGGCGAAACGCCATCAAGCTCCGGGTCGGGCGTAACTATTCGATCGGCGGGAAAATCGCCAGCGGTCTCAGCTTGACCGGGGGTGCGGCGGATCAGTCGTCCGGATAGGCGTGCAGGACGCCCCCCGGGTCTTCAACCTCCAGGCCGCCGTCGCCACCGCGCGAGAGATAGGCCGGGCCGATGGGGACCTTGCCATGGCCGCCCGGGATATCGAGGACATAGGTCGGTTGGCACAGGCCCGACACCGCCCCGCGGAGGGACCGCATCAGCGTCTGGCCCTCCGCCACCCTGGTGCGGAAATGCGCCGTGCCGGGGGCGAGATCGCCGTGGTGGAGGTAGTAGGGCTTGACCCGGCTCTCCACCATCCCCCGCATCAGGGCGCCCAGCACCTCCGGATCGTCGTTGACCCCGGCCAGCAGCACCGTCTGGCCGATCATCGGCACGCCGGCGTCGACGAGGCGGGCGCAGGCGGCGCGGGCGGCGGGGGTGAGTTCGCGGGGGTGGTTGGCGTGGAGGGCGACGTAGACCGCCTTGCCCGGACACTTCAGCGCGTCGACCAGCGCGCCGGTGACCGCCGCTGGGTCCGCCACGGGGACGCGGGTATGGAGGCGAACGACCTTCACGTGGTCGATACCCGACAGGGAGGTCATGACCGCGCGCAACCGGCGCGGCGACAGGATCAGCGGATCGCCGCCGGTCAGGATGACCTCCCAGATCGCCGGCCGTGCGGCGATATAGGCTAGCGCCGTCTCCAGGGCGGCGGGGGAGAGGTTCCCGGCCCCGGCCGGCCCGACCACCTCGCGACGGAAACAGAACCGGCAATAGACCGCGCAGCTGTGGGTCAGCTTGAGGAGCACCCGGTCGGCGTAGCGGTGGACGATCCCCTCGACGGGCGTGTGGGCTTCGTCGCCGATCGGATCGGCGCGCTCACCCGGCGTGGCCACGAGTTCCTCATTGGTGGGAACGAACTGCCGGGCGATGGGATCGGCCCGATCCCTCGGATCGCAGAGCTCGGCCATGGCCGGGGTGATGGCGATGGCGTAGCGCGCGGCGACCCGTTCCAGCATAGGCAGGCGATCGGGTGGGACGAGCCCCGCGCGGGCGAGCGCGGCGGGCGAGCGGAGGGTCCTGGCGGCGGTCAAGCGTGGCGCTTTACACCACCTTCACGCCGGCGGGCAGCTCCTTCGTGCGCTCCCAGAAGGCCTCGCCGTCGTATTTGTGGAAGAGCTCGGGAGGCATGATCGTGGGGCGGGGGACCGAGCGGACCTTCGAGCCTACCGCGTGCAGGCCGGGCGCGCCCAGGCGGGCGTCGAACTCCAGGGCGTCGAAATCCTGCTCGATGTTGTTCGGGTCGTGCGCGAACGCCGGTTCGCCGACGAAGTCGTAAATGGCGTTCAGGGTGGCCTTGGGATCGCGCGTGAGGCTGTCGTAGCGCACCAGCAACAGCCGTTCCCGCCGCTCGTCGAACACCGCCTCTCGCAGGCAATGCAGGGCATGGCCAGCGATCCCGCTGGCGCTCATCAACTGTTCGGCGCGGGAATAGACGTTGCCGACGGTGTCGAACTTGAACAGGCCGGAGGGCTCCAGCGGATTGCCCCTGGTGAGGCGTTCGATGCTGTCCACCACCCAGGCCGGGCTGCGCACGCAGCAGACCACCTTGGCCTTGGGAAAGAGCTGGGCGAGCAGGGGCAGCTTGCTGGTCCATCCGCGGTTGGTGTCGAAGATCAGCTTCCGGGGATGAATATCCCCATAGTAGGCTTCGACGCAGGCCTTAAGGATACGCTCGCGCTGGTCGTCGTCGATGAAGACGGCGGTCTCGTTCTCCTGGCTCATCTGACGCATCAGCCCGTTCACCAGGCTCGCGACCGGGCTGGTCATCGAGGCGTGGACGCGCGGGTTCTGCCGCAACAGAGCCGATAGAAGCGTCGAGCCGGACCGGGGAAGGCCGGAGATGAAGTGGATGCCGTTCTGCAAGGGGATGTTCCTGTTCGAGCGCCGGACGCCTGGTCGGGCCGATCAAGCCGCGCCGGTCCCTCCCACCCTGGCGTGATTGAACCAGGAGACCCGGACCTGCTCGTTGCGTTCCGTGTAGCCCATCAGAACCAGGCCGCTCATCGGCGGGTCCCCTGGGCGCATCGGCCACGCCGGCGGCCCCTTGAGTTTGAGAATCGCGGGATTTTCGATGATCGCGGCCATACCCATCACCTCTTCTTCCGGATGAGCCAGCGACCAGGCCTCGAGCTGGGCGTGCGCGGCGCGGGCCAGACCCCAGATTGCCGGCAAGGAGCGATGCTCGGGGGCGATGAGCGCCCGGAACATCGCGAAGCGTTGCCGAAGCGGATTGAAGTCTGCGATCTCCGCGGAGGAGACCGCCGCCAGCCTGCCTCTGACATGCCCGACGACGCACAGCTGGGCGGCCCGCTCTTCTCCGCTCACGCCGGGCGGCAACACGCCGAGCTTCGCCCAGAACGCCTTGACCTCTTCACGAACCCCGCGGTCCGGATCGGGCCATACCGGCGTGAATTGCATGGCCCCCGTCGGGGTCGGGACGCCGGCCGGGTCGCCTGCCGCCGCCTTCGCTTCGCCGCCGCGTCGTCCCCAGGGCCAAAGGCCCTTGCCTTGCTGCACTGAAGCCCCCTCGAAAACAACTTGCCGGCGACACGTCCGACGTCGCCGACGGCCGAATACAACCGCCGACGCCCTGGCCGTCAACCGTCAAAGGGCTGGGCGACCAATGTCCTTTGGTTGCGACATCGGACCACCTCCCGGCGCCAGAGCTTGGTGACGTCAAATGGAAACGTCTTTAATAAAGCTCTACATTTCGATCCTGGATCGGGAGTCGGCCGTCAGTCGAGGACGACCGACGACAAACTGCTCCAGGCGCCGGGAGGTGGGATGGCTTACGCGGTCCGCAGGACGCGGCGGCGCAGGACGTAGCCGATGAAGCCGAAGCCGCCGAGCAGCATGGCCCAGGTGGACGGCTCGGGAACGGAGGCCGAGTAGGTCAGTTCACTGACCCCGAACAGCCAGTTGTTGCCGTTGTTGTTGATCTGCAAATCGCTGACCGAGTTGCCGCCGATGCTTACGATTCCACCTTCTACGTTGTTGACTGAAACGCTGGCTTCAACATTGCCGAGCTTGTCGAGCGTAGTGGCGAAGCTATCACCGCTGCCATATTTCGAATAGCCGAAGTTGCTGAAGCCGAACGACACGTTCTTCACCGGCGAGGAGAAACCGATGTCGAGAATCTGGGCCGTCGGGTAGGCCGACTGGGCCGAGTTGCCCAGGTAGCTGGAGCCGAATGTTCCGATGGTCGGCGTTGTCCCGTACTGGCTGCCGGCGCCTTTCAGGGTGAAGGTCAGGCCCGGAAACTGGTTCGTCACCGGCGTGCCATAAGGCAGGGTGGTGAAGTCGACGGTCGTGGCGTCGGCGACCGTGGCCGAGACGAGCGCGGAGAACGCCATCGCCGACGCCCCGGCGAGGAGGATTTTTCTGATCATTTACGAGTGCCCCTATCAGCCGCGCCCTACCGATATGGTCAAGCTTGTTACAATCGCGGCCTAATTGTGATAGCGTGCCTGAAAAAGGCGATCAACAGTTTTCTGCCGCAATCGTCGTAAAAATGGCGCAACCGCCACAATGTGGGCCTGCTGGGTTTACGCGACGGGACTCCAGAGCACCTCGTTGATCCCGGTCGCGCCGGTCGCCAACATCACCAGGCGGTCGAAGCCAAGGGCCGCCCCGCTGGCAGGCGGCATGTGGGCGAGGGCGGCCAGGAAGTCCTCGTCGATCGGGTAGCGCTCGCCATAGACCCGCGCCTTCTCGTCCATCTCCACCGTGAAGCGCCGCCGCTGCTCGGCCGCGTCGGTCAGTTCGCCGAAGCAGTTGGCGAGCTCGACGCCGCAGGCGAACAGTTCGAATCGTTCGGCAACCCGCGGATCGGCCGGTGTCGGCCGGGCCAGGGCCGCCTCGGAGATCGGATATTCATACAGGATCGTCGCCCGCTCCAGGCCGAGAAAGGGATCGATCCGCTCGACCAGGACACGGCTGAACACGTCCGCCCAGGTGTCGTCGCCCGCCACCCGGATTCCCGCTGCCCGCGCCGCGGCGGCCAGGGCGTCGCGGTCGGTCTCGCCGTTCGCCCCCACCGTGGCCGGCAGGTCGGCGCCGGCGAACCGGTGGAAGGCTTCGGCGACGGTGAGGCGTTCCGGCGGCGCGAAAGGATCGATCGTCCGGCCCCGGAACGACAGGGTCCGCGCGCCCGCCGTCTCCGCGGCCAGGGCGAGCAGGGCTGCGCAGTCTTCCATCAGGGTCTCGTAGGGCTGTCCCGCGCGGTACCACTCGAGCAGGGTGAACTCCGGGCTGTGCAGGGCGCCGCGCTCGCGGTTGCGCCACACCCGGGCGAAATCGAAGATCCGCCCCTCGCCCGCCGCAAGCAGCTTCTTGCAGGCGAATTCCGGCGATGTGCGCAGGTAGAGCGGCGCCCGAGACCCATCCGGCATTGTCGCCTCGGTGGCGAAAGCGTGGAGATGGGCCTCATTGCCGGGGGAGACCTGCAGCGCCGCCGTCTCCACCTCGACGAAGTCCAGGTCCGCGAACCACCGGCGGAACGCCGCCGAGATCCTGTTCCGCGCCAGGAGCAGCGGCCGACGCCCCGAATGGACGTCGGGCCGCCACCAGGGCAGGGCGCTCACGAGAGGGTGACGGGCTGGCCGTGCGGCGTCCGCTCGTAGGCCTCGGCCCAGGCCTCCTTGCGGGCGACGAGCGCCTCCCGGGCGGCCAGGCCCCGGTGGGTGACCAGGCTTTCGAGCGCCGCCAGCCAGTGCTCATAGTAGCGCGCGCCGTCCGCCGCCTCGCCGGCGGCGGCGATTTCGGTCGCGAGCGCCTGCGTCCACTCGCTCCAGGTGAAGGCGCCGGTGCGCTGCAGGTGGATGACGAGGGCGAAGGCCTCCGCCTGCCACGGCTCGGCGAACACCGCCGGCTCGGCCCCTGACGCGTCCAGCTCAGGCGTGGTCAAGGTAGTCTTCCCAGAGGTCGAGGTGAACCGCGTCGCGTCGGGACGCATCCGGGCCCCAGAGCTCCGCCGCCTCGAACCGCACCTGGTAGAGCGGCTGGCGGCGGTCTCCCAGGCCATGGGCGGTGGCGTCGGGGAGGACGTGCGCGCCGTGCAGACGGGTCACCACGCCCTCGCGGCCGCGCGCGTAGCGCGGGAGCCGCGTGTGCCCTGTCGGGTTGATGTTCCGTGTCCGGACCTTATCGCCGATCCTGAAACCAGGTTCGGTCGCAACCTCCCGGGCGCTGATCCACGGGGCCGTCCCCTGCGTGCCCACGGCGGGCCAGGCGGGCCCGACCTCTTCCCGCGTCACCAGTCCGGCTCCCACCATCAGCTCGACCAGGGAGGTGGCCCACTTCTCGTAGTAGGTCATGCGCAGGTAGTCCGTCCCGGGGATCTTCTCGTGCTGGTGACGCCACTTGTCGACGGTCCAGCGGCCCCAGCTGAAACCGGCGAGGGTGAGGGCGAGGACATGCCCCTCCCAGCACTCGTGGAACACCGGTTCGTCCGCCTCCGGAACGACAGGTCCCAAGCCGTGCATGCCCCCCATGTCGTGCGCGCCGTTCACGCCGCGGCCTCCGGCGCGAGGCCCCGGCCGACGCCGATCATGGAATCGCGGGTCACCAGGGCGGCGAGGGCCTCCTCGGTCCAACCCTCTGTCCCGGCGGGACGCTCGGGCACGACCATGTAGCGCACCTCGGCGGTGGAATCCCACACGCGGACCTCGACCTCGTCGGGGATGCGGAGGCCGAACTCGGCGAGGACACCACGCGGGTCGATCACCGCCCGCGAGCGATAGGGTGGAGACTTGTACCAGACCGGCGGCAGGCCGAGCACCGCCCAGGGATAGCAGGAGCAGAGGGTGCAGACGACGAGGTTGTGCACCTCGGGCGTGTTCTCCAAGGCCACCAGGAAGCGGCCCTCGAGCCCGCCGTCGCAGCCGAGTTCGATGATCGCCGCGGTGGCGTCGGCGAGGAGGCGCTGCCGGAAGGCGGGATCGGTCCAGGCCCGCGCCACCACGCGCGCGCCGTTGCGGGGCCCGACCTTGTGCTCGTAGGTGTCGATGATGGCGTCGAGCGCCGCCGGATCGACAAGGCCCTTCTCCGCCAGCAGCGATTCCAGCGCCTTCACCCGCAGGGCCATGTCCGAGGGCGGCGCCTGGCCGTGGTCGTGATCGTGGTCGTGGGAATGACCGCGGTCGTGGCGATGATCGTCAGGCGGCGGCATGCCGGTCTCCTTGGTCTCGTTCAGGCTCGGCGAAGGCCCCACCGGGACCGAAGGCCATAGCCGCGAAGCGCTCGCCCATACGGCGCAGTCCCGCCGCGTTCGGGTGCAAGCCGTCCGGGAGGTCGGCCAGGTCGGGCTCGGCGAAAAGTGCCAGACCGTTCAGGTAGTGCAGATGAGCGTCGCCGGCCTCGCGACGACGCTCCACGATTCCGGCCAGCAGCGCGCGGATCCGGCGGGCGGTGAGCGCGCCGAGGGCCAGGGCCTCGGGGCGATCGGGGGTATAGATGCGCGTGCCGTCGTTCAGGGTCGGGCCCGGGTGGTGCTCGACGGCGGGACAGAGGATCGGCGAGACGACCAGGATCGGCGTCCGGGGCTTGGCGTCGCGGATGGTGTCGAGAAAGCTGTGCACGGCGGCGTTGAACACCCGCTCGCGCATGGTGTCGCCGTTGAGCAGGTTGATGCCCAGCTTCAGGCTGATCAGGTCGACGTCGGCGTCGCGCAGGGTGCGGGCCACCATCCCGTCCAGGTGGCACTGCCCGCCCAAACCCAGGGAGGTCAGCTCCACGCCCGCGGCGCGCGCGGCCACGGCGGGCCAGGTCTCCGAGGGACCGTCGGCTTCCATGCCGTGGCTGATCGAGCTGCCGTAATGGGCCCAGCGGCGTTGGGCAGAGGGGTCGAGGGGCGCCAGATCGCCGTCCACGCGCAACCCCCGAAGCTCCACCGTCGCCGACTGCGGCAGCCAGATCTCGAGGATCTTGGGGCCGGCTGGCAGGCCGTCGAAGACCAGGGTCGAGGGTTCGCCCGGCTCGATGGTGAAGGCCGGCGGCCGCCTGGTTCCGTCGATCACCACCGTCTGACCCGCCACGGCGTGGAGGCGCCTCGCCAGCGCGCCATCGACGAAGAGATCGAAGGTCGCCGGGCGGCGGGGCGCGCCCTCGAATCGCAACCCCCGTTCCATGACGTCGAGCTCCATGCGCCGCGCGTCCGTGCGCATGACGAGGCGGACGCCCGAGGGCATGCTGGCCATCATGTCCAGCGCGGGGTCGGGCATCTGCGCCAGCGTCCAGGCCGGCAGGCGCCGGGGCAGGATACCGCTCGCCGTGGGCTTGAGGTGCAACGCACCGCGGATCGAAAGGTCGGGATCGTCCCAGGCGACGTCGCGCAGGGCCACATCGTGCAAGGCTTCAGGCGTCGGCATGGGCCTCCCTTCCCAGTGAGCGGGCATCTCGGGCCAGCGTCCGATCCCGCCTTGCTCCACCAGCATGCCGGTCAGGGTACGGTCGGCGTGGCGCGCGCGCCATGTCAAAAGCGCCTGGGCCTCCTTCAGCACCGCGGCCGGGTCGGTGACCGGCGTGCGCCAGGTGGCGTCCGCGGTGAGGTCGAAGCACAGCCAGGAGCCGTCGCCGAAATGGACGTAGGCGGCGTCCTCACCCCGCCGCACCGCCAAGTTGCGCCGCTCGAGCCGCCGGTCCCAGGGCCAGGGGTGCGGCCCGTGGCGGATCATGCCGCCGCGCCAGTCGAACTCCCAATGGGCGGCGTCCCGCCACCACGGCGGCGCCTCGCCGCGCAGGAACGGCGTGAGGGGCGCGCCGTCGCACTGGGCGGGGACGTCGATCCCCATCGCCTCGCAGAGGGTGGGGAAGACATCGACGTTCTCCGTGAAGGCCTCGACCACCGCGCCCCGCGCCATGCCGGTCCGTGGGTCCCGGACGTGGCCCAGGATGTGGTAGCTCTGCTCGAAGAAGCCGCCCTTCTGGATCAGGCCGTGGTCGCCGAGTTGCTCGCCATGGTCGGCGGTGAGGACGATGAAGGTGTCGTCCCAGTCGCCGCGCGCCTCCAGGGCGGTCCACACGCGGCCGAGCTGATGGTCGGCCTCGCTGACCATCCCGTAGTACTGGGCCTGCAGACGCCGCATCCCGGCTTCGCTGGACGGCGCGGCCATCCCGGGATTGCGCAGCAGGCCCTTGTGCAGGCGATGGCGATCGTCCGCGGGGGCGATCGGAACCGGCATGCCGGCCGGATCGTACATCGTCGCGAAATGCCCGGCGGCGGCGTAGGGCGGGTGGGGCCGTAGCTGGCTCAGGTGGGCGAACCACGGGCCCTGGCGCCGCTCCAGCCAGACCAGGAAGGCGTCGGTGAGGAAGGCGGAGAGGCTGTGCTCGGCGGGCCGCTCCGGTTCGCTCGCCAGGACGGCCCGGGTGTCGCTCGAGATCGCGTGGCCGAGCGACCTCAGCCACGCCGTCCAGGGCGCCGCGTCGCCCTCGCCGAGCCGCAGCCCGACCTCGAAACCGGGGAGTATCTCCTCGTAGGTCAGGAGCCTGGGATCGCGCTGACCCGTCGTGTCGCGGGGATCGACGGCCTGGTCGGTGTAGCCGAACAGGGTGGGCTCGTAGCCGGCGCGGCGCGCCGCCTTGGCGATGTTGTCGAAGCGGCGATCGAGGGGTGTGCCGTTGGCCACCACCCGGTGGTTCATCTGGTACATCCCGGTGTAGAGGCTGGCCCGGCCGGGGCCGCAGGGGGCGGCCTGGCTGTAGTGCCGCGCCAGCCTCGCCCCCTCTCGCGCCAGGCGGTCGAGGTTCGGCGTGCGCACGACGGGGTGACCCGCCGCCGACAGGCAGTCGCCGCGGAACTGATCGAGGGTGATCAGGAGGATGTTCACGCGACGGCAGATGCGCGCCGCGGCTTGAGGCGGTCAAGCCTTTGGGGCTCTATCAGACCATGCGCATCTTCACGGCCATGCTCGCCACCGAGACCAACACGTTCTCGCCGATTCCCACCGGCTGGAGTTGCTTCGAAGGCTCCGGCATCGAGCGCGGGGCGGGGATCACCCGGGAGGGGACCGGCTCGCTGCTGCATCTGTGGGGCGAAATGGCCGTGGCCGACGGCCATGAGGTGGTCCACAGCGTCGCCGCGTGGGCGCCGCCCGCCGGAAAGACCGTGCGGAGCGTCTACGAGGCCCTGCGCGACGAGATCCTGGAGGACGCCCGGCGCGGCGGGCCCTTCGACCTGGCGCTGATCTCCCTCCACGGGGCCATGGTCGCGGACGGCTATGACGACTGCGAGGGCGACCTCCTGATCCGACTGCGGGGGGTGCTGGGGCCGGAGGCGGTCGTCGGCGTGGAGCTGGACCTGCACTGCCACATCACCCGCAGCATGCTGGACCAGGCCGACGCCATCATCACCTTCAAGGAGTATCCGCACATCGACGCCGGGGCGCGGGGGCGGGAACTGTTTCGCCTGTCCGTCGACGCGGCCGCCGGCCAGACCCGGCCGGTGATGGCGACGTTCGACTGCCGGATGGTCAACATGTTCCCCACCCCCACCGGGCCGATGGCGGCGTTCGTCGCCGAGATGCAGGACCAGGAGGGGCGCGACGGCGTCCTCTCCCTCAGCCTCGGCCACGGCTTTCCCTGGGGGGATGTCGAGGACAGCGGCGTGCGCGTCCTGGCGGTCACCAACGGCGATGAGGCCGTCGCCCGGGATGTGGCCCGGCGGTTCGGCGAGCGTTTTTTCGCTCTGCGTGACCAGGTGAGCGAGCGCGGCCTGTCCATGGACGAGGCCCTGGACCGCGCCCTCGCAGGTCCGTCAGGGCTTATCGTCATCGCCGACAAGGCGGACAACACCGGCGGCGGCGCGCCGGGGGACTCGACCTTCATGGCCCGCCGCGTAGTCGAGCGTGGCCTGAGGGACGTGGCCATCGGCCCCCTGTGGGATCCGGTCGCCGTCGGGTTCTGCCGGGACGCCGGGGTGGGCGCGCGCCTGAGACTGAGGATCGGTGGCAAGTGCGGGCCGGAGTCCGGAGACCCGCTCGACCTGACGGTGGAGATCCGCGGCCTGAGCGACAGGCTGGTCCAGCGGGGCCTCGGGCGGCCGAGTGTGCTCGGGCAGGCGGCCTGGGTGGAGGCGGACGGCGCGCACCTGATCCTGGTGGAGCGGCGGGAACAGGCGTTCTCACCCGACCTCTTCACCAACATCGGCCTGGACCTGAACGCCATGCGCATCGCGGTGGTGAAATCGACCGCCCACTTCCGCGCCGGCTTCGCCCCGATCGCCGCCGGGATCCTCACCACCACCGGACCGGGCGCCCTGCTGGAGGACTTCGCCTCGATTCCCTACCAGAAGCGCAACCCGAACTATTGGCCGAGGGTGGAGGACCCGTTCGCCCTGGAGGCCGCGGAAGTCCCATGATCGCCTATTCCACCTTCGGAGTGAACGACATGGCCCGTTCGGTCGCCTTCTACGACGCCTTGTTCGCGCCGCTGGGCGCCGTGCGAGCCGGCCAATGAGCACGTGGCGAATCGGCGATAACGTGGCGTGGTCGTCGGCCTGGAGCGCGGAGACAGGCTTCGCTCTTCGGGCCTCCGCCGACTTCCCCGGCATGCTCGAAGTCAGCCAGGTGGATCGCCAGGGACAGGGCGAACCCCTGTTCGCCGCGGTGCACGTGGATCGCCAGCGACGTGGCATCGTCGATGGCCGATGCCACGTTTGCGGAGTCCGGACGGACATGGGCGACCGGTGGATGTGTCCCGTGGCGTCCGGCGGGTTCGTCACCCTGCACGACGGAAGGCGGGGTTTCGGCTGCAACGTGCCGCCGCTGCACGGCGCCTGCGCCGGTCTCGCCGCCGCACGGTGCCCGCACCTCGGTCGCCTCGTCGAGGCCCCCACCCCCTGGCCCGACGAGGAGGGCCGGGTCATCCAACGCACGGATGTTCCGCCCGGAATGGAGGCGCTTGCCGCGACCCTCCCTCGGGATCGCGAGATCATCTATTCCTGCTACCGCCTCTTCAGTCCCGATGTCGCCGACCGCATTGCCGCCCTGCGCGACGCCTGGGACGTCCAGATACGGGCGGGCCGAACCGCGACATGAGAGCTTGTTTAGCTGACAGCGGCGCCGAGCGGGACTAGCTTCGCGCATCGAAGACGGAAGGGCGGCGATATGCGCTACGAGATCTCCGGGACGGTGATGCAGACGGTGGGGGTCGACCTGGCGCCGGGCGAGACGGTCTACAGCCAGACCGCGTCCATGGCCTGGATGAGCGCCGGGGTCAGGATGCACACCAACACGGGCGGGGGCCTGTTCGCGGGCCTGAAGCGCAGCTTCGCCGGCGGCAGCTTCTTCGTCACCGAGTTCACCGCCGAGGGCGGTTCGGGCCACGTGGCCTTCGCGCCGCGGTTTCCCGGCACCATCATGCCCCGGACCCTGCGGCCCGGCGAATCCCTGATCTGCCGCAAGGAGACCTTCCTCTGCGCCGAGAAGTCCGTCTCCCTCGAGCTGGCGTGGCAGCAGCGCATCGGCTCGGGCTTCTTCGGCGGCGCGGTGTTCATCCTGCAGAAGGTGACCGGGCCTGGGACGGTGTTCCTGGACCTTTCCGGCGAGGTGGTGAGCAAGCGCCTGGCGCCGGGCGAGCCGATCTATGTCCACGCCGGGCACGTGGGCGTGCACGAACCCACCGTCTCCTTCGACATCCAGATGGTGCCCGGCTTCCGCAACCTGCTGTTCGGCGGCGAGGGCCTGTTCCTGGCCTGCCTGCGCGGGCCGGGCGAGATCTGGCTGCAGTCGATGCCGATCATGAACCTCGCCGAGGAGATCGCCCGCTACATGCCGGGCGGCGACGACCGCGCCGGCGGCGGGGGCGGCGCGCTAGGTAAGATGGCCACCGCGGGGGTGGTCGGCGGCCTGCTGGGCGGCCTGTTCAGCAGCGACAACTGACCATGGCGGAGGGGGGCGGGCTGCGGGTCGAGGGCCTGAAGAGCGCTCTCGCCGGCCCGTTCACCCTGGAGGTCGCGCGCGGAGCGGTCCTGGCCATCTCCGGCGCCTCGGGGGCAGGCAAGAGCCTCTTCCTGCGCATGGTCGCCGACCTCGATCCCAATGAGGGCGAGGTGGGCCTGAACGGCGTCTCCCGCGCGAGCCTGCCGGCCAATCAATGGCGCCGGCGCATCCCGTACGTCGCCGCCGAGTCCGGCTGGTGGGCCCAGACAGTCCACGACCACTTCGCGCCGAACCAGCTGGACCGCGCCCGGAGCTTGGCCGAGCGCCTGGGCGTCGGCGCCGCGCCCTTCGACGGCCCCGTCGACCGCCTCTCCACCGGCGAGCGCCAGCGCCTGGCCCTGGTGCGGGCGTTCATCCTCGACCCGCCCGGCCTGCTGCTCGACGAGCCCACCGGTCCCCTCGACCCGGTCTCGGTGCAGAAGGTGGAGGTGTTTCTCCAGGAACGCCTGGCCGCCGGAACGGCGATCGTGCTGGTCTCCCACGATCCGGCCCAGGGCGCGCGCCTGGGCGCCCGGCGGATGCGGATGGTCGACCGCAAGCTCCAGCCCGAGGCGACGGCATGATCTCGCTGTCGCCCACCGATCTCGTCCTGGCCTCCTCTCTCATCGCCCTGGACGCCGGCGTCTCCATCGCCCTGCGCCTCCAGCTCCACCGCCAGCTGTCGTGGGCGGCCACGAGGATGGTGATCCAGCTGATCGCCGTCGGCTTCATCCTGCGTTTCATCTTCGCGCTGAACAATCCGCTCGCCACCCTGGCCATCGTGGTGGTGATGGGCGCCATAGCCGCCCGCGAGATCGCCGCCCGCCCGGTGCGCAAGTTCCGCGGTCTCGCCGGCTTGGCGATCAGCGGCGCCACCGTTGGCCTCGCGACCCTCGTCACCGCCATCCTCGCCCTCACCACCGCCATCCGCCCCCATCCCTGGTACGACCCTCGCTACGCCGTTTCCCTGGTGGGGATCATCCTGGGCTCGGTGCTGAATTCCGGCAGCCTGGCCCTGGACGGCATCGTCGGCGGCGTGTGGCGCGAGCGGACGGCCATCGAGGCGCAGCTGGGCCTGGGCGTCGACTTCCGCACGGCCACCCTTCCCCTGCTGCGCGAGGCGCTGCGGCGCGGCCTGCTGCCGATCATCAACCAGATGTCGGCAGCAGGGCTGATCACCCTCCCCGGCATCATGACCGGCCAGATCATCGCCGGCATGGATCCCATGGAGGCGGTGAAATACCAGATCCTGCTGATGTTCCTCCTGGCCGGCGCCAGCGGCGTGGCGGCCCTGGTCGTCGCCGAACTGGCGCTGCGGCGGCTGAGCGATACGCGGCAGAGGCTGCGGGTGGATCGGCTGAAGTAGGACTCGGGGCCCGGCATCGGCAGGCGGGCGGGCGGCCTGGGTTCGCTTCTCTTCGCGCCCATCAGCCTGCGGATCGCCCGGACCTCCGCCGAGGCCTGAACGCCGTGGGCCTTCATGAGTGAGTGGAAGGGATCCGAGCTGAGCCTATCGCGACAGTTCGCCGGCAAAGCCCGGTGCGCGGTCGCGGGAGCCAAAGCTAAAGTCCCAGCGATTGCTGCGCCGGCGGCGGCGGCGCGACATGAACGCCCTCCATTTCAAGCATGCGGATCTTCGTGGCCGAGCCGCCCGGCGCCGAGAAGCCGCCGACCTTGCCGCCGGCGGCCAATACGCGATGGCACGGGATGATCAGCGGGACCGGATTTTTGGCCATGGCCTGGCCAACATCACGCGCGGTCTCGGGGCCCGCCCCGAGTTCCTTCGCCAGCGCGCCATATGTGGTTGTATGGCCCCAACCGACCCGGCGCGTGGCGGCGTAGATCTGCTTGAAGAACTCCTCCTGCCCTTCAAGGTCGAGGCGGATGTCGGAGAAATCGACCTCGACACCCTGGAAGTACTGCCGCACGGCGGCGACGGCCTCGAGCACGTCCGCCGGCGGCGCACCGGGCCTGGCGCCCGGCAGCCGACGAAGAAGGCTCCGTTCGGTCGCTTCGGCGCTGCGCGCCGGCAGGTGGAAGCGCGTGACGCCGGCATCGCTCCACCCGATGCCGCAGAAGCCGTTCGAGGTCTCGAAGACGAGATAGTGATGTACGGACTGACCCATGACGTGTGCCCCACGCTTGGTAGACTTTGGAGATGGCGCGTCGGTGTTCCAATGTCCAGGAACCGCCCGGTATCAAATCCCCGCCCGATGGACCGGTCCGACTAGCAACGACGCCTGTCGAGGGGTCCAAGTGCATCGACTCCCTTTGACATCACAGGCGAGAGGGAGTCAGCCTCGACGCCGACGCGGCGACCACTGCCGAGCGGAGGACATCATGCCCAAGGACAGCGCCAGCGACGCCTATGCCCGCAAGCCCTGGCTGTCGCTCTACGCCCCCGGGATCGCGCCGACCCAGGCGCGCGAGCACCACGACATGCTGAGCCTGTACCGGTCGGCCATGGCCGATCGCGCGGCGACGGCGCTGATCTATTTCGACGGCCAGTTCACCTATGGCGAACTCGATTCGATGAGCGACGCCTTGGCGGTGTGGCTGGCGGCGGCTGGAGTCAAGGCGGGAGACCGGGTGGCGATCATCCTGCAGAACGTTCCGCACTTCGTGATCGCCCTGGTGGCGGCGTGGAAGGTCGGGGCGATCCCGGTGCCGGCCAACCCGATGTATCGGCGCGACGAGCTGGCCAAGCTGTTCGCCGACTGCGAGCCGGCGGTGGTGATCGCCCACGACGACCAGGCGACGACGGCCATGGAGGGCCTGGAGAAGGCCGGGCGGACGGCGCGGGTGCTGTCGGTCGACCCCCACGACTTCCAGACACGGGACGAACCGCGGGTGCTTCCGCCCCGGCGCGAAACGCCGCAAGACGCCACGGACTTCCTGGCCGCGGTGCGGGCGCACGAGGGGCAGGCGCCGCCCGCGCGCACGCCGGCCCCCGACGAGCTGGGCCTGCTGCTCTACACCTCCGGCACCACCGGCCAGCCCAAGGGCGCCATGCTGCGCCATTCCGGCATGGCGTTCACCTCGCAGATCTTCCGCGACTGGGCGCCGGTCCCACAGGGCGCGATCGTGCTGGGGATCGCGCCGCTCTTCCACATCACCGGGATCATCGCCCACATCGGGGTCGCCTTCTCCGCCCGCGCGTCGCTGATCCTGCACTACCGCTTCGAGCCGTCGCTGGTGCTGGACGTCATCCGCGAGCGGCGGCCGCACTTCACCGGCGGGGCGATCACCGCCTTCAACGCCCTGATGAACGCCCCGGGCGTCACGGCCGAGGATTTCACCAGCTTCGATGGCCTGATGTCCGGCGGCGCGCCTATCGCCCCGGCCCTTGCCGACGCCGTCGAGGCCAAGCTCGGCCAGACGGTGTTCCCGGCCTACGGCATGACCGAGACCACCTCGCCCACCCACATCGGCCCGAAGAACCGCCGCCCGCCGGTCGACCCCACCTCGGGCGCCATGGCGATCGGCGTCCCGATCCAGGACACCGAGGCGATGATCGTCGGCGACGACGGCGTCCCTGTGCCGGTGGGCGAGGTCGGCGAGGTGTGGATGCGCGGGCCGCAGATCATGGCCGGCTACTGGAACAAGCCCGAACAGACGGCCGAGGCCCTGGTCGACGGCTGGATGCGCTCGGGCGACGTCGGCTTCATGGACGCGGCCGGCTGGTTCTACCTGGTCGACCGCAAGAAGGACATGATCAGCGCCTCCGGCTTCAAGGTCTGGCCGCGGGAGGTGGAGGATGTGCTGATCGCCCACCCGGCGGTGCGCGAGGCGGCGGTAGTCGGCGAGCCGGACCCGTATCGCGGCGAGACGGTGAAGGCTTTCGTGTCCTTCAAGCCGGGCGTGGAGGCCAGCTTCGAGGAGATCACCCTCCACTGCCGCGAGCGTCTGGCCAGCTACAAGGTGCCCCGCCGCATCGAAGTGATGGATGAACTCCCCAAGACCCTCACCGGCAAGATCCAGCGGGTGGAGCTGCGGGGGAAGTAGCGCCCGGAGCGCCGGTTTCCAGCCGGCATCTTGCTCGAGTGAAGAGCCGTCGAGACCCCGGCGATCCGGCGGGCTGGAAGCCCGCGCTCCGGGACAGGCTTGACGCCGCCGGGCTGGGCTCCGAAAACCTCTTCGCCGGGGCCTCGACGCCCGCGGCGAGGCCAACCTTTGGGAGAGACGTCCGTGACCACTCAGGTGAATACCGTCCAGGGCAAGCGGAAGGCAGACGATCTGGGTCGCACCCTGATCCACGAGCATGTGCTCGTCGGCTTCCCCGGATGGTTCATGGACGCCCGCATGCCCGCCTTCCAGCGGCGCGAGGCCATCGAGCGGTCGGTCGACGCCTTCCAGCAACTGCACGCCTATGGGGTGCGCACAGTGATCGACCCGTGCCCGATGGACCTGGGCCGCGACGTGGAATTCATCGCCGAGGTCTCGCAGAAGAGCGGGGTGACCCTGATCTGCGCCACCGGCGCCTATGTGGAATCGATGGGGATCCCCTACACCTTCAACGAATTGTCGGTCGACCAGATCGCCGAGTGTTTCCAGAGGGAGATCGAGGACGGGGTGGCGGCCACCGGCATCCACTGCGGCGTCATCAAGATCGCCACCGGCGAGGGAAAGGTCTCGGACTATGAGCGCAAGGTGCTGACGGCCGCCGCCAAGGCGTCCAAGGCGACCGGCGTCCCGCTGATCTCCCACACCGAGAACTGCTCCTGCGGCCACGACCAGATCGACATCGCCACCGGCCAGGGGCTGCCCGCCTCCAGCCTGATCGTCGGCCACAGCGACGGCCGCGACGACCACGACTACCAGAAGTCGTTGGCCGACCGCGGGGCCTACGTCGGCTTCGACCGCTTCGGCCTGGAGATGATGATCCCCGACGCCATCCGGGTGAAGAACCTGAAGGCCCTGGTGGACTGCGGCCACAAGGACCGGGTGATGGTCTCGCACGACACCGTCAACTGCTGGCTGGGCAGTTACGCAGGGGGCGATCCGGCCGACCTTCAGAAGACCCTGCCCAACTGGCGGATGACCCATTTGTTCGAGAACATCTTCCCCGAGTTGAAGCGGATGGGGATGAGCCAGGCGGACCTCGACCACATCGTGATCGAGAACCCCAAGCGATACTTCGAAGAGGCGGCGCAGGGAGCGAGCGCCGCCAAGGCGGCCTGATGCGGCAGAGCGGGGAATACCGCATCGGGGCCCCGGCTGACGCCGTCTGGCTGGCGCTGAACGATCCGGAGGTGCTCTCGCAGTGCATCGACGGCTGCCAGTCGATGAACCGCACCGCCGACGACGCCTTCGCCGCCACGGTGAAGGCGAAGATCGGGCCCTTGAGCGCGGTGTTCACCGCCGACGTCAGGCTGGCCGACCTGGACCCGCCCAACGCCTACACCCTGGAGGCCAGCGTCAAAGGCGGCGCGGCCGGGTTCGCCAAGGGCACAGCCCGGGTGTCGCTCACCGAGGAGGGGCGCGAGACCCTGCTGCGCTACGACGTCGAGGGCAATGTCGGCGGCAAGCTCGCCCAGGTCGGCCAGCGCCTGATCGACGCCGCGGCGCGCAAAACGGCCGACGACTTCTTCGCCAGGTTCGGCGAGATCGTCGCGCCCGCCGGGAAAGCCGCGGCGGCGGCCGCGCCGGCGCCGCGGCCCAAACTCCTGGCGTCGATCCTGTTCGCGGTGGCGGCCATCGCCGGGATGTTCGCCCTGTTCCGCCGACGCAAGCCCGCCGCCCGGACCCAGACGGAGAAGACCGCGTGAAGGTGTCGATGACGGTGAACGAGCGGCCGGTCGCGTTGGACCTGCCGCCCAACACCCTGCTCGTGGACGTGCTCCGGGGAAGCCTCGGGCTGACCGGCGTGCACGTGGGCTGCGACACCAGCCAGTGCGGGGCCTGCACGGTGCATGTGAACGGCCAAGCGGTGAAGTCCTGCACCGTGCTGGTCGGCCAGGCGCAGGGCGCGAGCGTCACCACCATCGAGGGCATCGGCGCGCCTGGGAACCTGCATCCTATGCAGGCGGCGTTCCAGGATCACCACGGCCTGCAGTGCGGTTTCTGCACGCCCGGCATGATCATGGCCGCCATCGACCTGGTCCGGAACGGCGGCCCGCTGGATGAGCGCAAGGTGCGCGAGGGCCTCGAGGGCAACCTCTGCCGCTGCACCGGCTATCACAACATCGTCCGCGCCGTGCTCGCCGCCGCCGAGCGCCTCCAGGGAGCCGCCTGATGAGCGACACGGGCATCGGCAAGAGCGTCAAGCGGCGGGAGGACATCCGCTTCATCACAGGCCAGGGCCGCTACGTCGACGACATCGTTCAGCCGGGCCAGACCATCGCCGTGTTCCTGCGCTCGCCGCACCCGCGCGCGCGGATCGTATCCATCGACGCCTCGGCGGCCGTGGCGATTCCTGGCGTGGTCGGCGTCTTCACCGGCAAGGACCTCGCCGCCGACAAGCTCGGCGACATTCCCTGCGGCTGGATGGTCAAGTCGGCGGACGGGACGGACATGAAGATCGCCTCCCGGCCCGTGCTGGCTGTGGAGTGGGTCAACTTCGTCGGCGACGCCTACGCCATGGTGGTGGCGGAGAGCCTCGCCGCCGCCAAGGCGGGGGCTGAGGCGGTGACGACCGAGTTCGAGGAGCTGGAGCCGGCGGCCATGCTGGCCAAAGCCCTGGACGGGCCGCAGATCCACGCCAATGCGCCGCGCAACCTCAGCTTCCACTGGGAGCTCGGCGACCGCGCCCAGACCGACGCCGCCCTCGAGGCGGCGGCGCACGTCACCCGGCTCGAACTCACCAACAACCGCCTGATCCCCAACGCCATGGAGCCGCGGGCGGCCCTGGCGGCCTACGATCGGTCGACAGCCGAGTTCACGCTCCACACCACCTCCCAGAACCCGCATCTGGCGCGGCTGATCCTGTCGGCCTTCGTCGGCCTGGCGCCGGAGCACAAGCTGCGGGTGATCTCGCCGGACGTGGGCGGCGGTTTCGGCTCGAAGATCTTCGTCTATCCGGAGGAGGCCGCCGTGGTGTGGGCGGCCAAGCGCGTCGGCCGGCCGGTGAAATGGACGGCGGACCGTTCGGAGGCCTTCCTCTCGGACGCCCATGGCCGCGACCATCTGACCACCGCCGAGCTGGCCCTCGACGCCAACGGAATTTTCACCGGCCTTCGGGTGCGCACCCGCGCCAACCTAGGCGCCTATCTGTCGACCTTCGCCTCGTCGGTGCCGACCTATCTCTACGGCACGCTTCTGGCGGGCCAGTATCGCACGCCGGTGATCCATGTCGCCGTGGACGGGGTCTACACCAACACCGCGCCGGTGGACGCCTATCGTGGCGCTGGCCGGCCCGAGGCCACCTACGTCATCGAGCGGCTGGTCGAGACGGCCGCGCG
>JAQGIW010000191.1 GCA_028290905.1 Caulobacteraceae bacterium | reverse complement strand
CGTCATCGCCCAGCACGACCTGCTCGACGAGGCCGGCAGGCTGGTGTTCTCATGCCTCACCCGCAGCGTCTTCGCCCGTTAGAGCGCGTTCCGAAAAGTGGGAACCGGTTTTCGGATGAAACGCGCGGAAAAACAAAGAACTGGAGGGGGCGATCTGAATCCGTCAGATCGCCCGCTAGAACGCGCCTAGTTCAGGTTGGCCGGGCGTTGGCTGGCGGCTTGCCGGGCGAGGGCGATGGAGATCAGCCGGTCCCATCCCATCAGCGAGGTGAGGTGGGCGTAGATCTGGCTGATCGCCCCGTTGTCCAGCAGGGCGCGGACCTTGTCGTCCGGCAGGGCCTTCAATCGGTCTTCCGAGACGGCGAAGTATTCGGCGACCTCCTGAGGCTGGGCCTGCGAGCCGTCGGGATTGGTCGGGGTGTAGGTCGTCTTGCGGACGTCCAGGAGGTCGAATTCGGTCAGCAGGGTGACGAACGACTCGGTGCGCCGCAGCTCGGTCTCGTAGTCGTTGCAGAACTGGATGCAGTTCCTGGTGTAGTCGGTGGGTTGGCCGGCGGGATCGAAGAACGGCAGGTCGGGCAGGTCGCCCAGCATCGGCGCCGCCCGGTCGATGCACACGACGAGCTGCTCGCGCGCCGAATCGTTGGCCAGCACGAAGGGGTAGCGGCGGATGTAGGCGGGCACATAGACCCCGACCTCGAAATAGCCGTTGGGCTGGATGAACATGTTGGCCTCGCCCGACACGCCCATCACCGCCAGAGGTTGGCGGCGCTCGCCGGCGAAGATGATCGGATAGGACAGGGCCGCCAGCGGAAACTCGGTGACGGTGAGCGGCACCGCCTGGGCGTTGGCCGCGAAGGCGAAGGGCCGGTCGATCCGGCGCAGGCCGAGCTTGGCATGGGTCTCGTTGCTGAGCGGCTCGGGCTGGGAATAGAAAAGAACGTTCCCCGAGAGCTGGGGGTCGGCGGGCGCGTCGGTCGTATCCATGGGGTGAGTCCAGGTGTGGAGCGGGGTAGGCCGGGCGCGCGGCGACCGGTGGAGGCGCTGGCTTCTAGCCGATCACCCCGGGACCGGCAATGCGCCCGGCTGGCCCGCCGAGAGCGCTTTCCGCCGAAGCGGGTACTGGTTCGGCGATCGGGAAGCGCTCCAGATGTTTGGTCCAGAGCAATCTCGGATCAAGTGATTCCACCTGATCCGAGATTGCTCTGGGGGGCCTTCGACCGCCGCCGATTCTTGAGGTAGGAAGGTCCATGGCCCCCGCCCCACCCGCGGATACCCGACCGGACCGTCTTGGGTTTCTCAAGACGGCGGTGGCGATCATCACCGTCATTCTGACCCTGTTCGCGCTTTGGGCCCTCCGCCATGTCCTCACGCCCTTCATCCTGGCGGTGTTCCTGCTGCTGATGATCGGCGGCCTGGAGGGCGTGCTGACGCGGCGCACCCCCCTGCCTCAGGACGCCAAGCTGCCCGCCGCCATCATCGTGGTGGTGGCCCTGTTCGGGCTGTCGATCTGGCTGGTCGCCGAGAACGGCGTGCACATCGTGGCGGAGTCCAGCGCCTACGTGGCCCGGCTCGATGCGCTCATCAAGATGGGGTCCGATCGGCTCGGCCTGCAGGTGGCGCCGACCATCGACCAGCTGTTCCGCCAGCTCAATCCCGGCCGCTACATCGCCGGGCTTGCCCGGGGGGTGGGTGACGTGGCGGAAAAGGCGGTGCTCGTCCTCATCTACCTGGGTTTCATGCTGGCGTCGCGGGCGGGCTTCGGCCGCAAACTGGAGGAGCTCTTCGAAGAGGGACAACACGCCGAGGCGCTGACGATCATGGAGCGCATCCAGCACGGCGTGGAGGGATACATCTGGGTCCAGACCGTGGCCGGCGGCCTGATCGCGCTCGGCTCGGCCGCGATCATGTGGGCGATGGGGCTTTCCCACGTGGTGTTCTGGTCGTTCCTGATCTTCCTGGCCAACTACATCCCGGTCATCGGCGTGGCGATCGGCGTCCTGCTGCCCACCGTGTTCGGTCTGGTCGAGCTCGACGCCCTCTGGAAGGCGGGCGTGATCTTCGTCGGCATGGAGGTGGTCCACTTCGTGGTCGGCCACGTGTACCTGCCCCGCATGCAGGGAAAGAGCCTCAACATCGACCCTCTCGTCGTCCTGCTCTCGCTGGCGTTCTGGGGGGTGATCTTCGGCGTCTCCGGCGCCTTCCTGTCCACGCCGCTGACGGTCATCGTGATGGCCGTCTGCGCCGAGTTTCCCGCCACGCGGGGGATCGCGATCCTGCTCTCCGCCGACGGTCACCCCTTCTCAGCCGACGACGGCAACCCCGTGAATGTCGAGAAGCCGTTAGCCCAGGCGCGCTGACCGCGGCGGCCTCTTAGCCCGCCCGGTTGCGGACGAGGTCGTCCACCACGGCGGGGTCGGCCAGGGTGGTGGTGTCGCCGAGGTTGGCCACGTCCCCCTCGGCGACCTTGCGCAGGATGCGGCGCATGATCTTGCCCGAGCGGGTCTTGGGCAGGCCGGGCGCCCACTGGATCGCGTCCGGGGTCGCGAACGGGCCGATCTCCTGGCGCACCCAGGCGATCAGCTCCTTGCGCAAGGCCTCGCTGGGCGCGTGCTCGGTGGTGAGGGTGACATAGGCGTAGATGCCCTGGCCCTTGATGTCGTGCGGATAGCCCACCACGGCCGCCTCGGCGACGGTGTGGTGCGCGACCAGGGCGCTCTCGATCTCGGCCGTGCCCAGGCGGTGGCCGGAGACATTGATCACGTCGTCCACCCGTCCGGTGATCCAGTAGTAGCCGTCCTCGTCGCGCCGGCAGCCGTCGCCGGTGAAGTACCTGCCGGGATAGGTGGTGAAGTAGGTGGTGATGAACCGCTCGTGGTCGCCGTAGACCGTGCGCATCTGCCCCGGCCAGCTATCGGTGATGCAGAGGTTGCCGCTGGCCGGTCCCTCCAGCACCTGCCCTTCGGCGTCGACCAGTTGCAGCTTCACCCCCGGCAGCGGCTTGGTCGCGGAGCCGGGCTTTAGGGGCGTGGCGCCCGGGAGGGGGGCGACCAGGGCCGCGCCGGTCTCGGTCTGCCACCAGGTGTCGACGATAGGGCAGCGGCTCTCGCCGACCACCCGATAGTACCACAGCCAGGCCTCGGGATTGATCGGCTCGCCCACGGTGCCGAGCAACCGCAACGAGGCGCGCGAGGTCCGTTTCACCGGCTCGTCGCCGTCGCGCATGAGCGCGCGCAGCGCCGTGGGAGCGGTGTAGAAGATCTCGACCTTGTGCTTGTCGATCACCTCCCAGAACCGGCTCACCGTCGGATGGTTGGGCACGCCCTCGAAGATCAGGGTCGTGGCGCCGTTGGAGAGCGGCCCATAGACGATGTAGCTGTGCCCGGTGACCCAGCCGACGTCGGCGGTGCACCAGAAAATCTCGCCCGGACGGTAGTCGAACACCAGTTCGTGCGTGTGGCTGGCCCATGTCAGATAGCCGCCCGTGGTATGCAGCACGCCCTTGGGCTTGCCCGTCGACCCGGAGGTGTAGAGGATGAACAGCGGGTCTTCGGCGCTCATCGGCTCGGGCGGACAGTCGGCCGAGACCTTGGCCGCCTCCGTCTCATAGTCAAGGTCCCTGCCGGCGTGCATCAGGCACTTCGCGCCGGTCCGTTTCACCATCAGAACGGTCTTCACCTCCGGGCACTGCAGCAGCGCGAGGTCGACGTTCTTTTTCAGGGGCACGGTCCGGCCGCCACGCAGGCCCTCGTCGGCGGTGATCACGAAGGTGGACTGGCAGTCCTGGATGCGGCCGGCGATGGAGTCCGGAGAGAAGCCGCCGAAGATCACGCTGTGGATCGCCCCGATGCGCGCACAGGCCAGCATGGCGTAGGCCGCCTCGGGGATCATCGGCAGATAGATGGTCACCCGGTCGCCCTTGGCGACGCCGTGCGCCTTCAGCACATTGGCCATGCGGCAGACCGCGGCGTGGGCCTCGCGATAGGTGATCTTGCGGCTGTCGGCGGGATCGTCCCCCTCCCAGATGATCGCCACGTCGTCGGCGCGTGTGGGGAGGTGGCGGTCGAGGCAGTTGGCGCAGGCGTTCAGGACCCCGTCCGCGTACCAGCGGATGTGGAAGTTCTCGCGATCGAAGGAGGTGTCCTTGGCAATGGTGAAGGGCTTGATCCAGTCGAGGCGCCGGGCGACGTCGGTCCAATAGCCCTGGGGGTCTTCCTCCACCCGCCGTCGCGCCGCCTCGTAGCCCGCCGCGTTCATGTGCGCGCGCGACGCCCAGTCTTGGGGGACCGGAAACACCAGGTCTTCGCTCACGTCGTTTCTCCCTGATCGCCGACTTTGCCGCGAGTATGCGGAGCGCGGCCGCGAAGGCAAGGAAGCGCGGGGGCGCAAACGGGTGGCGCGAACGAATGAGCCATTGTCGCGCGAGCCGCTCCCGGTCAATGAACGGTGGCGAATGGCGCCGTTCAGGGAAACCCCATGCTCCTGCACCTCTCCACCTGGCCCGAGATCGAGGCTTTCCTGGCGCGCTCGACGGCCATCGTGGTGCCGATCGGCTCCAACGAGCAGCATGGCCCAACCGGTCTCCTGGGCACCGACTGGCTCTGCCCGGAAATCATCGCCCATGAGGCGCAGAAGAACGCGGACATCCTAGTGGGCCCGACCTTCAACATCGGCATGGCCCAGCACCATCTGGATTTCCCCGGCACCATCGCCCTTCGGCCCTCCACGTTCATGGCCGCGATCGGCGACTGGACCCGCTCGCTGGTCCATCACGGCTTCACAAAGATCCTTTTCCTCAACGGCCACGGGGGCAACGTCGCCACCATCGAGGCGGCGTTCTCCGAGCTCTACGCCCACGACAGCTACGCCGGCCGGCGATCGGGATACGCCTGCCGCCTGAAGAACTGGTGGGATCTGAAGGGGGTCATGCGGCTGGCCCAGCAGCAGTTCCCTACGGGCCACGGCAGCCACGCCACCCCGTCGGAGATCGCCGTCACCCAGTGGGCCTATCCGGACCACATCAAGGCGGCCAACTACGCTCCCCAGATCGCCCCTACCGGCCCGATCCGGGAAGCGGGCGATTTTCGGGCCCGGTACCCCGACGGCCGCATGGGCTCCGACCCCGGACTGGCCACGCCCGAGAAGGGCGGAGAACTGGTGAAGCTGGCCGCCGCCGGCCTGATCGACGCCCTGACCGAATTTGCGGGAGAAGCGCGCGTCTAGCTATCGAGACGCTCTATCGTCGACATACCTTCAATCGATTGGACGGGGGAACGTCGGACGCCCTATACACAGCCGCGACAGCGACGGCCCTGCCGATCGTTGACCCCCCGAAACAGAAGGAACTCCCCATGTCGCTGGCCAGCAGCAAGACTCTGCAGAATCTGAAGGACGCTTTCGCCGGCGAGAGCCAGGCGAACCGCCGCTACCTCTATTTCGCGCAAAAGGCCGACGTCGAAGGCTATAACGACGTGGCCGCCGTCTTCCGCTCCACGGCCGAAGGCGAGACCGGCCACGCGCACGGCCACCTCGAGTTCATGGAAGGGGTGGGCGATCCGGCCACCGGCCTGCCGATCGGCGCCACGGACCTCAATCTCAAGGCCGCCATCGCCGGCGAGACCCACGAATACTCCGACATGTATCCGGGCATGGCGCGGACGGCTCGGGAAGAGGGCCACGACGAGATCGCCGACTGGTTCGAAACCCTGGCCAAGGCCGAAAAGTCCCACGCCGGCCGCTTCCAGCGCGCCCTCGACAGCATGGAATAACGGCCGCCTCCCTCCCCTCGCGGGGAAGGACCGATGGCGAGCAGCGACATCAGGGTGGGGGGTTCCCCACCCTGACCGTTTTGCGGCCTGTCCCTGCCACCGCCAACGGGAGGGAGACGGATGAAGAGGGAATCTCGATGACCGACGCCGCCAACCCCTCCGACGCTCGTCGCGAGGGCAGTCTCGACGCGCCGTTCCGCCACGCCCTGGCCTGGCGCGCCCCCGAGTTCTACGACCTTGCCGCCGTCGAGGCGGAGATGGAACGGGTGTTCGACATCTGCCACGGCTGCCGCCGCTGCTTCAACCTGTGCGACGCCTTCCCCAAGCTGTTCGACCTCATCGACAACGGCCCGACCGGCGAGCTCGATGGGGTGGACAAGGCCGACTACGCCAAGGTCGCCGACGCCTGCACGCTCTGCGACATGTGCTTCATGACGAAGTGCCCCTATGTGCCGCCGCACGAGTTCAACCTGGACTTCCCGCACGTTATCCTGCGGCAGCGCGCGGCCAGGCGAAAAGCCGACGGGGGCGAGTTCGTCCGCGAACAGCTCGGCGAAACCGACCGCAACGGCAAGCTGGCCAAGCCGGTGGCGGGGCTCGCCAATTGGGCGACCCGCCTCGACAACAAGCCGGTGCGACGGCTGATGGAGACGGTCGCCGGCATCGACCGGACGGCCGAACTGCCGCGCTACCACTCCAGGACCGCCGGTGATCGCCTCCGGCGCCCCACGCCGCCGGACCCCGCGGGCCCCGCTTTCGGCCTGCGCAAGGCGGCGATCTACGCCACCTGCTTCGTGGACTACAACGCGCCCGAGACGGCCGTCGCGGCTGTCGCCGTCCTGGCCAAACAGGGGGTGGAGACCCGCTTCGCCTACCCCGAGTGCTGCGGCATGCCCCAGCTGGAGGCCGGCGACATCGCCGAAGTGGCCAGGCGCGCCGAGCGGGTGTCGGCCGAACTGCTTCCCCTCATCGAGCAGGGCTATGACATCGTCACCCTGACCGCCAGCTGCGGCCTGATGATGAAGTTCGAGTGGCCCCTCATCCTGCCGGAAAACGAGGCGGTGAAGCGCCTGGCCGCCGCCACCCGCGACATCAGCCAGTATGTGGTGGAGCTCTCCAAGGCCCATGGCCTTGCCCCCGGCCTCACGCCGCCCGAGGGCGGGGTCACCCTGCACCAGGCCTGCCACGCCCGCGCCCAGAACATGGGGCCGGTGTCGGCCCAGATGCTGCGCCTGATCCCCGGCGCCAAGGTCGATGTCGTGGAGCGCTGCTCCGGCCATGGCGGCGCCTTCGGGGTGATGAAGCACACGCGGCCCATGGCGGTGAAGGTGGGCCGGCCGGCGGCCAGGCAGGTCGCGGCCAAGGGCGCCGCCACCCTGTGCTCCGATTGTCCCCTCGCCTGCAAGCACCTGGGCCAGCTGGTCGAGATGGACGCCTCGCCCGGGGCCGCCCGACCGCGCGAGGCGCACCCGATCGAGGTCTTCGCCCGCGCCTACGGCCTGGTCTGATTGTCGACAAACGCATGATCCTGGAGAGCGTACGCCCGATGCCCGCCTCGTCCCGCCGCGTCACCGCCCAAGACATCCTTCCCGACGCCGACTACGCGCGTGAGCGCAAGGCGCGGCGCGCCGCGCTGATGCCGGCCAAGCGGCTGCGGCGCGTGGCGCTGGGTCCTTACGGCGTCTTCATCTTCGAGAGCTACGACACCATGCTTTTCCAGATCCAGGAAATGCTGCTGGTCGAGAAGGGCGGCGCAGCGCAGCGGGAGGACGAGCTGGCGGCCTACAATCCGCTTATCCCCCAGGGCCGCGAACTGGTCGCCACGGTGATGTTCGAGATCGACGGCCCGGTGCGGCGCGCCGAAATTCTTGGACAACTGGGCGGCGTGGAAGAGCACTTCTTTCTTCAGATCGACGCGACGCGCGTGGCCGGGGTCCCGGAGGGAGACATCGATCGAACGCGGGACGGCAAGACCTCCTCGGTCCATTTCCTGCGCTTTCCGCTGACCGACGACGACGCGGCGGCCTTCGGCGACCCCGCGCGCGTGGTGATGTTGGGCTGCGATCATCCTCGCTACGGCCACATCGCGATACTGAGCCAGCAGGTTCGCGCGGAGCTCGCCAAGGACCTCGCCTGATGGCCGGCGGCCTGCCGCCGCTTCCCCCCCAGCCCGCTGGCACGCCGTGGCCGACATGGGAGTGGCCGGCGGGACCGGGGGCGGCCGCGGTTCCGGCGCGGGCGCGGCTCATGCTGGACGCGGCGTTCGGCGCCGAATCCGCCAGGCCGCTGGGCGCCACCCACGCGGTGGTGATCGTCCAGGGCGGAAGGCTCCTCACCGAGCGCTACGCCGAGGGCTTCGGGCCGGACGTCGCCTGCCGCTCCTGGTCGATGGCCAAGAGCATCACCCAGGCCCTCGCGGGTCTGGCCGCGGGCGACGGGCGCCTCGACGTCCGCGCCCCGGCCGATGCGCCCGCCTGGCGCGGGGCCGATGATCTCCGCGCCGCGATCACCCTCGACCACCTGCTGCGAATGTCCAGCGGCCTGGCCTGGGTCGAGGACTACTCGCCCGAGAACCCCTCGGACGTCATCGAGATGCTGTTCGGCAAGGGCGCGGACGACGTCGCCGGCTTCGCCGAGGCCGCGCCGCTGGCCCGCTCGCCGGGAAGCTACTTCTATTACTCCAGCGGCACGACCAACATCGTCAGCGCCTGCCTGGGCCGGGCTCTCTCCGCGCGGGGACCGGCGATGGAGGCCTTCATGCGCGAGCGCCTGTTCGATCCCCTGGGCATGACCAGCGCCATGCCGCGCTTCGACGCGGCGGGAACCTTCATCGGTTCCTCCTTCTGCTTCTGCACGCCTCGGGATTTCGCCCGCTTCGGCCTGCTCTACCTCCGGGACGGGATCTGGGAGGGCCGCCGCCTGCTTCCCGAGGGATGGGTCGACTACGCCCGCACCCCCACCTTCCAGCAGCCGGGCGCCGAGGTCGACGGCCGCTACGGCGCCCACTGGTGGCTCGACATCGCCGGGCCCGGCTCGTTTTCCGCCAACGGCTATGAGGGCCAGCACGTCGTTCTCTGCCCCGACCGCGACCTGATCATCGTGCGCCACGGCGCGACGCCCACGGCGACGCAGCCGGCGGTGAAGGCGTGGCTGCGAGACCTGGCGGCGGAGTTCAGCTAAACGCCTCGGGATGGCCTCCTCCGCCGGACCCGAGATCGAACGCCTGATCGCCCTGCTGGCCAAGCTGCCGGGCCTTGGCCCTCGTTCGGCGCGCCGCGCTACTCTGACCCTGCTCAAGCGACGCGACCAGCTGCTCCAACCCCTGAGCGAAGCCCTGGCCGAGGCCGCCGCGCGGGTGCGCACCTGCACCGTGTGTGGCGCGCTGGACACCACCGACCCCTGCGCAATCTGCGCCGACAGAACGCGTGATCCGACGCTGCTGTGCGTGGTCGAGGAGGTAGGGGCGCTGTGGGCGATGGAGCGGGCGGGGGCCTTTCGCGGCCGCTACCACGTGCTCGGGGGGCTGTTGTCGGCCCTGGACGGGGTGGGGCCGGAGTCCCTGCGGATCGGGCCCCTCGTCAGCCGGGCCGGATCCGAGGCGATCGTCGAGGTGGTGCTCGCCCTCCCCGCCACCGTCGACGGCCAGACCACCGCCCACTACCTCGCCGACCGCCTGGCCGGCGCCGGCGTGCGGGTGACGAGCCTTGCCCGCGGCGTGCCGGTGGGCGGCGAACTCGACTGGCTCGACGACGGCACCATCGCCCAGGCCATGCGGGCGCGGCGACCGGCGTGAATCCGGCCGCGACGCCCACTTGGTCTCCCAGGCCGACTCTTGATATATAGAACGCACCATGAACATCCTTCTGCTCGTCGTCGCCTTGATCCTCGCCGCCGGCTGCGTGGCGCTCGCCGTCTGGGCCATGGCCGAGCGGGCGCGGGCGGAGAAGGGGATGCTGGAGGCGCGCATGCTGCGCGAGCAGGCGGCGTCGGGAGCGGAGACCCTGAAGGCCCAGGCGGCGATGTCCGCCAACGCCGTGGCCGAGGAGCTGGTCAAGCGCGCCACGGAGACCTTCGCCGCGCAGGACCGGCTGGTCCAGGCCAAGCTGGAGGCCCAGCTGAAGCCGGTGGCCGAGACGCTGGAAAAATTCCAGCTTCAGGTCACCGCCGCCGAAAAGGCCCGGGCCGAAGAGACCGGCGGCCTGAAGTCGCAGATCGACCAGCTCCTCCTAGCCTCGACCGCGACGCAGGAAGAGGCGCGGAAGCTCTCGGCGGCGCTGCGCCGGGGGGCGGGCGTGCAGGGCCGGTGGGGCGAACAGATGCTGCGCAACGTCCTGGAGATGGCCGGCCTCAGGGCCAAGTTCGATTTCGATGAACAGGTTTCCGTGGACGGCGGGGCCTTGCGACCGGACGTGGTCGTGCGCCTGCCGGGCGGCGGCGCCTTCGTCATCGACGCCAAGTGCTCGCTCAACGCCTTTCTCGAGGCGCAGGACGCGCTCGACGACGCCGCGCGCGAGGCCGGCTACGCGCGTCACGCCCAGAGCGTCCGGGCGCACATGCAGAGCCTGGCGGGCAAGGCCTATTGGGAGCAACTCGACCAGTCCCCCGACTTCGTGGTGATGTTCGTGCCCGGCGATGCTTTCCTGTCCGCCGCCGTCGAACGCCTGCCGGACCTCTACGCCCAAGGCATGGATCGGCGGGTGATCCTGGTCACGCCCTCGAGCCTGTTCGCCCTCTGCAAGGCGGTGGTCTACGGCTGGCGGGTCGAGGAACAGAACCTCAACGCCAAGGAGATCGTCGGCCTCGGCCGCGAACTCTACAAGCGCATCGCCACCATGGCGGCCCACGCCCAGGCGATGGGCAAGGGCCTGGAGACGGCGGTGGGACGCTACAACCAGTTCGTCGGCTCGCTCGAGACCCAGGTTCACACCCAGGCGCGCCGCTTCGAAGACCTCAAGGTCGACCACGAGGGCAAGGAGATCCCCGAACTTGCGCCCATCGAGACCGCCGTCCGCCCCCTGACCAAGCTCGCCCCGGTCTTGACGCTCGTCGAGCCGGCGCCTACCTCCGGGCCATGAGCCTCCGCCGCATCCTCACCGTCGATACCGACATGGCGGTCCTCAAGCAGAAATCCGCGCCTGTGGCCGAGGTGGACGACGCCGTGCGCGTCCTGATGGACGACATGCTGGAGACCATGTACGCCGCGCCCGGCATCGGCCTGGCGGCGATCCAGGTCGGCGTCCCCAAGCGGGTGATCGTCATGGACCTGGCCCCGAAGGACGAGCCGCCGGCCCCGCGCTATTTCGTCAATCCCGAGATCCTGTGGGCCTCCGAGGAGACCAAGCCCTGGGAGGAAGGGTGCCTCTCGGTGCCGGATATCTACGACGACGTGGAGCGTCCGGCCCACGTGCGCCTGCGCTACCTCGACTACCACGGCAAGCTCATCGAGGAAGACGCCGATGATCTCTACGCCGTGTGCATCCAGCACGAGATGGACCACCTGAACGGAGTCCTGTTCATCGACCACCTCTCACGCCTCAAGCGCGATCGCGCGGTCAAGCAGGTCAAGAAGGCGGCCAAGGCGGACGCCTAAGCGTGCGCCTCGCCTTCCTCGGCACTCCCGACTTTGCTGTCCCCACCCTCGCCGCCCTGATCGAAGCGGGGCACGAGATCGCCTGCGTCTATTCCCAGCCGCCGGCGCCGCGGGGACGGGGTCAGGCGCTGCATCCCTCCCCCATCCAGGCGTTCGCCGAGTCCCGGGGGCTGCCCGTGCGCACCCCCATCTCGATGAAGGTCTCCGAAGAGGCCGCCGCCTTCGCCGCCCTTCGCCTCGACGCCGCCGTGGTCGTCGCCTTCGGCCAGATCCTCACCGAGGAGATCCTCCAGGCCGCGCGTTTCGGCTGTTACAACCTGCACGGTTCGCTGCTGCCGCGGTGGCGCGGCGCGGCGCCGATCCAGCGGGCGATCATGGCGGGCGACGCGGTGACCGGCGTGCAGGTGATGCGGATGACCGCGGGGCTCGACGAGGGCCCGGTGCTGGCCTCGTTCACATCGCGCATCGACGCCCTGGACACCGCCGGCTCGCTGCACGACCGCCTGGCGCCGGCGGGAGCGGCGCTGATGGTCCAGGCGATGGACCAGGTGGCGAACGGTGTCGCCCAGCCCCTCCCGCAGCCGGAGGAGGGCGCGCTCTACGCCCGCAAGATCAAGCCCGCCGAGACACGCATCCGCTGGGATCGACCGGCGACGCGGACCGACCGCCAGATCCGAGGCCTGTCGCCGTTTCCGGGCGCCTGGTTCCTGGCCCCCTCCGAGCGCGGGCCGGTCCGGGTCAAGGCGCTGCTCTCCCGGGCCGAGGAGGGCTCGGGCGAGCCCGGCGTAATGCTGGACGACGCGATGCTGATCGCCTGCGGCGAGGGCGCAGTGCGAATCCTGCGCGCCCAGCGTGAGGGCCGCGCCCCCCAGGACGCCGACGCCTTCCTCCGCGGCTTCCCCTTGCGCCAGGGTCAGCGTCTCGACTGATGGCCCGCTATCGCCTGACGGTGGAATATGACGGCGGTCCCTACCGCGGCTTTCAGGCCCAGGCCGACCTGCCGACGATCCAGGGCGAGATCGAGCGGGCGGTGGCGGCGTTCAGCGGCGAGACCGTCCGCGTCCACGCCGCCGGGCGCACCGACACCGGCGTCCACGCCACCGGCCAGGTGATCCATTTCGACCTGGTCAGGGACTGGGATCCCCGGGTGGTGATGAACGCCGTCAACGCGCACCTGCTTCCGGCCCCGATCGCCATCCTGAGCGCCGGGCTGGCGGCGGAAAACTTCCACGCCCGCTTCTCCGCGGTCGGCCGGCGCTACCTCTACCGCATCCTGGGCCGCCCGGGGCCGCCGGCCCTGGAGCGAGGGCGCGTGTGGCACGTCAGGGCCCCCCTCGACGCCGCCGCCATGCACGCCGCGGCCCAGCGTCTCGTCGGCCCGCACGACTTCACCACCTTCCGCGACGCCGCCTGCCAGGCCAGGTCGCCGGTCAAGACCCTGGACGAGGCCGCCGTGGCGCGCCGGGACGAGGAGGTCATCGTGACCTTCGCCGCCCGCTCCTTTCTGCATCGCCAGGTCCGCTCGATGGTCGGTTCCCTCGCCGAGGTGGGCCGCGGGGTCTGGACCGCCGACGACCTTGCCGCCGCCCTCGCCGCCCGCGACCGCGCCGCCTGCGGCCCGGTGGCCCCGGCCCAGGGACTCTGTCTGGTCGAGGTCGTCTATTGAGAGCGCTTCAGGCGAAGGCCGCGAAGTAACCCTCGATCAGGCGCTCGTAGATCGCCGACAGGGCGTGGATCTCGGCGACCGGGGCGCGCTCGTTGGCCTTGTGCATGGTCGTCCCCACCAGGCCGAACTCGACGACCGGACAGAGGTCGCGGATGAAGCGGGCGTCGGAGGTGCCGCCGGTGGTGGAAAGTTCGGGCTCCCGCCCGGTCACCGCCCGCACGGCGGCGGCCACAACCTCGGTGAACGGCCCGCGGGGGGTCAGGAACGCCTCGCCGTTGATGCGGGTCTCCACCATCACCTTGCCCTTGAAGCCCTCGCCGGCGCGGCCCGCCTCCTCCATCAGCCACGCCGCGAGGGCCGCGCCGGTGTGGTTGGGGTTGAAGCGGATGTTGAGGCGCGCCGTGGCGCGTCCCGGAATGACGTTGCTGGCGCCGTTGCCGACATCGACGCTGGTGATCTCCAGGTTGGAGGGTTGGAAGGCCTCGAAGCCGGTGTCGAGCGCCCGAGCCTGCAGTCGCGCGAGCAGGCGCACCAGCACCGGGATGGGGTTCGCCGCGCGGTCCGGATAGGCCACGTGGCCCTGTACGCCGTCGACGGTGATGATCCCGCCCAGGCTTCCCCGCCGGCCGATCTTGATCATGTCGCCGAGCAGGGCGCTGGAGGTGGGCTCGCCCACGACGCAGTGGTCGATCCGCTCGCCCGCCGCCGCAAGGGCCGGAACCACCGCCCGGGTCCCGTGTTCGGCCAGGCCCTCCTCGTCGCCGGTGATCAGCAGGGATATCGAGCCCGTCGGCCGCCCCTTGGCGACCACCCGCGCGACGGCGGCGACGAAGGCGGCGATCGCGCTCTTCATATCGACCGCGCCCCGGCCGGTGAGCACGCCGTCCTGGATCGCCCCCGAGAATGGCGGCGTCGACCAGGACTCCGCGTCCCCGGGGGGTACGACGTCGGTGTGCCCGGCGAAGCAGAGATTGGGCCCGGCCGCGCCCAGGCGCGCGTAGAGGTTCTCGATGTCCCCGAAGGGCATGGGTCGGCACGCGAAGCCCAACGCCTCGAGCACCTCTCGGAGCGCCCCCATGGCCCCCGCGTCCGCGGGCGTCACCGAGGGGCGCCGGATCAGATCCTGGGCGAGGGCGATCGGATCGATGAGGGTGGTCTGCGACATCCGGCCTCCTTAGGCTGGGCCTGCAGGGGCCGCAATTCCGGAGGCTTGGCCGTGAAGAAGATCGACATATCCGGCGCGCCGTCTCGCCGCGGCTCTGGCTATCCGCCGCCCCATGGCGAGCCGTGCGCGGCCCGCTTGCGCCGCCGCCTGGGTGAGACGGCGGACCTGACGGCCTTCGGCGTCAACCATCCGACGCTGCCGCCGGGCGCCTGGTCCAGCCAGAGGCATTGGCACAGCCATGAAGATGAGTTCGTGTGGGTCGTGTCGGGCGTGGTCGTTCTGGTCACCAACGCCTATTCCGACATCGACATGGTCGCCGAGCCGCTCGAGGAAGGCTTCCGTCGGAAGGACGGGACGCCGATCGCTTAATCCCGCAGCAGCTCGTTGATGCTGGTCTTGGCGCGGGTCTGGGCGTCGACGGTCTTGACGATCACCGCGCAGGCGAGGCTGGGGCCCACGCCGTGCGGATCTGGCAGGGCGCCCGGGACGACCACCGAATAGGGCGGCACATGGCCCCGGTGGGTCTCGCCGGTCTTGCGGTCGACGATACGGGTGGTGGCGCTCAGGAACACGCCCATGGAGAGCACCGCGCCCTCGCCGACGATGACGCCCTCGACCACCTCCGAACGGGCGCCGATGAAGCAGCCGTCCTCGATGATGGTGGGCGCGGCCTGCAGGGGTTCGAGCACGCCGCCGATGCCCACGCCGCCCGACAGGTGGACGCCCCGACCGATCTGGGCGCAGGAGCCGACGGTCGCCCAGGTGTCGACCATCGTTCCCTCGCCCACGTGGGCGCCGATGTTGACGAAGGAAGGCATCAGGACCGCGCCCCGGCCGACGAACGCGCCCCGCCTGACGACGGCGCCGGGCACGGCCCGAAAGCCGGCCGCCTCGAACTGCGGCCCGTCCCAGCCTTCGAACTTGCTGGGAACCTTGTCCCACCACGGCCCGACGCCGTCGCCCATGGCGCCGGCCCGCATGACCCGGTTGGGGTTGAGGCGGAACGACAGCAGGATCGCCTGCTTGAGCCATTCGCGGACGACCCACGCGCCGTCGATCTTCTCCGCCACCCGCGCCTCCCCGCCGTCCAGCCGCCGCAGGGACTCCTCCACGGCGGTGCGCACCGGGCCATGGGTGTCCGGGCTCAGGGTGTCGCGAACCGCCCAGCCGGCCTCGATTTCCATCTGGAGGTCGGCGAGGGATGGCTCGGCGTGGGCCTCCGTGGTCATGTCGGATTGGTCTCCTTGAGGCGGGCTTCCGCGAGGAAGGGCGCCAGGGCGGGCGTGCGGTGGTGGACGAACGGCGCGGTGCTGGCGTCGGCATGGGGGCCGACCAGGACGGTGGTCATGCCGAGCGCGGCGGCGGGCTCCAGGTTGCGCTCGGAGTCCTCGAAGAAGGCGGTTACCCGGGGCTCGATGGCGTGGGCCCTGACGATGGCGTCGAAGGCGGCCCTCGAAGGCTTGGGCGCGAAGGCGGCCGACCCGATGTGGAAGACGTCTTCGAAGAGGCCCGCGAGCCCCAGCGCCTCGAGCACCCGCTCCGTGTGGACGTCGTCCGAGTTGGTGAAGATCAGCCGCCGCCCCGGCAGGCGGCGCAGGGCCGCCACGAGCGCGGGGTCGGGCGAGAGACAGTCGAGCGGCACGTCGTGGAAGACCGCGTGATACGCGTCGGGATCGACGCCGTGGTGGTCCATGAGGCCGCGCAGGGTGAGGCCGTGCTCGGCCAGGTACCGTTTCTGCAGGGCCAGGGCCTCAGGCCTCGGCAGGCCGGTGAGCCTTTCGACGAAATCGGTGATGCGCGGCGACATCCGCGCCGCCAGCCCCGACTCGAGGGGGTAGAGGGTGTTGTCGAGGTCGAAGACCCAGGTGTCGACGTGGCGTAGGTCTGCTCCCTCTCGCACATCTACGGACATATCAGGGTCCCCGCCCCATGCTCGGTGAACAGCTCCACCAGCATGGCGTGCGGCCGCCGGCCGTCGAGGATCACCACCCCCTGGACCCCGGCCTCCACGGCCGCGATGGCGGTCTCCAGCTTGGGGATCATGCCGCCCGTGGCCACGCCGTCCGCGATCGCGCCGCGCGCCTCGGCGACGGTGAGCTGGCGGATCAGCTCGCCGTCCGCGCCCAGCACCCCGGAGACGTCGGTGAGCAGCAGCATGCGCCGCGCCTGCAGCGCGCCCGCCAGGGCCCCCGCGACGGTGTCGGCGTTGATATTGTAGGTCTGGCCGTCCTCGGCCACGCCGATCGGCGCGATCACCGGGATGTAGTCGTCCACCTCCGATTCGATCAGGCTGCGGATCAGCTTGGGATCGATGCGGGTGGGCTCGCCCACGAATCCGAGGTCGACGACCTCCTCCTCGCCGTTGGCGGAGGGCCGGACGCGGGTGGCCTTCTCGACCGTGATCAGCCCTGCGTCCTTGCCGGAAAGGCCGACGCCGCGCACGTCGGCGGTCGCGCCGGCCTGGGTGATCCAGCTGGCGATCTCCTTGTTGATCGCCCCGGAGAGAACCATTTCGGCCACTTCCATGGTCGCCTTGTCGGTCACCCGCAGGCCGTCGACGAAGGTCGATTTCACCCCGGCGCGCTCCAGCATGCGGGAGATCTGCGGGCCGCCGCCGTGCACCACCACCGGCCGCACGCCCAGCAGACGCAACAGCACCGCGTCGGCCGCGAACAGGCGCGCCAGGGCTTCCTCGCCCATGGCGTGGCCGCCGTACTTGATCACCACCGTCTGGCGATCGTGGATCTGGATATAGGGCAGCGCTTCGGCCAGGGTCTTGGCGGTCACCCAGCCCGCTTCCTGCGGGCTATCGGTCAAGGCGTGTCCTGGCATTGCCTAGTGGTGCAAATCAAACACATGAGTCCGATCCCCGCGGTTCAGAACGCACCACAAGATTCAAAGCCTTGTGGTGCGTTCGGCGCCTCTCGGGTGGGTTCGAGGCGTCTGATTCGCACCACTAGAGCAGGATGGCTTTAGGTGGAATCATCTAAAGGCTGAATCCTGCTCTCGATTCAAAGCAAGGGCCTGATTCGGACGTTTCTGCGAAACGTCATCAAGCCCTGGGCGCGCGCAATAGCGAAGGCGAGGGCCGTTGTCATGCGAAAGCGGCGGCGGCGATCTCGGCGCGCAGCTCAGGCAGTCCCTCGCCTTTCTCGGCCGACGTGGCGAGCACGCGGGGAAAGGCGGCCGGCCGCTTCGAGACCTTGGCCAGGGTGGCCGCGACCATGGCCTCGGCCTCGCCGCGCTTCAGCTTGTCGGCCTTGGTGAGCACGACCTGGTAGGAGACGGCGGCCCGGTCGAGGGCGTCGAGGGCCTCCGCGTCGGGGTCCTTCAGGCCGTGCCGGGCGTCGATGAGCAGATAGACCCGTTTCAGGTTCGGCCGGCCTCGCAGGTAGGCGCGACCGAGGTCCTGGAACCGGCGGGCCGTTCCGCGCGAGACCTTGGCGAAGCCGTAGCCCGGCAGGTCGACCAGGCGCAGCCGTCCGTCGAGGAGGAAGAAGTTGATCTCGCGCGTCCGTCCAGGCTCGGTGGAGGCGCGAGCCAGGCGGTGGCGGCCGACCAGCCCGTTGATCAGCGAGGACTTGCCGACGTTCGAGCGGCCGGCGAAGGCCACTTCCGGCATGGCCGCATCCGGAAGCCCGTCCATGGCCACCGCGCCCATCATGAAGTCGCAGTCGCGGGCGAACAGCACCCGCGCGGCCTCGATCTCGTCGGCGTCGAAGACGGCGGTCGGCCCCTGGCTCACCCCGAGGGCTCGGTCCTGGCGGAGAACCGGCGCAGGAACTCGTCGATGGGATTGTCGACCTTGAACCGGCGCATCATCACGTACTGCTGAAGGATGGTGATCAGGCTGCTCCAGGTCCAGTAGATCAGCAGGCCGACCGCGTATTGCGCCAGGATGAACGTGAACATGATCGGCATGAACTTAAAGATCATCTGCTGGGTGGGATCGATGCCGGTCTGCGGCGTCATCGACTGGCTGAGCCACATGCTCAGGCCATAGGCCACCGGCCAGACGCCGACGTGCAGCACGCCGCCGAGGACGCCGCCGATCAGGGGGGTCATGGACGGGTCCCAGGGAATGAGGCCGAACAGATTGAGGAAGGTGGTGGGATCGGGGGCCGACAGGTCGTGGATCCAGCCGAAGAACGGCGCGTGGCGCATCTCGATGGTGACGGTGAACAGCTTCGTCAGCGAGTAGAACACCGGGATCTGGAACAGGATCGGAAGGCACCCGGTAACCGGATTGACCTTCTCGCGCTGATAGAGGGCCATCATCTCCTTCTGCTGCGCCGCGGGGTCGTCCTTCAACCGCTTCTGCATCGCCTGGAGTTCGGGCTGAATCTTCTTCATCTTCACCCCCATTTCGAAGCCCTTGTTGGCGAGGGGGAAGGTGATCAGGCGGATGACCACCGTCAGCATCAGGATAGCCACGCCGAAATTGCCGACCTGCTGGTAGAAGAATTCCAGCAGGGTGAAGATCGGCTTGGTCAGGAACCACAGGTTGCCCCAGTCGACGGAGTCGACGAAGCGCGGAATCCCCAGGCTCGCGCTATAGGCGTTGAGCATCGGCACGGTCTTGGCGCCGGTGAACAGGTGGCTGACCTCGGTGGTCTGCTGGCCGGGCGCGACCACGCGGCCGGCGCCCGAATAGCTCGTTTCGTAGATGTCGATACCCGTCGCGGCGTCGGTGGTCACCCTGGCCTTGGCGGCGATCGCCTCGCTCTGGACCGGGACGAAGCTGGTCATCCAGTACTTGTCGGTGATGCCGAACCAGCCGCCGCGGGACTGCCAGTCGAACTCGCCCTTCTTCTTCCAGCTCTGGTAGTTGGCCAGCCGGAGTTCCGGCTTGTCGAGGCCGAGGACGCCGATGGCCCCCTCATGGACGATGTTGGACTTGGCGAGGCCGGCGGGCAGGCCTTGGCGCTGCACCGAGACGTAGGGCGCCACGGTGACCGGGGCGGACCCCCGGTTCGCGACGGAGTCGGTGATGGTGAACATCGCCTTGTCGTCGATGGCGATCCGCCGGGTGAAGGCAAGACCGCCGGGCGCGGCGTAGCTGAGGACCACCGGATGGCCCGGGCTGAGAACGCCGCCGGCGGTCTGGGTCCAGACGGTCTGGGGCGTGGGAATGCCCGGCAGATTGGCGCCCAGCCAGCCTTGTTCGGCGAAATAGGCCTGGGTCATTCCCTCGGGGCGCAGAAGTTCGACCTGCGGCGAGGTCTTGTCCACGGTCTCGCGGTAGTTCTTCAGGAACAGGTCATCGACCCGCGCGCCCCTCAGGGCGAGGGAGCCGCGCAGATAGGGAGTGTCGATCTGGATGCGCGGACTGAGCGCCAGGGCGGCGGGACGGGAGAGGTTGGGCTGGATCGGCGTCGCCGCCGGGTTGCCGGTCGCGGCCGGCGCGGCCGCCGCCGCCCGGGCCCGCGCCGCCTG
>JAQGIW010000182.1 GCA_028290905.1 Caulobacteraceae bacterium | reverse complement strand
GGACCGCGGTCGCCGCCGGGGCGGGCGCCGGCGCGAACATCACGTCGATGGGGACCTCCAGGAACACCGGACCAGGACGCCCGGTCAGGGCCAAGCGTGCACCCTGGCGCACCAGCTCGGGGATACGCTCGACGGTGGTGATCCGATGCGCCCACTTGGTGACCGGCGTCGCCATGGCGACCTGGTCGAAGCCGCCCTGGAGCGGATTGGTCTCCGCCTCCCGCAGCGGCGGCGCGCCGGAGATGAACAGCACCGGCACGCCGTCCAGATAGGCGTTGGTGATCGCGGTGAGGCTGTTGGTGAAGCCCGGGCCGGCGGTGGTGACGCAGACCCCGAGTCGCCCACCGCTGGCGCGCGCATAGCCGTCGGCGGCGTGGCCGGCGGAGGCCTCGTGGCGCGTGTCGGTCAGGCGCAGGCCCACGTCCGGGCAGACCACCAGGAACGAATCCAGGTGTCCGCCATGCAGGGCGAACACCTCCGTCACGCCCAGCCCGGCCAGCGTGCTCGCGAGCAGGCTCCCGCCTGTCTGGGAGCTGATCATCAGCGTTCCTCCATGCGCCGGCGATGGGATGCGCCGACGCAGTGTGCTCTGTTTGGCGTCGATCCCGAGTGGGTCGCGCAGGGTAGTTTTTGGCGGACGGTCCGATCGAGTCAACCAAATAATTTGAGCCTGCTCTAATTTTCTCGTCGGTCTTTGCCGACGCCGGGCGGGCGGCGCCTTGCGACGATGGCTTCGTTCGTCGTCAATGATTACGTTGCAATCACCGATGGACGCGGAAACCCTATGGCCAGCATCACCATTCGAAACCTGGACGATTCGCTGAAGACCCGTCTGCGGGTCCGGGCGGCGGTGCATGGCCGGTCGATGGAGGAAGAGGCGCGGGATATTCTCCGGTCATCCCTCGCTCGGGAGCCGACCGCGCCAGGCAATCTAGCCGCCGCCATCCGGGCGCGGTTCGCGCCACTGGGCGGCGTCGAACTTCCGCTCCCGCCGCGCGAGCCGATGCGCGAACCTCCGACCTTCGACTGATGGTGGTCTTGGACACCAACGTCGTATCGGAGCTCATGAAACCGGCGCCAGAGGCGACGGTCGAGCGATGGCTGGCTGAACAACCTGCGGCCAGCGTCTTCATCTGCGCCCGCGCCAGCCGCCTTGTATACGTATAGCTATACGTATAAGTAGGGGAATGGCCCGCAAGCTCACGATCACCGTCGACGAGGACGTCTACGAAGGCCTGCGCGCCAAGGTCGGGCCGCGCCGGATAAGCCGATTCCTCAACGATCTCGCCAAGCCGCTGGTGACCGAGGACGCCCTGTTGGCGGGCTATCGCGCCATGGCGGCGGACGGCGTCCGCGAGGACGAGGCCACCGGGTGGGCGGACGCCCTGATCGGCGACGCCACCCGCGATGGCTGAGACGCCCCGACGCGGCGAAGTCTGGTGGGTGGCATTCGACGCCTCCACGGGAGGCGAGGTCCGCAGGACGAAGCCCGCGATCATCGTCTCCAACGACGCCGCCAACACCGCGTTGAACCGCGTGCAGGTCGTGCCCCTCACCGGCAACGTCGCCCGCCTCTATCCGGGAGAGGCCTACGTCACGGTGAACGGAGACCGTCGCAAAGCCCTCGCCGACCAGATCGCCACGGCCTCGAAGCTGAGGCTTCAGCGGCGATTGGGAAGTTTGTCTCAGGTCGACCTGACGGCGGTGGAGCGCGCGGTTCGCGTCCAGCTTGGGCTTTAGCCTTGGGCGGCCCGCCGGACCGTCCAGCGTGACGGAGGCGACTTCGAACGCTGCGGAGTCGAGGTGATAAATCCTTGGCGGTCGCGGCGGCAGCGGCTCCCGCATTGAGGCGGGTTTTACGCCGTCGGCCGTGAGCCAGGCCATCCGCGGGCTGGAAGCGCGGATCGGCGCGCCCTTGTTTACGCGGACAACCCGGAGCGTGGGGTTGACCGAGACCGGGGAGCGGTTGCTCGCTTACGCTCGGCCCGCGGTCGACATTCCATCGTGATGCACGACCTTGAGCAGGGGACGCTGGAGACCGTGCTAGATCAAAACGCGGCCAAGATTCCGGGCGTCTTCCTCTACTACCCGAGCCGGAGCACGGCGCTACCTAAGCTTCGCGCTTTCGTCGACTACGCCACGAAACAGATGCGGCGGGATTTCCGCCCCGACGACTATCTTCCGCGTTAGTGCTGGCCGCGGACGCCAACCCATCGGTCGGATGGTCCGCCAGAACGGACCATTCTCAACGGGGTTTCTCGCGAAGAAAGCCGATCATCGAACTGTTGAATGCACCGGCTTGCTGCCAGGGCGCGAAGTGGCCGGCGTCCCTCAGGATGGTGAGTTGCGATCCCGCGATAACCTCGGCGAGATAGGCCGGATGACCGTGCTCGATGAATTCCTCGTGGTCGCCATCAGCGATCATCACCCGCGGCCCGTGAATGCTTCGGAGTTGTTCGGTGCTGTAGTCGGGCTCGACCTTTTGCATGGCTTCCACCGCGTCGTGCAGCGCGGTGAACCGTTTGGGAGTCGGTGACAGCCGTTGGTAATCCCGCGCCAGCCGCTCAACGACCTGACCCAGAATCGGAGCGGAAAAGGCATCGGGCTTCGCGGCCTGCAGATTCATGTTGGCGCCGAAGGCGTACAGCTTGCCGAGACGTTCCGGATCTCTCATCGCCATCACCAGCCCCGTGTTGGCGCCGTCACTCCACCCGACGATGGACGCCTTTCCGACGCCCAGCGCGTCCATCACCGCGAGCACGTCGCCCTCCATCAGTTCATAGCTCAGGGGCTTCGTTCCCAGCGTGCTGCGCCCGTGTCCGCGACTGTCGATCAAGATCACACGGTGATGGCTACGGACAAGGGCCGGGACCTGATTCCCCCAAGTGTCGCTGCTGGCCATGCCGCCGTGCAGAAGGATGACCGGCGCGCCCACACCCACGGTTGCGTACCAGATCCGGGCGCCGTCCCGGTCGACATGTCCTTCCAGGTCAAGAGGGGGGAGCGGTCGCTCGACCGGCAGGCTGTTCCAAGGCTGCGAATGTGCGGGAACGGTTGTCTGCGAGGCCATCATGGGAGATCACCGTCAGGAGTATGCGGGATAGTGTGGTCGCCCAGGAGGGCGCCTCTGGGGAGCGGCCGCCGCCGTCGGGAAATCCGAAATGCTTCATGGAGCTTGGTCCTCGCGCGACCTGAGGCGCCGGCCCGCTAGGCTTGCTCCCCCGCGGCCTCCAGGATCAGATTGGTGATCTCAACGGGATGGGAGATCATCGACAGGTGGCTGGCCTTCACCTCGACGGTCCTGGCGCCCATGCGTTTGGCCATGAACCGTTCGAGATCCGGATTGATTGTCCGGTCTTCCGTCGAGACGGCATAGAAGCTCGGCTTCGACCGCCAGGCCGCTTGCGTGGTCCGTCCGGTCAGCAGGGCCCGGTTGAAGGGCTGCTGGACGGCATAGAGCACCCTGGCCCTGGCGGCCGGCAGGTCCCCGGCGAAATCGTGCAGGAACGCGGCCTCCCCGAGGCGCCCCTCATCACCGTCGAACACGATGCCGGCGGTGGCCGGCGGCGTGGGGAAGGTCTTGGCCAGGGCCGTGTAGTCCTCGCCCGCGTCCGGCGCCCGCGCCGCCACATAGACCAGGGCCGAGACATTCGGATGCAGGCCCGCCTCGGTTACGATCATCCCGGAAAAGGAATGTCCGACCAGCACCGTCGGGCCGTCCTGCCGTGCCAGCACGCGCTCGGCCGCGGCCACCGCGTCGGGGAGCGTCGTCAGCGGGTTCTGCACGGCGGTGGCGTTCAGGCCTGCCCCCTGCAGGCGGGCGATCACCTCGGACCAGCAGGACCCATCGGCGAACAGCCCGTGCGCCAGGACGACGTTGCGCGCCTTTGGCGGGGTAGACGCTGCGACGGCGCGGGCCGGGGCGACGAGCGAAGCGGCGGCACCGGCGAGCAGGGTCGCCGACAGGACACGTCGGTCTATCAACATGAGACCTCTCCTTGGCTCTGCGCCTGGGGCCCGTTCAGCCGTGGGGCGGGCGCCGGCGGCGCCGTGGGAACTGGAAGTATGATCTCGGTAGCGACCTTCCAGTCCGGGCCGACCTTGATCCAATCGAGGATCAGCAGGAACGGCTTCGGGGTCCCGTCCTGGCCGGCGTAGGAGACCGTGATGGTCGCCGGGACATAGGTTTCCGCGATCTCCCGCGTCAGGCCGACGACCTTGAGTTTCGAGAAGTCCGGCTGAAGGACGACCGGCCCGGAGGCCGCGATGTCCTGAAGCTTTTGGTCGATCGTTGTGTTGCCCCAGAAGCCGGCCCATTGGCCCTCTGACGGGATCGCGCTCTTCGCGACCAGCAGGGCCGAAGGCGATTGCCAGAACATCTGGTGCAAGCCCTTGATGTCGTGACGATTGGCCAGCTCCATGAGCTTGCCGAACTTCGACCGGATCGTGCTCAAGGTCGACGGCGACAACGGATCGGCAGGGCTGGCGGGCGCCGCCGATGCGGCCCCGGCGGACAGGGCCGCCACGGCGAGGGCGGCGATGCAGAGCGTCTTGCGCATGGTCAAATCCGGAGCTGCGGGCCCGGACAGCCGGGCCCTCAGGTGAGCCGAGCCCCGGCGGGCGCGCAGGGGCGCGCCCGCCGGGGAGGTCGCTAGGCCGCCGCCGTCTGCCGATACCGCGATGCCGGCGTGTTCCGGGACAGATTGGGCATCAGCTTTTGGCGCGCAGCCTCATATGCGTCCCAATCGGCGACGTCCGGAAGCGACGGGATGGTAACGAGTTCGCCCTGGTCGAAGCCCGCGAGCGCCGCATCGACCATATCCTCGGCATTCATCACGATCTCGGCCGGCAAGTTCGAGATCGGCAGGCCGGCGCGCTCCCAAAGTTCCGTCGCCGTCGCGCCGGGGAGGACCGCCTGGACCCTCACCTTCTTGTCCGCGAGTTCCTTGTGGAGCGACAGCGAGAGCGCCAGGACGAACGCCTTGGTGCCCCCATAGACGCCATTCAGGATCTCCGGCGCGACGCCGACGATCGACCCGATATTGATGATCGCGCCGCCGCCGCGTTCGACGAAGCCGGGGGCCGCCGCATAGGCCAGTCGCATGGGCGCGCGGACGTTGATGGCGATCAGCTCCTCCATCTTGTCGACGTCGGAGGCCAGCAGGGGAGCCGCGGCGCCGATACCGGCGTTGTTGACGAGGAGGCTGATGCTGGCGTTCTGCTTGAGGATCGCCTCGACCTTCGCCAGGCCGTCGCCCGTGAGATCCGCCACGATCACCTCGACCTTGCGGCCGTATTGGTCCGTAAGGTGTTTGGCCAGCACGGCGAGCCGCTCCTGGTTGCGCGCCACCAAGATCAGATCGTAACCGCGCGCCGCAAGGCGCTCCGCATAGATCGCGCCGATTCCGGACGAGGCGCCGGTGACGAGGGCCGTTTCTTTGGATGCACTGCTCATCGTTTTCTCCTCATGGGGCCGGTGAGGTCCGGCCAAGGGTTTGAACATGAGCGGTCTGGCGTCTGTCTCAAATGTCATATATACCACGATTTAGGCCATGGCAGGAGGCGTCATGCAACAGGTCGGCTTTGTCGTTTTCCCAAATTTCCAGGTGATGAGCTTCGCCGCGGTGGCCGTCTTCGAGATGGCCAATGCCGTCCTCGAGGAAGCCGCCTACGCCGTCACGCTTCTCTCGGAGACGGGCGGATTGGTGCGCACGTCCGCGGGCTTCTCAGTGGAAACGCAGCCGTTCGCAGGGACGCGCTTCGACACGGTGATCGTTGGCGCCAGCAACGCGGTGGAGCCCGTATCGGCGGGAATGATCGCGTTCGTACGGCGATCGATGGAGACGTCTCGCCGCGTCGCGGCGCCGTGCACCGGCGCCTTCGTCCTTGCCGAAGCCGGCGTGCTCGATGGGCGCAGGGCGACAACCCACTGGCTGTTCGCCAGAGAGCTTCAGTCCCGCTTTCCGGGCGTGCACGTAGAAGAGGATCGCATCTTCATCATCGACGGCCCGGTGTGGACCTCCGCTGGCATGACGGCGGGCGTCGATCTGGCGCTGGCCATGGTCGAGGGAGATCACGGGCCAGAGGTGGCCCGTTCAGTCGCGCGCAAGCTGGTGGTCTATCACCGTCGGGCGGGCGGCCAGTCACAGTTCTCGGCTTTGCTCGAACTGGCGCCGAAATCCGACCGGATCCAGAAGGCGCTCGATCATGCCAATCGGAACCTGAGAAGTGAGCTGTCGGTGGAAGAACTGGCGGCCGCCGCCCGGCTCAGCCCGCGTCAATTCAGCCGGGCCTTCAAGGACGAGACCGGCCAGTCTCCGGCGAAGGCCGTTGAAAACATTCGCGTGGAGGCGGCCCGGTTGATGATGGAGCAGGGGCGGCACTCGATGGACGTCATCGCTGACGAAACCGGCTTCGGCGACCGCGAGCGCATGCGGCGCGCCTTTCTGAGGACCCTCGGCCAACCGCCCCAGGCGATCCGCCGGAACTCAAGAGCCGCGGCCTGACGGAGCCTCCTGGGGCAGGCCGCCTGCGCACAGGACGGCCCGCCACACGCTGGTGGGTCGGGATCGGCGGACGTGCGCCTGGGCTGGTGTGGCCCACCCGCACGTCCGCTCAGCTGGTCTCCACCCCCGGGGCCGTTGATGGTCGCTAGTGGGCGGCCAGCGCTAGGCCGAGGAAGTCCGTTTTCAGGCTTGATTAGGAAGTGATCGATTCCTATTATCCCGTCCATGGACAGATCAGTCACCCCTTCTCCGGGGCCTCGCAGTCCCGGACGCCCACGGGAGTTCGATCTCGATCAGGCCCTAGACAAGGCTATCGGCGCGTTCAGCGAGAACGGCTATTCTGCGACCTCGCTCGGCAAGCTGACGGCAGCGATGGAGATCGCGGAGGGCAGCCTTTACAAGGCCTTCCGCGACAAGCGCGGTGTCTTCCTGGCCGCGTTCGAGCGCTACGTCATGCTGCGCAGCGAGAGGCTGGCGCAGGCGCTGGCAAACACACGAACCGGACGCGACAAGGTCAGGGCCATACTCGCCGTCTATGCCGAATACAGCCACGGCGAGACTGGCCGGCGCGGCTGCTTCGTCGTGGGCAGCGCTGTCGATCTCGCAAGCTCCGATCCCGAAATGGCGAAGCGCGTCGCCGCCGTGCTCGCGAGCCAGGAAAGGCGTCTCGTCGAGTTCATTCGAGAGGGACAGGAAGATGGCTCCGTTTCCTCACGGGTCGATGCTGCCGTCACCGCCCGCCTGCTCCTCTGCGTGGTGCAGGGAATGCGTGTCCTGGGTAAAACCGGCCGCTCCCATGAGGAGATGGCGAGTCTTGTCGATAGCGCGTTGACGCTGCTCGACTGAGTATTTGCCCAATTTGGAAGAGATCTCTTTCTATATGGAACTAGCAATGCCAACCCACCCCGCTAAACCAGTCCCACCAAGCGATTGGACGCGACCGCTGATCACCCAGACCCGACCAGGGGTACACCGTGACGCATGACATCGTTCAAACTTCCGCCGCGGACACGTTGCCGCCTTTCGACCCTGCGACGTTCTGGACACAGTTCCACCACGATACTGTCGTTATCAAGGGCGTGCGACTGCATTTCGTCGAAGGCGGCAGCGGCGCGCCGATCCTGCTGCTGCCCGGCTGGCCGCAGAGCTGGTTCGCATGGCGTTATGTGATGCCGCTGCTGGCTAAGGCCGGCCGGCGCGTGATCGCGCTCGACCCGCGCGGCATGGGCGACTCCGATCGGCCGGCCTCTGGCTACGAGATGCGCACCGTGGCCGCCGAGCTTCATGATTTCGTCGAGGCGCTGAAACTGACGGCGAACGGGCCCGTCGACATCGTCGGTCACGATCTCGGCACCTGGATCGTCTATGCCTATGCGGCCGTATGGCCGGGCGACGTGAAACGGCTCGCCGTGTTCGACGCGGCGCTGCCCGGTATAACCCCACCGCCTCCGGCCGGCATTCCCTCGGCGGAGGCGAATGTGAAGACCTGGCACCTGGCCTTCAACCGGCTCGATGACCTGCCGGAGATCCTGCTGCAGGGGCGCGAGCGGGAGCTCCTGACCTGGCTGTTCAGGGCCAAATCCGTTCGTCCCTGGACGATCACACCGGCGGATCTCGGTGAATATGTGCGCGTCAACGCCGCCCCCGGCGCGACCCGGGCGGCGCTTTCCTACCAACGACACAATCTCGGGCCCGAAGGAATCGCGCACACTCGGGCCCGCGCCGAGCGCAAGCTCGCCATGCCGGTACTTGCTGTCGGCGCGCAGAGCGGAGTCGGGGCAATGCTGCCCGACACGATGCGCTTAGTCGTGGCGGATGTGCGCGGTGCTGTGTTTGCTGGCTGTGGGCACTATATGCCCGAAGAAGCTCCCCGCGCCGTCGCCGAGCAAATCATCAGGTTCATGGGGAAATGAGCGCGGCTGCAAGCCCGCTGCGAGAGGGAATAGAGAACCATAGCGCGTTTTCAGGTGGCTCTGGCGCAGACGGAGGTCTAGGATGTCCAACCCACAAGATTGGCGTGGCAAGTCGAAGGAAATAGCATGGAGGATGCGCGTTGGTCCGGTAGCTCGGGGGCAAGCCTTGCGGTTGCAGAAAACGGTGCGCAATCCCCTGAACCGTGGCGTCCGCGTGGTTCCGGTCACGAACGAGATAGCGGCTCAGCCGTTGATTGAAGGACTATTGATTGCAGTGGCTTCGATAGCAACGCTGCTTCGCGAATCGAATGGCCGATTGCTGGGCGGAGCCGACGTCTGAATGTCCGAACGACGATGCGCGCGAATGACGACTCATGGCCCAGAGTGTGTCAAAACGCTTTTTTGAAGAGCTAAAATATCTCATCCGATAGCGGGGGGAGTGAGATGAAGCGGTTCGTTCAAGGTGACAATCGTACTCAAAGCTTTCTTCTCCCCGAAGCGCT
>JAQGIW010000169.1 GCA_028290905.1 Caulobacteraceae bacterium | reverse complement strand
CTCCCGGCCTTCGGCCGTACTCCCCCAGAGGGGGAAGAGAGGAACCCTACTTGAGCTGGCTGTCCTTGCTGCCCCGGCGGTTGAACCCGATGTTCACCGGACGACGATCCCGCGCCGACTGGCAGCTGATGCAGGTCCGGACCCCGGGAAGGGCGTGGCGGCGCGGCTGCGGAATCTCGTCACCGCATTCCACGCAATGGGTCTCTCCCTCGCCGGTCGGCAGGCGCGCCCGCGCTCTCGAGACCCCGTCCACGATGGTGTCGTCGATCTGATCCTGCACGGCGCCGTCCCGGGCCCATCCTGTCGCCATCGTCGCTCTCCGGTCTCCCTGACGCCTGAATGAGATAACGTGGGAATTGTCGCCGCCGGTTCCAAGGATGGCGCTCCCGGCCCACGTCCTTCACACCCCCTCACCCTCGCGATCGCTCCGCCGCAGAATGTAGATCGAGACCACCATCACCAGGATCAGACCCCCCAGCACGGCCAACTCGAGCATGGTGGAGTTGAGCAGGGCCTGGGCGTCGGGGTTCCACTTGCCCGGCTGATGCGCCTGGGAGGTCTCCAGCGTGATCACCAGCACCCGGCGGATCGAGGCGATCAGGCCGACGATGAGGAACGGCTCGCAGACCAGCTTGCCGGAGCGGAACGACACCCGCACGGTGTGCAGCACCTCCACCACCATCAGCACGAACAGCAGGCGGTCGACGGCCACCACCAGGGCCTCCGCCTCGCCCCGGGCCTCGATTGCGCCCCACAGGGAGACGGCGGCCCCGCCCACGCCCACCAGCACGGCGAGCGCCAGCATCACGCCCAGCACCACATAGGCCAGCACCTCGACGGTGAGAAACGCGCCGCCGGCGGCCGCGCCCAGGCGATTGACCTCCCGCGGGGAGACTTCGGGGATCTCCATGACCTCTCCGTTCGCGCGTTCCCGTGAGGGACATATAGAGGGAGCACCGGACGCCGCTCAATTTTTTCGCCGCATCTTTCCGCAGGGTGAGAATGGCCACCGACTGCGGCGAACTTCCTGGCTATGGCCCCACGACGTCGGGGGACGGTTCAGGGAGCAATCGTGAAATCCTTTTTGATCCTGTTCGCGGCCGTGGTCCCCCCGGCCCTGTTGTACGCGGCCCTCAGCGAAACCGACTTCGCCGCCGTTCGCGAGCTGGCGCCCTGGGCGCTCATGCTGCTGGGCTTCGGCGGGATGGCGGTGTCGGTGCGGGCGCGACGCGGATCGCCGGCCGCGGAGCGAGACTCCGGGCGACGCCACCCGACGCGCCCGCGCTGGACGAGGTCTTCCGGATCGGCGCGCGGGCTGGAGGAACGTCGAGCGCCGCGTTGAGCGCATCCCAGTTGCTAAGCGCGTCGACGAGGTCTCCGCGAATATGGATTCCAGGCGCCCGGAATTGGGTCTAGGGTGTCTCCAGTCGGGCGCCCGGGAGGCTTGCGGTCGCAATTGCGATCGCCCTGCCATCCAAGGTCAAGGCATGCCGCCAAGGCTCGTGGGGATGGGGAACAATCAGATGAAAGCCTTGCTTCTGGGTCTGGCCGCTTGGGCCGTCGTGCAATCTGTACCGGCGCTCGCCGCCGAAGACGAAGCGCCTGCCTACGAGAACGGTCCGGTCTGGGATATGGCCCACATCCAGACCAAGGATGGCCATTTCGACGACTACATGAAGTGGGTGTCCACCGAGTGGAAGGCCCAGGAGGAGGCTTTGAAGAAGGCCGGCGTCATCATCGGCTACAAGGTTTATCTGGTCTCAAACAGCCGCCAGGGCGAGCCGGACGTGATACTCGCGCAGGAATGGCCCAACATGGCGGCCTTCGACCGATCGGTCGCCGATCGGTACAAGATCGACAAAAGCATCTATGGCTCGGTCGTCAAGTCCAACCAACAGGAGGCCGACCGCGGGTCGATACGTACTGTACAGGGTGACGTCCTGATGCGGGAAGCCATCCTGAAATAGGCACACCGCGCGGGCGCGTGCTGACAGGCCAACGCCTCGAGGCCGCGCTCGACCGCCGGGACTGGGTAGGAGGACGCATGAGGATCGGAGCCGTCTATCCGCAGACCGAGGCCGGCGGCGATCCGCGCAATGTGCGGGCGTTCGGCCTGGCCATGGAGAGCATGGGCCTCGATCACCTGCTGGCCTTCGACCACGTGGCGGGCGCAAGTCACGCCGGTCGGGATCCGCCGCTCGCGGGGCCTTACACCGAACACGATCCCTTCCACGATCCGATGGTCATGTTCGCTTACCTGGCGGGCATGACGCAGAAGATCGAATTCGCCACCGGGGTCCTGATCCTTCCCCAGCGCCAGACCGTGCTCCTGGCCAAGCAGGCGACGGACCTGGACCTGCTGTCGGGCGAGCGGCTGCGGCTGGGGGTCGGCACGGGCTGGAACTATGTGGAGTACGAGGCCCTGGGGCAGGATTTCCACACCCGCGGCGCGCGGCTGGACGAGCAGATCGATTTCCTGCGCAAGCTGTGGGCCGAGCCGCTGCTGACCTTCGAGGGCAGGTTCGACAAGATCATCCGCGGCAACCTCAACATCCGGCCCAAGCGGCAGATCCCGATCTGGATGGGCGGCTTCACCGACCCGGCCTTCCGGCGCGCCGTGAAGAAGGGCGACGGCTTCATCTTCGCGACCAGGACCCATGCGGACCTCGACAAAGGCTGGGCGCGCACCCAGGAGCTGCTCGCCCAGGCCGGGCGATCCGAGGCGACGTTCGGCCGCGACTACATCCCCCTGCAGGTCGCCGGCGCGGAAGAGGCGGCCGACGGCCTGAAACGCTGGCGCGACGGCGGCGGCACCCACGGCACGATCTCTCCGCTGGGCCGGGGGTTCACCGACATCCGGCAGCACATCGATTTCGTGGGCGAGGTGTTGGGCAAACTGCGGTGACTGGGACCTGAGCGCCTAGTCGGAGAAGCACTTGGCCTTGCCGCCGCCGACCGTGTGCACCTGCACGTCGACGGTGTTGTCCTGCGCGGGCCCGGCGCTGTAGCGCCAGCGCAGGCCGTGATGCGTGGTCAGGAGGGGGGCGGCGCCCTTCCAGGTGATCTGCAGGCATCGCGCGGGGATGATCTTTCCCCCGCACTCGCCCGAGCTCGACAGTTTGATCGAGCCGGTCGTACTGCTCGCGGCGACGGGGCTTCCGGGCTCGTCGGCGACGATGATCGTCCCGAGAGGGGGCGAGGAGCAGTCGTTGCTGTTGTACTGGCCCACGGCGATGATGTTCTCGGCCTCGTCGGCGACTGCGAAGGCCATGATCGGCGGCGGCGCGTTCGGCGGCGACCGGAACGCGCCGATCGTCGTCACGACGACGGTTACGATCTTGGGTTTCTCCTCGCAGGCCGCGAGCATCAACATCGCCAGGCACACGCCGGTCGTGGTCTTCATGGTTGCAGGCCTCCCCTTTTGAACGTTGCGTTTCTATGACTTTGATTGCCGATCGAAGACTCGGCCGTGCTGCGTTCCGCTCACCGTCACCCTAACCCTGCCGGAGGGACAGCGGAAGAAGCTGTCTCCGTACGCGCAAGAAGAGAGTCCATTTGGCGAAACCGCTATCGCGCCGCGCGCGAGTCGGCGTTTCTCTCAGCTGTAGACCGCCGGCCTCAGCACCTCTTCGCACCACTGCCTAAAGCTGGTGGGGCTCGCGGTCCGCGGGGTGCGCGGCTCGGCGTTGAACAGGCCCTCCCTCTTGGCCGCCATCATGTCGACCATGGCCTGCGCCATCGGCGCGGAATAGCCGGCGCCGGCCAGCCTGGACCGGAAAGCCTCGACGGGCGTCTCCTGGAAGCGCACCGGTTTGCCGAGCACCTCCGACATGATCCGCGCCATGTCGTTGAACGACAGGTCCTCTGGACCGAGCACCGGGACGCTGTCCTGCCCGCTCCAGGACGGATCGAGCAGAAGCTCGGCGGCCACGGCGGCGATGTCGCGGGTTGCGCAGGTCGGGACCTCGAGGTCCCCAGGGGTTGCTTCCGAGAACAGGCCCTGGTTCCTGATCGACTCGACCTGGTAGAGGACGTTGTCCATGAACGAGGGCATCGTCAGCGCCCGGTAGCTGACCCCAGCGCCCGCGATCAGGTCGTCCATCTTCAGCGACGCCGTCACATGCCCGGCGTTCCTGGCCAGCGCGGTCCCACGGCCGAGGGCCGAGACGCCAACCACCCGCTTGACGCCGTGACTTCGGAAAGCGTCGCAGGCCGGACGGGTGAAATCCACATAGGCGGCCCGGGCGCTCTCGGCGCGGTGGTCGGCGGGGACCAGCCAGAACACGGCGTCGGCCCCCGCGAACGCGCGGCCGACAACATCAATGGCGCCGTGCGATCCCTGCACGATCTCGACGCGTCCGCGGGCTTGCGGGGGCAGCCGGGAGGGGTCGCGTGCGATCACCCGGATAGGCTCGCGGCTTTCGAGGAGGTTCAGGAGGACCTGTCGGCCGATATTGCCCGTGGGGGTGGTGATGACGATCATGGTCGACTCCCTGCAACGCATCTCTCCCTCACCCGTCGCGACTATTGCGTGAGAGGATGCCCAATCCCGCTAGATCGATAGGGCGTGGCTGACTCAGCTGAATTCAGTACGCCGGAAAGATTTCTGGCCATCCGCGAACGAACCAGGTCAAGGTAGAGCGGAAGGGTGCCCGAACGTCGATGCCTCAAGGGTTTGCTGAAGCTCCGGCCAAATTCCAGGGACTGGAGGCGCAGGACGGCTGGCTGCGGCTAGCCCTCACCGACGAGCGCGACACCCTCATGCGCATGGCGGCGTTCGAACGGGTGCGGGAGTTATCCCGGGCGGGGAGCTTGGTGCCTGCCAAGGAGCTCGACCAGGGGTTCTTCGTCAATGGGGTTCGCGTCCCATTGTACAACCCTCGGCGAGGCATATTCAAACCAGCGGGGATGAGTTTCCTGCTCTCGATCAAGACGGTGTTTCCTAAGCCCGGCAATCGCGTTTGGTACGACGACCAGCGCGAGGTCCACCGCCAGATCTATGAGGGCGACGAGCTCATTGACTATTCATTCACGGGCGGCGACCCCGAGGCGGCGGACAACCGCAATCTGCGAGTGGCCTGCGAGTATCAGATACCGCTGATCTATTTCCTGGGGGTGAAACCCGCTCTCTATCAGGTCGTAACACCCGTCTTCGTGACGGAAATCGATCGGGCTGGGCTGCGCGCTCGAATAACCTTCGGCCTCCCAGATCAATCCTCGTCAGAGGCGCCGTCCACGCCGTTCGAGCGGCGGTACGCGCTGCGCGCCGTCAAACAGAGACTGCATCAAGCTTCCTTCCGCGAAGCTGTAATCACTGCATACCAAGGGCGTTGCGCGCTCTCGGGGCTACCGGAGCCGATGCTCCTCGACGCCGCCCACATTATGGCCGATACCCACGAACTTCTCGGCCAACCTATAGTTCAGAACGGGCTTCCGCTTTCGAAGACCCATCACGCGGCCTTCGACGCACACCTAATTGGCATAGACCCTGAGTATCGCATTCACGTCTCGGATCGGCTGTTGTCTTTGAACGATGGACCGATTCTGGAGGCGATGAAGAAGTTGGATGGCGCGAGGCTGCGCGACCCCAGGCGCGAGAAGGACCGGGCCGATCGCGACCGCCTCGCCGCGCGGTTCGAGTTGTTCAAAGCCGCAGCCTGATTGTTGATGGCTGGGGCGTGGGCGGCGTAGGCAGCGACGGGTCTGCGCTCGGTCAAAACTGTCGAGGTGAGAGCTCCGACGCGGGGTAGTTAAACAAAACTAAGGCAGCATCAAACTAGCTCGAAAGTCTTGGTCAACCGTCAAATCACTAGTACTCCACATTCCGGGGCCCGGCCGGAATTCTGCTGCGTCAGCCCACCTGAAAACGTCGTTCTCCGGTGGTGCCATGTTGATAAGCGAGGTACTGGAGAGCTCTCGGATCGCCTCGATGTCAGCTGCATGGGCGACGCCGCGGACGATCACGTTAGATGAGAAGGTCACTTGCACAATTTTCCAGCGGTCCCCCATTCGGTTTGCAACGTCGAACTCATTCCGCGATACGAGAACCCGCGTGGCGGTCGATGTCACCGCAGTTTTGACCTCCAGTGCTAGGCGCTGAGCGACACCGCCAAGTTCGATGTCGTAGCCGAAGCGGTCGGAAATTAGCGCGACATGGCGCGGGGTGAGACCCTTGAGTTGCAGGGCCGACATAACAGCAAGCTCACCGGCATCACCCAGGCGCTTCAGCAGAAAAGCGTCAGATGTACTATACAGTTGCTGGTGCGCGGCGACGATCACCGCCTCAAGGTCTGTCCCCATCCACGACATGGCTTCCAAGTCGCAGCCCGGGATGAACTCCGATGCAAGGCGACCATCCACGACACTTGCTCTCAGCCAGTCCGGCGGTCGGTGCACGAGTAGCAGGCGCGCGATGCCCTTAAACGTGGCGACATCCGCCACTTGATCAAACCGCGCCAACTCGCGGGAAGCCACGACCGCACTGTCGACGCGGGCAAGTCCCACGTCGATCAGTAGACGTGCGGTGCCTGCTAAGTCGAGCGAGGCCGCCATAACGGTTGGCTTCTCGAGCGTCGCGCGGAGCCAAGCGTCCACATCATAGCACTGCCTGACCCGTGCGCTATAGGCCAACAGGAACGTGGCGTGGCATCGGCCCCGGCTAGGAAGGTCGCGCATCGCCGGAAGTCAGATGCGCCACCCCCGCTGAGAAGTCGTCGTCGAAAGCGGGGGTACCGCCTCCGCCTTCGTCCGACGATGGGAGCGCGATTTGTACCAAGCCCGGATCGTCCATCAGCCGGGCAAGCGCGCTTACCTTTTCGGCCAAGCGGCCGTCGACCGAATCGTCTATCGATCCCGCGCTGATCAACAGCGTGAATCGAGTGAGTATATCCGGCGCCAAGCCGAGGCGGTGAATGCGGTCTTGGCTCTGCAGGAAGTGACCGGCATTAAACGTCCGATCAAGGTAGACGGCGTGGTGGCACCAATGATGTAGGCTAATTCCTTCGCCGCATGCAGCTGGGTTTGCAAGCAAGACAATGCAAGCGGGATCATGGCGAAACCGCTCGAACTCGCGCTCGCGTGTGACGACATAGGCCGGTGCCGTCTCGTCCGAGGGGACACCTCCGTGTACCAGTGCCGGCTCGTATTGATCCAGACGACGAGCGAGTGCTTTAAGGTTACGGACAAAACTGGACCAGACTAAAACCTTCTCGCCACGCGCGGCCGCCTCTTGGACGATCGCCGCAATCCGCTGGTACTTCCACGGTTGCTCGAACCTGCCGTACCGCGCCAGCAGGTCGGCCAACGGCTCCCCGCCGTGGAGCTTCAACGGCGGGTGAAGAAAGGCCGGATCATCGCCATCATCAGAACCCGCGGTGAGGAGCATGGGGTTGGTAGCTGCCTCCAAGAGGTACATGACGATGCGACCCAATCGCTGCATCTCGTGCCTGCCTCGGTCAGGCAACGCAAAGGACGAGCGATATTGTCCCATCAGAGCGTCGTATATCGCCGACTGGATCGGGGGCATCTGCTCCCTCACAACCGCGAACCTCGTCGGCGGGAGGTCGAGTTCCGCCTTCGGTGTCCGGACGAAGTAGCGTCGGACCGCGCTATTCGTCTCTGCCAACACCGGTTCATCTCGCCCCAGACGCTCGAAGTAAGCGGCGTTAGGCAGAATCTGCCGATCTTGCCCGGGATAGAGGAAGCTAATTAGGGCGACGAGGTCGAACGCGCCTTGGGGAGCGGGCGTGCCTGTGAGCACGTCACGTCGTCGGGCGGCATAGGCAAGGTCAAGCACGGCACGTCCGTGCACGCCTGCGGCACCACGCTTTACTCGGTGGGCTTCATCCAGGATGACTTGTGTCGGCTTGGCAGCCACAAAGGCCCGGACCGTGTCATAATCGCTGGCAGTCCGGTTATAGTTTGATAGCAAGACTTCGGTGTTCTGTGGGATGACGGTGCCCGGTCCCGTGTGAATAACTAGAAGCGGTGGAGTCGCGAAGCAGGCGACGAGCTCCTCCTTCCAAGCTCCGAACGCGGCGATGGGGCCGACCACGCTTAAGCGACTCACGACACCTCGCGCCCGCAGGATCGAGTATGCAGAGAGAGCGACCGTCGTTTTGCCGGCGCCTGGAACTGAGAAGTCGGCGCCATGGGGAAGACTGATGAGACGATGGAGGTTGCGCAGCTGGAAGGAATGCAGTGCGCGGGTGACTCCCGAAGCGCTGAGTTCGTATGCCAACGCCTCAAGTGCCGCGTCGTCCGGCTCGCCAGCGTCGACGATCGCCTCGCGAGCCCTACGGTCATTCGCCATTGCACGGAGTTGGTCGGACAGCGTAGGGCCTGGCTCTACCCGCTCGCCGAAGACGGCGCGCAGTTCTCGAACCACGCCGAGTTCAGCAAGGAATACATCGGCATGTACAACGGTACGCACCGGCGAGCCGGACTCGATCCCGCGGGCAAGTGCTTCCTGTAGACGTGCCCAGGCACCAGGGTTCACGTTGCCCTTGCGCTCGACAACCACAGTCGGACGGCCGTGGCGATACAGTTCGGCCGTAATCATCAGAGCGCCTCAATTTGCGAGACCGCCGCTCTTACCTCCTCAATCTTCTTCTTGAACCCTGCCTCGTCCCAGCCGGTCTGCGTTCGAGCCTTCGCCAAAGCAGATGCGGCGCGCACAATATGGTCGCGAGCAGCCGATAAACGGAGGACCGGTGCCACTACCGCCTGTGCGTCCTTGGCCTCCTCGCTCGCCTCATTGGCCGCCGAATTCACCGCGCTGCGTACGGATGCCAGCAACTGCTCCACCGGCACCTTGGCACCGTCTGGCATCTCGACGACCTCGTCGGGCTTGCGCTGCGCCAGGAATGACAACACGGACGTCAGATCGGCCAAAGGCGCGGAACCCCCATTTCCGAGCACATCGTCGAGCAGGTCATCAGCGGCAGTTGTGCTGTCGTCGTCCGCGACGGACAGCAATGAGACCAACGTGGGGTTCGTGACGAACTCACCACGAACAAACGTGCCTGCATCCTTCCGGCGAAGATGGCGCAATTCTCGATAGTTCACCCCCGACAACGTGCCAAGAAAGTATACACTCCGAACAGAAGCTGATTCTTCTGGTGATTTGTCCCTAACGTGCTTGGAAAGTTCATCGAAGGCGGACTCGTTCCCAACGAAATCGGCGTGGTGTCTCGTACCCTTGGACATCGCGACTAATTGATGAAGCTGCTGCAGCTTCTCGTACTGCGCTCTGACTTCAGCGGGCTTCAAACGCATGCGCTGGGCGACCCGATCCCAATCCTTGTTACAAGCCTCGAAGATTTCCTCGATCAGAAGTGCCTCGTTGACCCATGAATAGTCCTCGCGGTAGTCCTTGGCGACCTGAAGCTCGGTCTCAAGGTCAATCACCTCGTCAGCCGTGGTGTCAGCGGGCAGGACAAAGGTGCGCACGTACCGGGCAGATTGGAGGTGCTCGGTCAGCCACAGGTCGCGCAAACCCGCAGAACGACGATTGCCGTTTATCAGCACGCCCTCGGCAGTGACGACCGCGGGCTCCTGCTGACCACGTTCGCGGAGATCCTGCTTCAGCGATTCAAATCCCTCCTGGGTCGACAGGATCTTAAGCTGCGCTTGTTGGGCGGCAGGCCCCATCGGATCACCACTGAAGAGGTCTGTGAGCCCGCTGGTCTCAACCGCGCGCATCTGTTCGGCCCGGGTCCGGTGATTGAGCGTCGAGAAGCGGACCCATTCGATGGGCAGGTTGACTACGGGGAGCTCCTTCTCGGGCCGCATCCATTGCGGGAGCAACTGAAGCTTGGCGCCAGCCATGCGGGCGGCGAGGAATTCCGCGCGCTCTCTGTCCATGACTGGATTCAACGTGGATCGCTCCTATAAGTCGTTGAGCGGCCCGCACCGAATCTCGACGCGATGGTGGTCCGAGTGCCGCGTGGTCCGCTTTGGAAACCGACGTGCCCCGTGTAGAGCGAGGCCTCCTCGGCATCGATGCCGAAGGCAGATAGCAGGAGCGCAGGGAAACGCCGAACTCGTTCTCCACTCCAATTCCACTCCGCGGGTTGTGCTGCCTGCAAAGCGCGGCGCTCGGGCATGATCCAGATGCAAGGCGGGGGTACTTTCTCGCCCTCCAAGACTATCGCGCGGCCGATCTTGGGGCAGGGACGCGAGGTGGTGCCGCAAGTAGCGTTGGCAAAAATCACCCCGTCTAGGGCATCGGCGTATTCGTGAGAAAAGAACCTGTTGCGGAGACGATTGACGCCTTTGGTGACGTGCTCCCCGGGTTCGTACTGTAGGCTGTCGCAAAGCCACCATAGGTACGCTTCGTCAGCCCAAGCCGGTCGCGACCAGTTGAGGCTACTATGTGCTCCGTCAGGACATCCCTTCTGAATGATCGCCACGCTGCCGACGCCGGTGATATATAGACGGTAGATCGTGTCGTCACCGTAGTCAGGAGTATCGAATCTGGAGATCAACTTTCTGGACACCAAATCCTTGAAAATCGATACTAAGAACGTGCGGCGATCTGCATTGCTAGCAGCCGCGCTTCCACGAATGCGCTGGATCGCAGCGGGTAATGCCAGCTCGAAATCCTCGGGGGTCAGGCCCCTCCGCTGAAGAAACGCCTGGTCGGCCGCGACTGCCTTCACCGCACCCACAACGAGCCGGATGATCTCCTCTGGCGGAGCCCCCGGATGCCTACACGGTGCCGATGTATCACCCGCCACAATTCTCCCCCTCACCACCGTCGACAAACGCGTCGGCGCTAGGGCTATAGGATCGCACCGCCTCACCACAAGGCGGAACATCCTACGGGATGGAGTTGGCTACCGGTGGCCTGGGTCATTATTCGTTCGTTCGCCGTTATCCTTAGCCGCTCCCATCCTGGTTCTCGCACTCCCAAACGGTCCCGCCGCGCGCCGATGAGCCGCCCCGGCGGAGCCGTCACGCGGCCCGCCGGGTCCTGACCGGTTCGGCGAGTAGGGGCTCGAAGATGTGCTTTGTTAGGTAACGCACCACATCGACGACGACGCCGTCGCCGGTCAGGTGGTAGGCTTCGTTGTAGTTCCTCGGAAGCTTGTAGGTGTCGGGCAGCCCCATAAGCCGTGCCGTTTCTCGCGCCGAAATTAGCCGCGATTGGACCCTGTTGCCCTCAACTACCAGGATCATCTGGCGACTGGAACCGCCGACGGGCGTGCGCAGGCATCCCGAGATGTCGTCAAAGCGAACCTCAGCGCGCTGAACCTTCTCCCCCCTCTCGTCCTCGCGTGTCCGCCTGTAGAGGCCGCCAACCATGCGGCGACCCGCCTGCTTGGCGAGGGTCACCTTGGCCCTGTGGAGCGGAGACATCATCGCCAGCAGTTGCCGGGTCTCGGCGAGCGAATGCCAGCGGACGCTGGTTGGCACCTCTTCGATGAGATCGGCGAAGGTCCCGGAACGACCCTCGGGGGTCGGCAGGTTCCACCACAGGTGGTCCGACTTCAGCTGCTCGGGCAGGCCGTCAACCGCCCGGCAGAGCCCGCGCGTATGGAAGGGCGCCAAGGGTTCTGGAGACAGCGGGGCGGGTTCGATCCGCGTGTCCTCGCGCACGCCGATGAAGAACAGGCGTTGGCGGGACTGCGGCACGAACAGCTCGGCGTTGACCACGAACGCTCCGCACAGGTAGCCGTGGGTGGAAAAGGTCCGGCAGATGGCCTCGAAGTCCGTGCCGCCGTGAGATGTTAGAGCGCCGCAGACATTCTCCAGCGCAATGATCTTTGGGGCGCGGCCATCGCGGATCAGCGATTTCATGACCTCCCAGAACGGATAGAATGTCCCCGAACGCTCGCCCTTCAATCCCGCGCCCGCGCCGGCCAGGGACAAATCCTGGCAAGGAAACGAGCCCCAGGCGAGGTCGGCGACCCCAGGGAGATCATCCAAGGTGACCTTGCGAACGTCTTTGACCGAGAGCACTTGCCGGCCGAAGTTTAGCGCGTAGGTCGCGCCTTTTTTGGCGTCAAAATCATTGGCGAACAGGCAACTCCACTGGTCCCCCAGTCCCAAACGGGCCATGCCGCCGCCAGCGAAGAACTCGTAGAAGACGTACCGCGGCGGAGCCACTCCAGTTTCCCTCGGCCCTGGCGCCTCGGGGGGTTTTGATTCGGCCCGCATGAACTCAGCTTGACTCACGGCCCCGCTCAAGTCGACGGCTCGGGGCCCTCGACCTTGACAAGAGCCGCAGCGGTCGCCGGTCGTGTTAGCCTCAACACAATCGATTGCACTGGGGCCGCCATGATCCACCTCATCTCCGCCCTGGTGCTGGCTCTGTCCGCGACGTCCGTAGCAGCCGCCGCTCCACCGCCCGCCACCTATGACGTCGTGATCCGCGGCGGGATGGTCTACGACGGCTCCGGCGCCCCGCCCTTCGAAGCGGACGTCGCGGTCACCGGCGACCGTATCGCCGCCATCGCCCCCCACATCCCCGCCCACGGCAAGACCGAGGTCGACGCGCGCGGCAAGGCGGTGTCGCCCGGCTTCGTCAACATGCTGGCCCACCCGGAGGAGAGCCTGATCGTCGACGGCCGGGGCTTGAGCGACCTGGCCCAGGGCGTGACGCTCGAGGTGCTGGGCGAGGACTCCATGGGGCCGCTGACGCCGGCCATGAAGGCGCTCGCGCTCCAGCGGGAGAGCGACATCAAGTACGGGGTCGCCTGGACCACCCTCGGCCAATACCTGGACGGGCTGGAGAAGAAGGGGATCTCGCCCAACGTCGCCTCGTTCGTCGGCGAAGGCACGGTGCGCACGAACCTGCTGGGAGAGAACGACGTCCAGCCGAGGCCGGAGCAGCTGAAGGCGATGGAGGGCCTGGTGGCGCGGGCGATGGAGGAGGGGGCGCTCGGCCTGACCACGGCCCTGATCTATGCGCCCAACACCTACGCCAGGACGCCCGAGCTGATCGATCTGGCCAAGGTGTCGGCCCGCTGCGGCGGGATCTACATCGCCCATATCCGCAACGAAAGCAGCGGCCTCATCGGCGCCATCCAGGAATCGGTCGATATCGCCCAGGCCTCCGGCGCGCCGGCCGAGATCTATCATTTCAAGGCGGCCGGGCGGGAGAACTGGGATAAGCTCGATCCGCCGATCGCCCTGATCGAGGCGCCTCGCCCCGGGGCGAGATGCTGCTCGAGCTGTTAGGCGCCGTTCGCTGCCGCTGAGCTGACGGGCGGGGCGCGGTTTCACCGCATTGGCGCAGGTCGGACCTTTCGGGCGGGAATAAACCGCGCCGTGGCCCGGTCTTGTTCGGGAGCGTGGGACAGCCCCGAGGAGACTTGAGACGTGGATCAAACGGTGGACGCGGTCGCGTGGACGCGGGTGCGGGAGCGGCCCGCTCAGCGCTTTGATGCGGTGAGCATCGTGCTGCACTGGCTGACGGCATTGCTGGTGGTCGGGCAGTTCGGCCTCGCCTTGCTGGTCCAGCGCCTGCCGGAGGTCGCGGCGTCGATGCTGGCGGGGCACCGGTTCTTCGGCGTGATGACCTGGATGGTTGTCGTCGGCCGGCTCGTCTGGCGCCGAACCGCCGCCCGGCTGCCGCCGTTCCCGCCCTCCATGTCCAAGCCGCAGCAGGCCGCGGCGACGGCCAACGAATACGCCCTCTACGCGCTGCTGCTGCTGCAGCCCCTGACCGGGCTGGGCGATACGCTGTTCCGCGGCCACGCCTTCCGGCTCGGCCTCTGGACGTTCCCCGCGCTGCCGACGCCGGACAAGCCGGTGTTCCATGCCCTGCACGCCGCCCATGAGTGGGGCGCCTGGGCCCTGCTCGCCCTGATCGGCCTGCACCTGGCCGCGACCCTGCTCCACGCCCTCGTCCGCCGCGACGAGGTGCTGCAGCGGATGCTCCCCTGACCCCCTCTCTCGAGTTGTTGCGAGTCGCCCCATGGTAGTCCCCTCCACGGATCGCGCCGCCGAACGGGCGCGGAACATCACGCTCGTGCTTCAAGGCGGCGGGGCGCTCGGCGCCTACCAGGCCGGCGTCTACGAGGCCCTGGCTCAGGCCGGCCAGGCGCCCGCCTGGGTCGCCGGGATCTCGATCGGGGCGATCAATGCGGCCTTGATCGCCGGCAACGCGCCCGAGCGGCGGGTCGAGCGGTTGCGCGCGTTCTGGGAGCAGATCACCGCGCCGTCCGCGTTCTGGCCCGCGTCCGGCGCGTATGGCCAGCGGCTCTGCGCCCTCAACGCCATGATGTTCGGCCAACCGGGGTTCTTCGCCCCACACCCGCCCTACCGCTGGCTGGGCCGCGCGCTGGGCGGGGCAGCGCCGCCCAGCCTCTACGACACCGCGGCTCTGAGGACGACGCTGGAGCGGCTAGTCGATTTCGACCGGATCAATGCGCGCGAGACGCGCTTCTCCGTCGCCGCGGTGAATGTCCGTACGGGCGCCCTCACGTGGTTCGACAACGCCGAGGCCACGATCCGTCCCGAGCACGTGATGGCCTCCGGCGCGCTGCCGCCGGGGTTTCCGGCGGTGGAGATCGACGGCGAGGCCTACTGGGACGGCGGCCTCGTTTCCAATACGCCCCTGCAGTACGTGATGGAGAGTGTTCCGCGCCGCAGCCGGCTGATCTTCCAGGTCGACCTGTTCGCCGCCGAGGGGGCCGAGCCCCGCGACCTGGAGGCCGTCAGCGAGCGGGAGAGGGACATCCGCTACGCCTCGAAGGCCCTGAGCGCGATCGACCTCTACCGAGGCCTGCACGACGTGCGCCACCGGCTCAACGAGCTGATCGAGCAGCTGCCGCCGGACCTGCGACAGACGCAGATCGCCCAGTACCTCTATGCATTCGGCTGCGTCACCACCATGGACATCGTGGCCATCACCTATCGGCCGCCGGCGGCGCAGGGTCCGGCCAAGGACTACGCTTTCGGCCGCGGCGCGATGCTGCGGCGGTGGGCCCAGGGCCTGGCCGACGCCGAGGCGACGCTGGCGACGGCGCCGTGGCGGGCGCCGATGCCGCCGGAGGTGGGCGCCCGGGCCTTCGACGTGCTTGCCGACCTGGTTTCCGGCGCCTCCGCCATGGCGGCAAGCCAGCGGGGTTGACATTTCGGAGCATCATATTACAATATGCAAATGGTCTCTGTTTGCCGCCAGCCCATCCAAGGCCCGCCGATGTTCCCCCTCTCGCAGTTCCGCTCGGAGGCCATCGCCAAGGCCGTTTCCGCCGTGAACGGCGGCATCAGCAGTCAGGCCGATGAAATTACCCAACAATATCAATACATCTCCAGCCGAGCCGTGCCGTCGCACCTGCCAACAACCTGCCAGGAACCTGCCTGACGGAGCCAGCCGCCTGCCGGACACCAGCCCGCCATCAGCCAGAGCCTGCCGAAGACCTGCCGCGATGGCGCCCGATACCTACCGGACGCCAGCCAGGACCTGCCAGCCGCCCGCCGCCTACCGCGCGACCGGCTTCCCGTCCTGCCGGTACACCATGCCCGCCTTCATCACGAAGTCCACGTGCTCCAGGCGCGAAACATCGCTGGTCGGGTCGCCGTCGACGGCGATGATGTCGGCGTATTTGCCGGGGGCGATGGCGCCCAGGTTGTCGCCCAGGGGGCCCAGCACGTGGGCGGCGGTGGAGGTAGCGGCCTGGATCGCCTGCATCGGCGTCATGCCCCACTCGACCATCTTGGCGAACTGCCGGGCATTGTCGCCGTGCGGATAGACGCCGGCGTCGGTGCCGAAGGTCATGGTCACCCCGGCCTTCACCGCCCGGCGGAACGTCTCGCGCTGCTGGCGGCCGATGGCGCGCTCCTTGGCGATGCTCTCGGGCAGCATGCCCATCTTCGGGCCTTCGGAGAGGATGAAGTCGTCGTTGTAGATGTCCATGTCGAAGACCGCGCCCCTGGCCTTGGCCAGGCGCATGCTCTCCTCGTCGGCCAGGCTGGCGTGCTCGATGGTGTCGACGCCGGCGCGGATGGCGTCGTTGATCCCCGCCACACCATGGGCGTGGGCGGCCACCTTCAGGCCCAGCATGTGGGCTTCGTCCACCGCCGCCTTCATCTCCTCATAGGTCATCTGCTGGGCGCCGACGCTGTCGCCCTTGGAGAGCACCCCGCCGGTGGCGCACAGCTTGATCAGGTCGGCGCCGTACTTGTGGTTCCGACGCACCATGCGGCGCACCGCGTCCGGCCCGTCGGCCACCCCGTCGCCGACCGCGTGATAGCTTTCCGGCAGCAGGTTCTCGTCGCAGTGGCCGCCGGTGGCCCCGATCAGCGGCCCGGAAACGAACAGCCGCGGCCCGACCGTCTCGCCCGAGTTGATCGAGTCCCGCAGCGCCACGTCGGCGAACCCGGGCGCGCCGACGTTGCGCAGGGTGGTGAACCCCGCCTGCAGGGTCTTCGCCGCATTGGCGACCCCGCTGATCGATTCGGCCGGCACGGAGACGCTGAGCGCGCGATAGCCGTGCATGTCGGCGCGGCTGGTGATGTGGGTGTGCATGTCGATCAGCCCGGGCAGGATCGTCCGCCCCGCCAGGTCGATCCGCCGCGCCCGGTCGGGGACGGGGAGGCTCGCCGCCGCCCCCACCGCCGTCACCCGATCGTCGGTGATCACCACCGCCGGATCGGCGACCACCTTCCCGGCCACCGGATCCACCATCCGCGCCGCCGTCAGATAGATCGTCTCCGCCCGTACATTGGCGCCCGCGAGAAGCACCGCGCAAGCCAGCGCTGCCGATTTCATACTCATACGATCCCCCAACCTCCGGCGCGTTTGCGCGCCTGCCATGGACACTGTCCGCGGATGACACGGATGCCTATCTGCGTGCATCTGCGTCATCTGCGGATAAAATTGACCCTTCCATGACCGACCTCTTCGAAGCCGCCGGCCTCACCCCGGAGGTCCCCACGCCGCTTGCCGACCGGCTGCGCCCGCGCTCGCTCGCCGAGGTTGTCGGCCAGGACCATCTCCTCGGCCCCGACGGCCCGATCGGTCGCATGGCCGCCGCCCATCGCCTCTCCTCGATGATCCTCTGGGGCCCGCCCGGTACTGGCAAGACCACCATCGCCCGCCTGCTCGCCGACCAGGCGGCTTACGAGTTCCATCAGCTCTCGGCGGTGTTCTCCGGGGTCGCCGACCTCAAGAAGGCCTTCGAGACCGCCCGCCTGCGCCGCGCGGCCGGCAAGGCGACGCTGCTCTTCGTCGACGAGATCCACCGCTTCAACCGCGCCCAGCAGGACGGCTTCCTGCCGTTCGTGGAGAGCGGCGTCGTCACCCTGGTGGGCGCCACCACCGAGAACCCGTCCTTCGAACTCAACGGCGCGCTCCTGTCGCGCTGCCAGGTCTATGTCCTGCGCCGGCTCGACAACGCCGCCCTCTCGTCCCTGCTCGCCAAGGCCGAGGCGCACGAGGGGAGGGCGCTCCCCCTCGATCCGGCGGCGCGCGAGGCGATGATCGCCATGGCCGACGGCGACGGCCGCTATGTGTTGTCGCTGGCCGAGACCCTGTTCAACATCGGCTCGGACCAGCCGCTCGACACCGCGGCCATGAGCCAAGTGCTGCAGCGCCGCAGTCCGGCCTACGACAAGGACCGCGAGGAGCACTACAACCTGATCTCCGCGCTCCATAAGTCGGTGCGCGGCTCCGATCCCGACGCCGCCCTCTACTGGCTGGCCCGGATGCTGGAGGGGGGCGAGGATCCGCTGTTCATCGCGAGGCGCCTGGTGCGCATGGCCAGCGAGGACATCGGCGCCGCCGACCCGCTCTCGCTGCTGGTCACCACCGCCGCCAAGGACTCCTACGACTTCCTGGGGACGCCGGAGGGGGAACTGGCCCTCGCCCAGGCCTGCGTGCACATGGCCTGCGCGCCCAAGTCCAACGCCGTCTACACCGCCTTCGGCGCCGCCCGCCGCGCGGCCAGGGAGACCGGCTCCCTGATGCCCCCCGCCCACATCCGCAACGCCCCCACGCGCCTGATGAAGGACCTCGGCTACGGCAAGGGCTACCGGTACGACCCCGACACCCCTGAAGGCTTCTCGGGCCAGAACTATTTCCCCGACGGCATGGACCGCCAGACCTTCTACCGCCCCAAAGGCGAAGGCGCCGAAGCCCGCGTAAAAGATCGCCTCGACCGCTGGTCCGCCCTGCGGGCGAAGCAGGATTCATCCGCAGATGACGCAGATGAACGCAGATGAGCCCCGCATGCTGAAACCGCGGGGCGAAGCCCGAAATACCCTAGGACAGGCCTCCGGCCGATCTGCGTCATCTGCGGATAAAATCTCTCTGTCGGAAGCCGAGATCGCCTTCGTCCGTTCACTGGTCATCTACGAGGACGGCGAGCTGATCGCCCTGAACAAACCGCCCGGCCTCTCCAGCCAGGGCGGGCGGATCGCCGCCCACACCCTGGACGACCTCCTCGCCGCCTTCGCCAAGTCCAGCGGCGTCAAGCCCCGCCTGGTCCACCGGCTCGACCGCGACACTTCCGGCGTCATCCTCACCGCCCGCAGCCAGCCGGGCGCGGCGTTCCTGGGGAAGGCGATGATGAGTCGGCGGGTGAAGAAGACCTACCTCGCCCTCGTCGCCCCCGGCGCCCCCGATCCGCGGGAGGGCGGCATCGAGGCGGCCCTGCGCAAGGAGAGCCAGGGCCGCGAGGCCTACATCAAGGTCTGCCCGCCCGACCACCCCGACGCCCAGGCCGCCTCCACCCGCTACCGCACCCTGGCCGCCAGCGACACGGCGGCCCTGGTCGAGCTCGCCCCGCGCACGGGCCGCATGCACCAGCTGCGCGTCCACCTGGCCTCCATCGGCCGGCCCATCGCCGGCGATCCCCGCTACGGCGGCGCCCTGGTCCTCGCCGGCGCGCCGGTCCCCCGGCTCATGCTCCACGCCGCCGCCCTGGTCTTTCCCCACCCCTCCGGCGGCGAGCGGCGGATCGAGGCGCCGCTGCCGGCCGACATGGCGGCGCTATCCCAGGCCCTCGGCCTCGCGGTCCCGGGGCGGTGGAGCGGCGGGAATTTGTGACTTCTGTGGGAAACATCACCGACCGGAGCGTCAAGCTTGGCTACCGGGACTCCCTGTCTTGGGGTGTCCATGCCGAACATCGTGCTCATCAACGAATCCGCGGGCGTCAGCGACGCCGACGTCCAGGCCATGCTGCCGGCCTTCGACCAGCAGTGGAACCGCGACCTGAGCGCGGTCTGGGGCGTCGAGCCCGCCACCTTCGCCGTCCTTCCCGGGGCCCGGATCTCCGAGAGCATTGCGCCCGCCGCCGGCGCGTGGTGGGTGGTCTTCCTGGACAGCAGCGACCAGGCCGCGGCCCTGGCCTACCACGACCTCACCAACGAGGGCCTGCCGATCGCCAAGGTGTTCGTCGACCCCCTTCTGGCCGAAAAGGCCACGATCAGCGTCGGCGCCAGCCACGAGATCTGCGAAATGGCCGTCGATCCGTGGCTCAACAGCGCCTTTCAGGATTCCACCGGCGTGTTCTGGGCGGGCGAGGTGTGCGACCCCGTGGACGACGAAGACTACGCCTACTGGATCGGCGAGGTCCTGGTCACCGACTTCGTCACCCCCGACTGGTTCAGCCACCCGCGGGCCGACGGCCGGCTGGATCTGCGGGACCACGCCCACACACCCTTCCAGATCCTCAGCGGCGGCTACGCCCAGCTCTTCCAGAGTCGCAAGGGCTGGATGCAGGTCACCGGCGCCAAGGCGATGCGCAACCCGCGCGCCAGGACCCCGGCCAAGGGCTCGCGCCGCGAACGCCGCGCGCGCCAAGCCGTCGAGCCCCTGAGGCGCAGTCAGCGCCGCTGGCCCTCGGCGTGACAATTGTTAACAGTGCGCAACAATCCATAACAATTGAGTCGGCCCCAGCTGAGATAGAACGCCGCCTAACGAACGGGGCCGAACATGCTGATCAACACGTCCACACCGGTCATGGATCGCGAGACCCCTATCCGCCGCCGTCGTCTCGGCCCGAGCGCCTTGCCGCTGCTCCAGCCGGCGGGCGATAAGGGCCCATGGATGGGCCCCTCGGACGAGTGCTTCTGGTGGCTGCCGGCGGGGCGCTGGGCTCGGTCGCGCGCTATCAGACCGGCGTGTGGGCCCTCCGTGTTCTCGGCCCCCGTACGCCATGGGCAGGGACATTCACGGTCAATGTAGTCGGCGGCTTCCTCATGGGCCTGCTGGTCGGGCTCCTCGCCTTCCGCGGCGGGGCCGACCAGGACCGCTGGCGCCTGCTGCTGGCGGTGGGCGTACTCGGCGGCTTCACCACCTTCTCCTCCTTCTCCCTCGACACCGCCCTGATGATCCAGCGCCGGGCCTGGGACGCGGCGTTCGGCTATGCGCTCGCGTCCGTCGTGCTGTCGGTGACGGCGCTCTTTGTCGGCCTGGCGCTTGCGCGGCGCCTGTTCGCCTGATGGGGCGCCGATGCGCGAAGTCAAGCTGATCACCGTGGGCGCGGCCGAGGACGGCATCCGGCTCGACCGCTGGCTGCGGCGGCGCTGGCCGACGCTCGGCCAGACCCTGATCCACAAGCTGGCCCGCGGCGGCCAGCTGCGGGTCGACGGCGCCCGGGTGAAGGCCGACAGCCGCCTCGCCGCCGGCTCCGTGGTCCGCGTGCCGCCGCTCCCCGAAGGTCCGCCACCCGCGGCGCGCGAGGCGATCTCCGAGCGCGACGCCGCCTTCGCCCGCAGCCTGGTGCTCTTCGAGGACGACGAGGTGCTGATCCTCGACAAGCCGGCCGGCCTCGCCGTGCAGGGCGGGACCAAGACCCTCCACCACATCGACCGTCTGCTGGGCGCCTGGGGGGAGGGGACCCGCCGCCCGCGCCTCACCCACCGCCTCGATCGCGACACCTCCGGCGTCCTGGCCCTCGGCAAGAGCCCCGACGCCGCCGCCCGCCTCTCCGGCGCCTTCGCCCACCGCCGCGCCCGCAAGACCTACTGGGCCCTGGTGGCGGGAAACCCCAGGCCCGGCGAGGGGATGATCGATCTGCCCCTGGCCAAGGTCGGCATAGACGATCGCGAGCGCATGGTCCCGGTCGGCCCCAAGGACCCCGAGGGCAAGCCGGCCGTCACCGAATACCTCACCATCTCCCGCGCCGGGCCCCGCGCCGCCTGGCTGGCCCTGCAGCCCCAGACCGGGCGCACCCACCAGCTGCGCGCCCACCTCCTGGCCATCGGCCACCCGATCCTCGGCGACCCGAAGTACAATACCCCCGGCTCGATGGAGCTCTCCGGCCCGCTGAAGCTGCAGCTCCACGCCCGGCGCCTCGTCATCCCCCATCCGTCCGGCGGGGTGATCGATGTCAGTGCGCCGCCCGGCCCGGAGATGCAGGAAGGGTTCGCCCGCTTCGGCTTCGAACTCGCCGAGGCGCCGGCGGATCCCTTCCCCCACCATCGCCCCGAACGCCCGGAGCGACGTTGAGGGAACCCGGCACGGCTCCGGCCGTTTTCAAACTGCGCCTTTGGCCATCAGAGCGGGCGCGGCACGGAGACGTTCATGCTGGGTACAATCCTGATTATCCTTTTGATTCTCCTGGTGATCGGCGCCCTGCCGACCTGGGGTCACAGCCGCTCCTGGGGCTACTTCCCAAGCGGCGGCCTCGGCCTGATCCTGGTCATCCTCGTCATCCTCGTCCTGCTCGGTCGATTGTAACCTGCCTAGGGCGTTCGCCGCCGAAGTGGGAACTGGTTCGGCGGTCAGCGGTGATTCCACCTGGATGGCGTTTGCGCTAGAACCTCTGCTTGAGGGTCACCCGCCACTCTCGACCCACACCGGGAAGAGCCCCGAGGTTCGCATAGGTGTCGGCGTCCGGGGTGAAGTAGAGTTCGTTGGTCAGGTTGTCGATGTTGAGGTCGATCTCGGTCTTCCCGTACTGGTAGAACAGAGACAGGTTCTCCAGGAAGTACGCGGGATAGGTCACCGCGTTCGGCACGGTCCCCGAAGTCTTGGAGGTGTAGGTCGAGCCGATCGTCATCCCGACCCGCCCCCAGGAATGGTCGTCGCTGACGTAGTTCAGATACAGGCTGTCGACGCTGTGCGGGATCGGGCCGTAGGCGTAGTTGCCCGCGCGCCCGGCCAGGCTGTTGAAGTTGTAGACCACATAGGCCCCCCCGAACGAGGCTGTGTCGCAGGCGAAGTTGGCCCCGCACACCGTATAGGCCGGGATGTACTGGAAGCTCTGGTCCGGCCCGATGACCTCGGTGTGCTGCAGATTGCCGGCGAAGGTCAGGCTGAGGTTGCGCGTCGCCACCCAGCGGATCTCCAGCTCCTCGCCCTTGCCGACGGTGTTGACCACCCTGGGCGGCGCGCCGGAGAGCACCGGCCGCGACTGCCGGTAGACGTCCAGCGAGCCCACCAGCGTCCCGTTCAGGAACTGGAACTTCACCCCCGCCTCGCTGAGCTGCGAGTTGCGGATCCAGCCGCCGTTGGCCACCAGGCTGGTGGAGAGGTCCCCCGCCTGGCCGTACTCCAGGGCCGAGGCCTCGGCGTAGGTGACATAGGGCATCAGGCCCCACCCGAGCGTGTAGCTGAGGCTGGCGCTATAGGTGCCCAGCCACTTGGACGCCGACACCGGTCCCGGCGGCTCGAAGGCGAGGATGCCGGAGTCGCTGCTCCTGACGTCGTAGTAGTCGTAGCGGCCGCCCAGGATCAGGTCGAGGCGCTTGCCCACCGCGATGTCGGCGGTGTCGAAGAGGCCGGCGTCGTTGATCCGGCTGTGGATGTCCTGCTCCCAGCCCAGGCAATTGGCCGGGATGTTGTCGCCCGTCACCCTGCCGGCGAACGGGCTGCAGATGGTGTCGGTGGGCGTGGCGCCCTGCGAAATGTCGCGCCGGTCCAGGGCGATGACGCCGCTGTTGAAGCTTTGCATGTCCCGCGCCTGGGAGTGGCGGTCGGCGAAGCCGGCGATGTTATCCACCACGACGACGCCGCCCGCGGCGGTGAACTTCGCCTGGTACGACGCCCGCGCCTCCAGCACATTGGCGCGCAGCCAGGCGGGGAATCCGTAGCTGACGAACCGCTTGTTCTCGAGGCCGGTGTAGAACAGCTCCAGCTTGGCGACGCCGCTGGCCGGCAGGCCGTTCTTCTCCAGCCCGAGGTAGACCGTCGGGGTCGAGGTCTTCGAGAAGTCGAACGGGCTCAGATAGATGTCGCGCCGGCTGAGCGTCGTTGTCCCGACGCCGGTGTCGAGGACGAACCGCGGGTCCGGCCCGGGCGGGAAGCCGAAATAGGCCCGGGTAAGCCCGGCGTTGCCGCTCGGCGTGAACAGGAACGGGTAGAAGCCGGGCGGGATCAGCACCTGCCCCGGGGCCAGGTAGGGCGCGCCCGGGCTGGCGGTCAGCGCCGTGTTGCGGCCGGTGATGTAGGTCTGGTTGTCGATCAGCTGCTGGGTCAGCCGGTTCCAGCCGGGCGTCTGCACGTCGCCGGTGGAATGGTAGTAGAGCGCGTCCAGCGACAGCGACCACTGGCCGGGGAAGTCGAAGCGGGCGGAGATCTCGCCCATCTGATGCTTCGGGTAGATGCCCCTGTAATAGCTGTGGGAATCGTCGACCTCGCCATAGGCGTAGACCCCCCCGCGCACGTCGCCGAGGTCGATCGGCGCGCCGCCCTGGGCGGTCACGTTCTTCTTCTGGTAGGCCCCGAAGGTGACGTCGATCTCCCCCTGCGGCCGGGTCAGATAGGCGCCGTCGATCACCGCCGACTTGGGGATGAAGTTCAGGAACCCGCCCACCCGCCCGGGCCCGTAGATGGGCGAGGGCGGTCCGCGCACCACCTCGATCCGGGCCGCGTCCCCCACCGGCGTGGTGAAGGTGCCCAGGTTCTCGATCAGCTTGAAGCCCTTGAAGTAGTTCTCGGCGTAGGTGCCGCGGATGTTCAGCGAGCCGGCCACGCCGTAGAAGCTGGCGGTGAAGGTCCCCGGCGCGATCGCCACCAGCTGGTTGATGGTCTGGATTCCGTAGCGCTGGATGGTCAGGTCGCTGATCAAGCTGGCCGAGCGCGGCGTCTCGATCAGCGGCTTGTCGATGCCGAAGACCGTGTCGCTCGGCCGCTTCTCCAGCAGGCCCGCCTTGTCCGCCGTCACCACCAGTTCGCTGACGCTGGTCGCCGCGGGCGCCTCGTCCGCCGCTCTCGCGCCCCAGGCGCCCGTTGTCCCGAAAAGCAGCGCGGCCATGGCGCCGGTGCGGAGGCGGGCAGGGGAAGTCACGGCGGCGGCCCTATCTCTGAAATGTTACAGACGCATGGAATTGGCGTAAGAATTGGCCTAGGCCCATGCCCTAGCGTCACCGCAAGCGGCGATTGCGCCACCCAAGGCGCGCTCCTATGGTCCAGGCCGCCCACGGGGAGACGCTCATGAATTTCGAGTTTTCGGACGAACAGAAGCAGATGGGGACCGAGGCCCGCCGCTTCCTCGCCGCCAAGTGCCCGACCACTGCGGTGCGGGCGGTGCTGGAGGGCTCGCATCCCTACGACAAGGCGCTGTGGGCGGGCCTCGCCGAGATGGGCTTCCTGGGCGTCGCCATCCCGGAGGAGCACGGCGGGCTCGGCCTCGGCTACCTCGAACTCTGCGTGATCGCCGAGGAGATAGGCCGCGCCCTGGCGCCCGTGCCGTTCTCCTCCTCGGTGTTCCTCGCCACCGAGTTCCTGCTGACCGCCGGCTCGGACGCGCAGAAGGCGCAGTGGCTGCCCAGGCTGGCGTCGGGCGAGGCGATCGGGACCTTCGCCCACGCCGAGCGCGCCGGCGTGATCACCCCCAAGACCATCCACCTCTCCATCGCCGATGGCCGCCTCACCGGCGCCAAGACCGCCGTCCCCGACGGCGAGATCGCCGACTTCGCCATCGTCTCGGCCCGCTCGGTCCCCGGGTCCGACGCCCGGGGCGTCGGGCTCTACCTGGTCGACCTGCGCCAGGACGGCGTCACCCGCACCCCCCTGCAGACCATCGACCCCTCCCGCGGCCACGCCCGCCTCGACTTCGCCGGCGCGGCGGCCGAGCCCCTGGGGGGAGTTGGGGAGGGCTGGTCGATCCTCGAGCAGGTCTTCGACCGCGCCGCCGTGCTCACCGCGTTCGAACAGATCGGCGGCGCCGACCGCGCCCTGGAGATGGGCCGCGACTACGCCCTCGAGCGCATGGCCTTCGGCCGCCCGATCGGCTCGTTCCAGGCCATCAAGCACATGCTGGCCGACATGTACGTCGCCGCCACCCTGGCCCGCTCCAACGGCTACTACGGCGCCTGGGCCCTCTCCACCGGCGCCGCCGAGCTCGGCGAAGCCGCGGCCAGCGCCCGCATCAGCGCCACCCAGGCCTTCCAGCACTGCGCCAAGAACAACATCCAGGTCCACGGCGGCATGGGCTTCACCTGGGCCTTCGACTGTCACCTCTTCTACCGCCGCTCCAACCTCCTTGCCCTAAACCTCGGCCCGCAATCCCAATGGGAAAACAAACTCATAGCTCGCATGAGAGCCCGCAACGCCGCCTGACCCCCGAACCGCGGCGAAGCCGCAACAAAGAGAGTCTTTTTGCCGCAGATGACGCAGATGACGCAGATGAGCGTGCTCGCCGGAAGAGTTCGGCCGAGCGCCGCCGCCCGCATTCATCTGTGTCATCTGCGTCATCTGCGGATAGACCAATCTCGCCGCTTCGCGGCTGACGCCTGAACGGACACCGAGCCATGAACTTCGATGACACCCCCGCCGAAGCCGCCTTCCGGGCGCAGGTGCGCGCCTGGATCGACGCCAACGCGCCGCGCGAGCTGAAGGCCGATCTGGAGTCGTCCGGGTTCGGCAACCTGGACCTCAAGGGGATCGACCCCATGGCCGCCGCCAAGGCCTGGCAGAAGAAGAAGGCCGAGGCCGGCTGGGCCTGCCTGCACTGGCCCAAGGAATACGGCGGCCGCGGCGCGTCGCCCATCGAGCGGGTGATCTGGGGCCAGGAGGAGGCCCCCTACGGCGCTCTCGGAGGGATCTTCATCATCGGCCACGGCATGTGCGGCCCGACCGTGATGGCCTACGCCTCCGAGGAGCAGAAGCGCCGCTACCTGCCGCCCCTGGCCGCGGGCGAGGAGATCTGGTGCCAGCTGTTCAGCGAGCCGGCCGGCGGCTCGGACCTGGCGGGCCTGCGCACCCGCGCCGAGCGCGCCCCAAACGACTCTGGGGACGGCTCGGGCGACTGGATCATCAACGGCCAGAAGATCTGGACCAGCGGCGCCCACTACTCGGACATGGCGATCCTGGTCACCCGCACCGACCCCACCGTGCCCAAGCACAAGGGCCTGACCATGTTCTTCCTGAGCATGAAGTCGCCGGGGATCGAGATTCGCCCGATCAAGCAGGCCAACGGCCAGTCGGGCTTCAACGAGGTCTACTTCACCGACGTACGCATCCCCGACGCCCAGCGCCTGGGGGAGGTCGGCGACGGCTGGAAGGTGTCGCTGACCACCCTGATGAACGAGCGCCTCTCCATCGGCTCGGGCATGTCCACCGGCTTCCCCGAGCTCTTCGATCTCTGCTGCCGCATCGAGACCGAGAACGGCCTGGCCATCGACGACCCGGCAGTGCGCTCCAAGCTCGCCACCTGGGCGGTGCGCACCACCGGCCTCAGGTACACCGGCTTCCGCGCCCTCTCGGCCCTCTCCCGCGGCGAGACGCCGGGGCCGGAGAACTCCATCGGCAAGCTGGTCGCCGGCCCGACCATGCAGGAGATCGCCATGTTCGCCGAGGACCTGCAGGCCCAGGCCGGGGTGATCTCCGATCCCCAGGTCGCCGCCGCCCACGGCCGCTTCCAGGCCATGCTGCTGCGCTCGCCGGCCACCCGGGTCGAGGGCGGCACCGACGAGATCCTGCGCAACATCATCGCCGAGCGCGTCCTGGGCCTTCCCGCCGACATCCGTGTCGACAAGGACGTCCCCTTCAACAAGATCCCCACCAGCGGCCGGGCCTGAACGACATGGACTACGAGCACCTGCTGCTGGATCACCGGGGCGACGCCCTGTGGGTGACCATGAACCGGCCCGAGCGGCTGAACGCCCTCAACCGCCGACTCGTCGAGGAGCTGCGCGACCTTTTCACCGGCCTCTACTGGCGCCACGAGGTGCGGGTGGTGGTGCTGCGCGGGGCGGGCTCCAACTTCTGCGCCGGCCTCGACCTCAAGGAGCGCGACAACAGCGGGGGGACCGGCCCGTCCGAGGGCCTGGTCCGCCAGCGGCAGATCAGCGAGATCGTCATGGCCATGCGCCGCTGCCCGCAGCCGATCGTCGCCCTTGTCGACGGCGCGGCGGCCGGCGGCGGCTTCGCCCTGGCGCTCGCCTCGGACGTGCGCATCGCCACCCCGACGTTGAAGATGAACGCCGCCTTCATCCGCATCGGCCTGTCGGCCTGCGACATCGGCGTCAGCTACTTCCTGCCGCGCATGGTGGGGTCCTCCGTGGCCGCCGAGCTGATGCTCACCGGCCGTTTCCTGCGCGCCGAGCGCGCCCTGAACCTCGGCCTGGTCAGCGCCGTCGTGCCGCCGGACAAGCTGGAGGTCGAGGGCGAGGCCCTGGTCGCCGAGATGCTGCTCACCACCCCGCTCGGCCTTCGCCTCACCAAGGAGTGCCTCAACCACTCCATCGACGCGGGCGGCCTGGAGGCGGCAATCGCCATGGAGGACCGCAACCAGATCCTCTGCGCCCAGGGCGAGGACTTCCGCGAAGGCGTCGCCGCCTTCCTGGAAAAACGCCCCCCCGCCTACGGCAAGCCGCGCTAGGAATCTCTTCCCCCGTGGGGGAAGTCCCGGCGAAGCCGGGGAAGGGGGCTCACGCCCCGCAAGGGTGGAGACTTGGTATGGAAACCGGAACCCAGCGTCTGCTCGGCGAGAAGGACGGCGCGATCGGCTGGATGATCTTCAACCATCCCGAGCGCCGCAACGCCCTCTCGATCGACATGTGGCAGGGGATACCCCGGGTCCTCGACGCCTTCGAGGCCGACCCCGAGGTGCGGGTGATCGTGTTCAAGGGGGCCGGTGACAAGGCCTTCATCTCCGGGGCCGACATCTCCCAGTTCGGCGAGCACCGCGACAGCAAGGCGGCCAACGACATCTACAACGACCATATCGCCGCCGCGACGCGCGCGATGACCAGCCTCTCCAAGCCCTCCATCGCCATGGTCGGCGGTTTCTGCATCGGCGGCGGCCTGGCCGTGGCGCTGACCTGCGACCTCAGGATCTGCTCCGACGACAGCCGCTTCGGCATCCCCGCGGCGCGCCTCGGCCTCGGCTACGGCTTCGACGGCCTCAAGGCCCTGGCCGACTTGGTCGGGCCGTCTTACGCCAAGGAGATCCTGTTCACCGCCCGACACTTCGACGCCGCCGAGGCCCTGCGCATCGGCCTCGTCAACAGGGTGACGAGCCGCGACGAACTGGAGCCCGCGATCTGGCACTACGCCGACCAGATCGGCCAGAACGCCCCCCTCACGGTCAAGGCCGCGAAGATGGCGGTCCGTGAGGCCATGAAGGACCCGGACCGCCGCAAGCTCGACGACGTCGCCGCCGCCGTCGACGCCTGCTTCCAGAGCGCCGACTACGCCGAGGGCCGCAAGGCCTTCATGGAAAAGCGCAAGCCGGTGTTCCGGGGAATCTAGAACGGAACCGCGCAGGCGACCGAGGCCGTCCAGTTGGGCGGCGCCCGGCCGACCACCCCCGACTCGTGTTCGAAGACCCGCGGCTTGCAGCCCTTGCTCGGCCGCTCCGCAAGGAACGGCTCCTGCAGGAAGTCCTCCTTCTTGGCGGCGAGGTCGAAGGCGGCCCGCTTGCGGGGATCGGCCCCGAACGCCGGCCCGTCCGAGCCGGCCCGCCCCGCCATCCGCGTCTCGCACGCCTGCCGCTCCGCCGGGCTCATCCGCAGATAGCCCGCATGGCCACAGCCGACGGCGCCGCGCAGGGCTTTCGAAAGCTCCACCGGCGGGGTTGGCGGCGCCACGACGGGGGCCGCGGCCTCGCCGGGCGGGAGCGGCGTCAGCGGGCGGGTCTCGAACGGCCGCGACGGGACAGGTGATGGCGACGAGGTCCGCCCCGGCCTCACAGTCTTCGCGCGGCGTTCGGGACGGGATCGCGGTTCCGGCGACCAGGGCCGCGCGAGTTCCACGTCCATGGCCGCCGGCGCTTCGCTCTCGCCCCGCCAGTGCAGATGCCAGAGCAGGAAGACGAACACCGCGACATGGCCGGTCGCCGAAATCGCGATCGCCGCGGCCCGGTCGCGGGAAGAGGGGCCCTGCCGTCTCAGCGCGGAAACAGGCACCCTCGTGTCCTCATCGGCTGGCGGCCGAACCGCCATGAGACCGCCGGCGGAGTGTCGGATTTGGGGCGTGTCCGCGAGCCCTACGGCAGACCGGCGTGGGGGGTGTCTACGGTTGCGATGAGGAGCTTGCCTTTGGGGGCGGCGGCGGCTTCCTCGGCGATGGAGGTGGGGGCGGTGAGCATGAAGAGGGTGCGGCCGTCGTCGCCGCCGAGCATGCAGGCGTAGCAGGGATCCCCGGTCTCGATCACCTCAAGCACCTCGCCGCCTTCGGCGACCAGCACGCACTCAGGCGCGATCGGGTTGGCGACCCAGACGGCGCCGTTGGCGTCGAGACAGATCCCGTCCGGCACCCGCGGCCGCAGGTCGGCCCACACCCGCCGGCCGGTGAGGAAGCCATCGTCGTCGATGTCGAAGGCGGTGAGGCAGGCGCCGAGCGACTCGCCGACGATCAGCGTCTTGCCGTCGGGGGTGATCACCGAGCCGTTGGGGAAGTGCATGTCCATGGCGGCCACCTCGGCCGAGCCATCGGGGGCGACGCGGGCGAGCTTGGCGGTGGGATGGTCGGCGAGCACGCTCTCCATGCCCCGGGACGTCAGTTCGGCGTCGAGGTCGAACCCGAAGTTGCCGACGAAGGCCACGCCCTCGGCGTCGACCACCATGTCGTTGCAATGGAAGGTGGCGACGTGATGCAGGTCGGCGTGCAGCACGATCCTGCCCTCCGGAGTCCGGCGAAGCACCTGGCGCCTGGTCATCGAGACGATCAGCATCGAGCCGTCGGGCATCCAGCCGAGGCCGGAGGGGCGGTCGTCGATGGTGAACTCGATGCGAACGTCGCCGGCCAGCGACACCGACTTCACCGCCTTGACGAAGAAGTCGCTGAACCACAGCCGGCCCTCCCGCCAGCGGGGCCCTTCGCCGAAATAGATACCCTCGGCGAGCACGCGCGTTTCCCGTCCCATGGTGTCTCCCTCTGTGTGTCTGGTGGTCAGCCTTCAGATAACGCCCGCCGCCCGCATGTCGGCGATCTCCTCACTGCTGTAGCCGACCCCGGCCAGGACCTCGTCGGTGTGGTCGGGGCGGACCGGCGCGGCGCCGCGCAGGTTCTTGTCCGCGCCGCTGATGTTGAGCGGCGAGGCGACCATGTGGGTGGGTCCCAGGCGGGGATGCTCGACCGGCGCGGCCATGGCCAGGTGCCTGACCTGCGGATCGGCGAAGGCCTGGTCGATGGAATAGATCGGGCCGCAGGGGATGCCCGCCGCCTCCAGGAGTGCGATCCAATAGGCGCTGGGGCGCGCCGCCGTTTCCCGTGCGATCGCCGCGTTGAGGCTCTCGCGATGCGCGACGCGGCCGCGGCTGGAGCGCCAGTCCGGGTTCTCCAGCCAGTCGGTCCGGCCCATGACCTCGCACATCGTCTTCCACTGCGCCGGCCAGGAGGCGGCTATGTTGATGTGGCCGTCGGCCGTCGGATAGACGCTGGAGGGGGCGATCGTCGGGTGGTCGTTGCCGGTCTGGCCCGCCACCTCGCCGGCCATCAGCCAGCGCGACGCCTGGAAATCCAGCAGGAAGAGCTGGCTCTCCAGCAGCGATGTGTGGACGAAGGCGCCTTCGCCGGTCCGCTCGCGCCGAAACAGGGCCATCATGATCGCGAGGGCCAGCAAGTTGCCGGCGGTCACGTCGGAGACCGCGATCCCCACGCGCATCGGGCCGCCGCCGGGCGCCCCGGTGATCGACATCAACCCGCCCATGCCCTGGGCGATCTGGTCGACGCCGGCGCGGTCGCCGTACGGGCCGTCCTGGCCGAACCCGCTGATGCTGCCGTAGACGATGCGCGGATTGACCGCCTTGAGGTCCTCGTAGGCGATGCGCAGCCGGTGCTTCACCGCCGGGCGCATGTTCTCCACCACCGCGTCGGCGCTCTTCGCCAGCCGCAGGAAGGCCTCGTGGCCGCGCGGCGACTTCAGGTCGAGACTGATGGCCCGCTTGCCCCGGTGCAGGTTCTGGTAGTCGAAGCCGTCGCGCGAGGCGACGACCTCCTCGGACGCGCCCGGCGCCTGGACCGAGATGACGTCGGCGCCCCAGTCCGAGAGGTGCCGCGCGCAGGTCGGCCCGGCGCGCGCCAGGGTCAGGTCGAGCACCACCAGTCCGGCGAGGGGTTGATCCGGGGCGATTGTCAGGGCTCCTCCGTTCGGCTGTGGGTGATCCTAGATTCAGGGATCACCGCCGTCGATCAGGAAGCAAGACCGCCATGGCCGAACCCAGCGATCCCCTTCAGAAACGGCGCCGCTTCTACAAGGCGGTCGATGTCGAGCCGGAGGGCGAGGGGTTCGCCGTCCAACTCGACGGGCGCATGCCGCGCACGCCCCAGGGACGCCCGCTTATCCTCCCCACCCGGGCGCTGGCGCATCTGATCGCCGACGAATGGCGGGGGCAGGGGGACTGGATCGCCCATGCCTCGATGCCGGCCACCCGCCTCGCCCATACCGCGATCGACGCGGTCGGGGCCGCGCGCGGCCCCACGGCCGAGGGCGTCGTCCGCTACGCCGGCGCCGACCTCCTCTGCTACTTCGCTGAGGGTCCGGCGCGGCTGGTGCGTCGCCAGGAGCAGTCCTGGGGCCCGCTGCTGGACTGGGCGCGCGACGCCCACGGGCTCGTCTTCACCCGCGCGGCGGGCATCGTCCATCATCCGCAGCCGCCGGAGACGCTGGCGCGGCTGTCGGCCCTGCTGGCGGCGATGGACGACTTCGCGCTGGCCGGTATGGCCTTCTCCGCCGCCCTGTTCGGCTCGGCGATCCTGGCCCTGGCGCTGCGCGACGGCCGCATCAACGCCGACGAGGCCATGGCCGCCGCGCGCCTCGACGAGATCTTCCAGGAGGAGCAGTGGGGCGTCGACGCCGAGGCCGCGGCCCGGGCGGACGCCATGGCCGTGGAGGCGGTGATGGCCGAGCGCTGGTACGGGGCCCTCGGCGCCCCGCGTGATCAACTTGTCACGCGCCCGCCCGACCGCTAACCGGGACTGCTCGAATACAAGGAACCACGCATGCAGCATATCCTCGAGGAGCTCGAGAAGCGCCGCGCCCAAGCCAGGGCCGGCGGCGGCCCCCAGCGGATCGCCGCCCAGCACGCCAAGGGCAAGCTGACCGCCCGCGAACGGATCGACGTGCTGCTGGACGAGGGCTCCTTCGAGGAGTTCGACATGTTCGTCGAACACCGCAGCCACGACTTCGGCATGCAGGACCAGCGGTTTCCCGGCGACGGGGTGGTGACCGGCTGGGGCACCATCAACGGCCGGGTCGTCTATGTCTTCTCAAAGGATTTCACGGTGTTCGGCGGATCGCTGTCGAAGGCGCACGCCGAGAAGATCGTCAAGGTGCAGGAGATGGCCCTGCGCAACGGCTCGCCGGTCATAGGCCTCTTTGACGCCGGCGGGGCGCGGATCCAGGAGGGCGTCGACTCCCTGGCCGGCTACGCCGACATCTTCCTGCAGAACGTCCTGGCGTCGGGCGTCATTCCCCAGATCAGCGTGATCATGGGCCCCTGCGCCGGCGGTGACGTCTATTCGCCGGCCATGACCGACTTCATCTTTATGGTGAAGGACACTGCCTACATGTACGTCACCGGCCCGGAGGTGGTGAAGAAGGCGGTCAATGAGGACGTCAGCCACGAGGACCTCGGCGGCTGGCGTGTCCACGCCCTCAAGTCGGGGGTGTCGGAAGGGGCTTTCGACAACGATCTGGAAGCCCTGGCCCAGATCCGCCGGCTGATCGACTTCCTGCCGCTCTCCAACCGCGAGCCTCCGCCCCGCCGGCCCAGCTTCGATGATCCCGAGCGCGCCGAGCCCTCGCTCGACACCCTGATCCCGGCCAACCCCAACAAGCCCTACGACATGAAGGAGCTGGTCCTGAAGATCATCGACGAGGGCGATTTCTTCGAGATTTCACCGGACTGGGCGAAGAACATCATCGTCGGTTTCGGCCGCATGGATGGCGACACCGTCGGCTTCGTGGCCAACCAGCCGCAGGTGCTGGCCGGGGTGCTGGATATCGATTCCTCGCGCAAGGCCGCCCGCTTCGTGCGCTTCTGCGACGCCTTCAACATCCCCGTGGTGACCCTAGTGGACGTGCCGGGCTTCATGCCGGGCACCAAGCAGGAGCAGGGCGGGCTGATCAAGCACGGGGCCAAGCTGCTGTTCGCCTTCGCCGAGGCCACGGTGCCGAAGGTGACCCTGATCACCCGCAAGGCCTACGGCGGCGCCTTCGACGTCATGAGCTCGAAGAACATACGCGGCGACGTCAACTACGCCTGGCCTACCGCTGAGATCGCCGTGATGGGGCCCAAGCAGGCGGTCGAGATCATCTTCCGCAGCGACATCGGCGACCCGGACAAGATTTCCGAGCGCGAGGCCGAGTACAAGGCCCACTTCGCCAATCCCTTCGTGGCGGCCTCGCGTGGCTATATCGACGACGTGATCATGCCCCACGGCACCCGCCGGCGGATCGTGCGCGCGCTCAAGAGCCTGAGATCCAAGAAGGTCTCCAACCCCTGGAAGAAGCACGACAACATTCCGCTATAGGGGCGCCCCTTTCCGTACGCGATGGCGTGGCTTCAGAACTTGAAGGCCGCCATCAAGTCGCTGATCGCCGGGCCGTTGATCGGCACATAGGGGTTCGTCGCGAAGGTATCCGGGGTTGTAGTTGCTCAGCAGAGAGTAGCGGCCTGCGTCGCAGTTCAGCTTCACGTGCAGGGCGGAGAGGTAGGCCGCCACAGCGGCGACGCCGGGCTGGGTCGTATCGGAGCAGTTGCTATAGGCGCCGCCCGAATAACCGTCCTGAGTGTACCAGTTGTTGGCGCCCGGCTGGGGTTGGGGTTTCCTATCTGGTTGGCCGGCGGCGTCACGGGATGGCCGGCGCCGTCGCAGTACCAGAGCGCGTCGGCGAAGCCGAGGTAGAGGCTGTCGAGACCGGCGCCGCTCTTGGCCGGTGATAGTTGTCGAGGATCGTGTACTGGTCGGCCAGCCCCTTCAGGTAGGGAATGTCACCCTGCTGGACGTTGTAGAAGCCCATCTCCACCCACGGCCACAGGTCTCCGCGGCAGCCGCTCGGGTTGGCGGGGGTGGCGTAGCTGACGCTGCAGTCCATCTGCTGGAACTTCTGGTAGAAGCGATTGGCGGAGATCAGGCGATGTGGTCGCCGCGACCCAGGGGATCGGGCAGGGGCTCGCCGGTCGGCGCGAACTGCAGCGACACCGAATTGATGCAATAGCGCAGGCGGGTGGGCGGCGGGCCGTCGGGAAAGACGTGGCCTTGGTGCGAATCGCACCGAGCGCAGCGCGTCTCGATGCGCACCATGCCGTAGCTGGTGTCCTTGATTGCGCGCACATGGCTCTCGTCGAAAGGGGCGAAGAAGCTCGGCCAGCCGGTGCCGCTCTCGAACTTGGTCTTGGCCTGGAAGAGGGGTAGGCCGCACAGCCGGCAGCAGTAGACGCCGTCCTCCTTATTATCGAGCAAGCCGCCGCAGAAGGGAGCCTCGGTGCCGTGGTGCAGGAGGACGTCCTTCTCCTCGCGCGTGAGGCCGGCCTCCAGGCGGGCCAGGTCCGCCTTGGTCGGCGGCGTGAGGTCGAAGCCGGCCGGGGAGAGGCGCGGGGTCTGGGCTGTCTCGGTCATGGTGATCCTCCAGCGGGGTCAGCGACGCGGTGGTGACGTTTGGGCACGGTTGTCAGCGCCGCCCTAGGCGTCTAACCCCCGATATAACGTTTAAGAAGGCGACCCCAACCGGATGTTCTCGAAAATCCTGATCGCCAACCGCGGAGAGATCGCGGTGCGCATCATCAAGACCTGCAGGCGAATGGGTATCGCCACGGTGGTCGTCTATTCCGAGGCCGACGCGGACTCCCTGGCGGTATCGATGGCGGACGAGGCCGTCTTCATCGGCCCCTCGCCCGCCAACCAATCCTATCTCGTGGCGGACAAGATCATTGCCGCCTGCCATGAGACCGGCGCCCAGGCGGTGCATCCGGGCTTCGGCTTCCTCTCGGAGAACGCCGGCTTCGCCCGCCGCTGCGCCGAGGCCGGCGTCGTCTTCATCGGACCCAACCCCGACGCCATCGACGCCATGGGCGACAAGATCCAGTCCAAGCTGTTCGCAGCCAGGGCGGGGATCTCCATCGTGCCCGGCCACATCGGCGAGATCGACGATGCCGCCCACGCCGTCCGCATCGCCGAGGAGATCGGCTATCCGGTGATGATCAAGGCCTCCGCCGGCGGCGGGGGCAAGGGCATCCGCGTGGCCTGGGCGCGACAGGACGTGGAGGAGGGCTTTCCGGCGGTCCGCGCCGAGGCCAAGGGCGCGTTCGGCGACGACCGCATCTTCATCGAGAAGTTCATCGTCGATCCGCGCCACATCGAGATCCAGGTGCTGGGCGACAAGCACGGCCATGTGATTCACCTCTTCGAGCGCGAATGCTCGATCCAGCGCCGCAACCAGAAGGTGATCGAGGAGGCGCCATCCCCCCTGCTGGACGCGGAGACCCGCGCGGCCATGGGGGCGCAGGCGGTGGCCCTGGCCAAGGCGGTGAACTATGACTCCGCCGGCACCGTCGAATTCGTCGCCGCGCAGGACAAGTCCTTCTATTTCCTGGAGATGAACACGCGTCTCCAGGTGGAACATCCGGTAACCGAGCTGATAACCGGCGTCGACCTCGTCGAGCAGATGATCCGGGTGGCGGCCGGTGAGCGGCTCACCTTCGACCAGTCGGACCTCGCCATCGACGGCTGGGCCATCGAGAGCCGGATCTATGCCGAGGATCCCTATCGCAAGTTCCTGCCGTCGATCGGGCGCCTGTCGCGCTACCTGACGCCCGCCGAAGGCGATCGCGGCGGCTATCGCGTGCGCAACGACACCGGCGTGCGCGAAGGCGACGAGATCTCCACCTTCTACGACCCGATGATCGCCAAGCTCTGCGCCTGGGCGCCGGACAGGCCCGGCGCCATCGCCGGCATGGCCCGCGCCCTTGAGGACCTGCATATCGAGGGCCCGGGCCACAACACCCCCTTCCTGGCCGCAGTGATGGACCAGCCGCGTTACGGTTCGGGCCAGCTATCCACCAACTACATCAAGGACGAGTTCCCGGACGGGTTTTCGGGCCTGCCGCCTCAGCCCTGGCAGAGCGACGTGATCCTCGCCTCCGCCGTGGCCATGCACCGGGTCCTGGCCGCCCGGGCCCTGGGCGCCGGCGGCGACCTGTCGCCGAAGGTCAAACGCAACACCTGGGTCGTGGTGGCCGAGGGACGCAGGCGGGATGTGGAGGTGACCGAGAACGGCAGCGTCCTCGCCATCGCCCTGCCCACCGAAGGCAGGATCCTCCGCCTCGACGAGATCGACTGGCGGCCGGGCGCGCCGTTGTTCAGCGGCCAGCTCGACGGGCGGGACTTCACGGCGACGGTCGCGCCCGCGGCCGAGGGGTTCACGATCCGCTTCCATGCCGTGCGTCAGAGGGTGCTGGTCCTGACGCCGATGTCGGCCGACCTCCACCAGCGGCTGCCGCCCAAGGCGCCGCCGGATACCTCGCGTCTTGTGGTTTCCCCTATGCCAGGCCTGGTGGTTTCCATGGACGTGGCCGAGGGGGAAGAGGTCAAGGAGGGCCAGGTGATCTGCGTCATCGAGGCCATGAAGATGCAGAACATCATCCGTGCAGAGCGGGACGGCAGGATCGAGAGCCTGGGCGCCAAGGCCGGCGACAGCGTCGCCGCCGACGACGTGCTGGCGCGGTTCGCCTGAAACGCCCCTCAGCTTAAACACCCCCTTCTCACTTGATGATTTTCCCCGGAGCTCGCCATGAAGATCGAATTCGTCGCCGCCGAAGCCGAGGCCGGCGCCAAGGCCGCCATCGCCGTGCTGGCGCCGGAGAACACCCCCCTGGCCGGGGCGGCGGCCATCCTCGACGCGGCCACGGGAGGAGCGCTTCAGCGCGCTATCGACGGCGGCCGCTTCACCGGCGCCAAGGGCCAGACCCTGGACATCGTCGCGCCGCACAACGTCGACGCCGCGCGAGTGATCCTGGTGGGTTCGGGTCCGTCGGGGTCCTTCGGCGCCGAGGCGATCGAGGTCGCCGGCGCGCAGGCCTATCAGACTGTGAAGACCAGCGGCGCCGACGTCCTGGTGTTGAAGCTGCCGGCGACGTCGGCCGAGTTGGCGGCGGCGGCCGCCTTCGGGGTCCGCCTCGCGGCCTATCGCTTCGATCGCTACCGCACCACCGAAAAGCCCGAGAAGAAGCCGTCGATCAAGAAGGTCAGGCTGGAAGTGGACGATCCCAAGGCCGCGACGAAGGCGTTCAAGCGCCTCGCCGGCCTCGCCGACGCCGTCATCTTCAGCCGCGACCTGGTCTCGGAGCCCGCCAACATCCTCTATCCCGAGGAATTCGCCCGCCGTGTGAAGGGTCTGACCGGCCTCGGCCTCGAGGTCGAGATACTCGGCGAAAAGGAGATGAAGAAGCTGGGCATGGGCGCCCTGCTGGGGGTCGGCCAGGGCAGCGTTCGTGAGAGCCAGTTGGCTGTCATCCAGTGGAAGGGCGCCAAGGACCCGAACGCCCAGCCCATCGCCTTCGTGGGCAAGGGCGTGTGCTTCGACACCGGCGGCATCAGCCTGAAGCCGGCCGACGGAATGGAGGAGATGATCACCGACATGGGCGGGGCGGCGGCGGTGACGGGGGCGATGTACGCCCTGGCGGCGCGCAAGGCCAAGGTGAACGCCGTGGGGATCCTCGGCCTGGTGGAGAACATGCCGGACGGCAACGCCCAGCGCCCGGGCGACGTGGTCACCACCATGTCCGGCCAGACCGTGGAGGTGATCAACACCGACGCCGAGGGCCGCCTCGTCCTGGCGGACGCCATCTGGTACTGCCAGCAGCGCTTCAAGCCGAAGTTCCTCATCGACCTGGCCACTCTCACCGGGGCTATCATCGTCTCCCTGGGCAAGGACATAGGCGGCCTGTTCAGCAACAACGACGAGCTCGCCGACAAGCTCCTCGCCGCCTCCAAGACCAGCGGCGACGCGCTCTGGCGGATGCCGATGCCCCCGCAGTACGAGCACAATATCGACAGCCCCGTGGCTGACATGAAGAACGTCGGCCCCCGTTACGGCGGCTCGATCACGGCCGCCCTGTTCATCCAGCGGTTCGTGAAGGACACCCCCTGGGCGCACCTTGACATCGCCTCGACCGCCTGGAAGCCGAACTCCACGGTTCCCACGATCCCCAGCGGCGCCACCGGCTTCGGGGTGCGCCTCCTCGATCGCCTCGTGGCGGACACCTACGAGGAGTGAGGCCCGCGCCATGCCGCCGCCCTGCGAGATCTGGTTCTACCATCTCGAGCGAACCTCGCTGGAGCAGGTGCTGCCGGAGCTGCTGGAGAAAACCGTCAGCCGCGGCTGGCGGGCCAGGGTCCGGTCGGCGGACGCCGGACGCATCGCGGCGCTCGACGCCGCGCTTTGGACTTACCGCGACGACAGTTTCCTTCCGCATGGCGTGATCGGCGAGCCCTTCACCGATCGCCAGCCCATCCTTCTGGGCGAAGGCTCCGACAACACCAACGGGGCTCAGGCCCTCTTTCTCCTGGACGGCGATCCCGGCGATCTCGCCGGATACGAGCGATGCGTGGTGGTCTTCGACGGCCGCGACGAACCGGCCTTGCAGGCGGCCCGGGCGCTGTGGTCCCGGTGCCGGAAGGCCGGACATCCGGTCACCTATTGGCGCCAGGGGGAGAGCCGGGGCTGGGAGAAACAGAGCTAGGGCTTCGAGCCGCCCACGCGGCGCTCCCTAAAATGCCGAGCAATAGCTTCTAGGCGGTGACGCATTGTCCTTTACTATGCCCCCGTCTGTGAAAACCGGTAGCATGATCGACATCATCTCGTCCAAGTCCAGACAAATCATAAACAAATCCGAACGGGTAGTCTATACCCGTGCAAAGAGCTTGCGCGGATCTATCGTTGCCATACCGTTTATTTGCGCAGTAGCGATTTCGTTCATTTATGGTCGCTGGAATTTTCCACCGTGGTGGTTCCAGGAACTTGTCGTATTTTCTACGTTGTTTTTTCTGGTGATCATCTATCACTGTCGGTCCTGGATATATCGTTTTCAGGTGGGTACTCCGCTGTTGGCTCTGTCGTTCGGCGGCGTCTTGCTGTTCCCGGCGGACGTCTGCATTCATATATGGCAGTACAATGTCAGCGACAACGGCGTCGGCATGGGAATGATGCTCGTTGCGTGGGGCTTGTCGACCTATTGTTTGTGGCGGCTGTTCCAACCCGGGCGAAACACCTTCTGGAACAAGATTCTCGAACCCTTTCAGAATGACTCCCGCCGATGGCTTATCCTACTGGCCTATCCTTTGATATGGGCGGGCTACGGCTTTGGTGTCTTCGAACTGGTCGACACTCAATTCGACCTGTCCAAAGGGCGGGTATTTCAGATTCCAGTACTCAAGAAAACTGAACACCTGAGCGTCCGCTCGGGCCGCCAGTTCTATGTAGGTCTGAGCCGGCGCCCATGGGAGTACAATCACTTGCCTCGGGACGAAGGCCCGCAGGTGCCGGAGGCCGTCTTCAATCGGCTTGCCGAAGGGGAGTTCGCTTGTGTCACCCTTCACCCCGGGCTTCTGGGGGCGCCCTGGTACTGGTTGGACGCCTGCCATCGGTAGGTTCGGGCGCTCCCCGGCCCCTAGTGTCGCGATTCAGGAATTCGCCGATGTTTGTGGCATTTCCGGAGCGGATTCTAAATCTCCAGCCACGCTAGTGGTGCAAATCAAACACATGAGTCCGATCCCCGCGGTTCAGAATGCACCGCAAGATTCAAAGCCTTGTGGTGCGTTCGGCGCCTCTCGGGTGGGTTCGAGGCGTCTGATTCGCACCACTAGAAACTATTGAATTCTAGTGTGCTTTTTTGGATTTGAAGTTCGCACCGAGCCTGACCCCACACACCGGCGAACTTCAAATCCAGCACGCTAGAGCCTGACGCCTTTTGACGGAACAGATCAGAAGGCTGAATCAGGCTCCCACTCGGGCGGCCTCGTAGACCTCGGCGGCCTCCATCCACTTGGCTTCGGCCTCGGCCAGGCGCTCCAGCATGCGGACGTGGCGCTTGCGCACCTCCGCCGACTTCAGCGGGTCGGCATGCACCGCCGGGTCGGCGAGGAGCGCGTCGACCTCAGCGAACAGCTTGGTCTCCCGCGCCAGCGCCTCCTCGGCGGCCTCGAGTCGGCGCTTGAGGGGACCGATCGGGCCCCTGGCGGGCGGCGTCGCCGCGGGCGGGGGAGGCGGGGGCGCCTTGCCGGGATTGCGGTTGGCGGTCCGGGCGCGGTCGAGGACGAAGCGGGCATAGTCGTCCATGTCGCCGTCGAAGGCCTTCACCGTTCCGTCCGCCACCAGCCAAAGGCGGTCGGCGACCATCTCCATCAGGGACCGGTCATGGGTGATCAGGATCACCGCGCCGGAATAGTCGTTGAGCGCCTCGGTGAGCGCCCGCCGGCTGTCGATGTCCAGGTGATTGGTCGGCTCGTCGAGGATCAGCAGGTGCGGCCGCTCCATCGCCACCATGTTCAGCAACAGGCGGGCCCGCTCGCCTCCGGACAGGTTGGCCACCGTGGTCTCGACCTTGTCCACCGTCATTCCGAACCGGGCCAGGCGGGAGCGCCGCTGCGCTTCGCTGGCTTCGGGCATGGCGCGGCGGATGATGGAGAGGGGCGTGTCCTCGCCGTCCATCGCCTCGATCTGGTGCTGGTGGAACCAGCCGACCTTGATGCGCCGGTCGCGATGGACCTGTCCGCCGCTGGTGGCGAGGTCGCCGGCGATCATCCGCGCGAAGGTGCTCTTGCCGGAGCCGTTGACGCCCAGGAGGCCGATGCGGTCGTCGACGTCGAGCCGGAGGTTGAGCCGCTGCAGCACCGGCGCCCCGCCGTAGCCCACCGAGACCCCCTCGAGGCGCACCAGCGGCGGCGACAGGGGACGTTCGGGCGAGGGCAGCAGGAACGGCGCGACATTCTCCTCGACCGCCGGGGCCACGCTCTCGAGCTTGGCGATCATCTTCAGGCGTGACTGAGCCTGTCGGGCCTTAGTGGCCGAGGCGCGGAAACGGTCGACGAAGGTCTGCATGTGGGCGCGCTTGGCCTCGATCTTTCCCCGCATCGCCGTCTGCAGGCGCAGCTTTTCCGCCCTCTGCTGCTCGAAGCTGGAATAGCCGCCGGTGTAGTAGTCGAGCTTGCCCTCCGTCAGGTGCAGGATGGCGTCCACGGAGTGGTCCAGGAGCTCGCGGTCGTGGCTGATGATCAGGGCGCTGTGCGGATACTTCCGCAGACGCGCCTCGAGCCACAGGGCGCCCTCCAGGTCCAGGTAGTTGGTCGGCTCGTCCAGAAGCAGCAGGTCGGGCTCGGCGAACAAGGCCGCGGCCATCGCCACCCGCATGCGCCAGCCGCCGGAGAACTCCGCCATCGGCCGGTGCAGGTCCTCGGTGGAGAAGCCCAGCCCGCTGAGGATCTCGGCGGCGCGCGAGGGCGCGCGGTCGGCGTCGATCTCGTTGAGCCGGCCATAGATGTCGCCCATGCGCTCCGGGGGGGCGGTCTCCAGTTCGCTGAGCAGGGCCGCGCGCTCGAGATCGGCGGCGAGAACGGTCTCCAGGAGCGGGATCGGCGTGGCCGCGTGTTCCTGTTCGACCGTGGCGATGCGCGCGGCCTTGGGGTAATCGATTTCCCCGCCGCCGGCCGACAGCTCACCCAGGATCAGACGGAACAGCGTCGACTTGCCGGCGCCGTTGCGCCCTACCAGCCCTACCTTGGCCCCCGCGGGCAGTGAGACGGTGGCCTGGTCGAAGAACCGGCGGCCCCAGGCGTCGAAGACAAGATCGTGGATGCGCAGCATGGCGGCTTTGGCGTCCTGGGGAGAATCCGAGGCTTGGAAAGACAGCGGGACAGCCCGCCTTGGCGGACGCGTCACGCGTCGCTATAAGCCGCCACCCCGCGGTTTCCAACCGCCGCCGCCAACCCCTACCCAACCGTGAACGAGTGTCCAGCGAATGACCGAACGCACTTTCTCGATTCTCAAGCCGGACGCCACCAAGCGGAACCTGACCGGCAAGATCAACGCCGTGATCGAGGACGCGGGCCTGCGGATCGTGGCGCAACGTCGGATCCGGATGACGAAGGAGGAGGCGGAGGACTTCTACGACGTCCACCGCGAACGTCCGTTCTACGGCGAGCTGGTGGAGTTCATGACCTCGGGCCCGGTGGTGGTCCAGGTTCTGGAAGGCGACAACGCCGTCGCCCGCTATCGCGAAATCATGGGGGCCACCAACCCGGCCCAGGCCGCCGAGGGGACCATCCGCAAACTCTTCGCCCAGTCGGTGGGCGAGAACTCGGTGCACGGCTCCGACAGTGTCGACAACGCCAAGGTCGAGATCGCCCAGTTCTTCGACGAAGCCGACATCGTCGGTTAGGCCAAGTGCGGGCTTTGTCAGCCCGCCCTTTCTTACGCCGCCGTGAGTTCCCCGCACACGAAGGCGTCCTCACCCGCCTCGACCAGCGCCGCCAGCACGTCCGGCCCGTCCTTCGCCGCGACGATCAGCAGGAAGCCCACGCCGCAGTTGAACGTGCGGCGGAGTTCCTGGTCGGCGACCCCGCCGGTCTTCTGCAACCAGTCGAACACCGGCGGCAGCGCCCAGGACGCCCAGTCGAAGCGCGGGACGAGGGCCGGGGCGATCGCCCGCGGCGGATTCTCGATCAGGCCGCCTCCGGTGATGTGGGCGCAGCCCTTGAGCCGGCCAGCCTTGGCCAGCGGCAGGACCGGGCGCACATAGATCCGCGTCGCCGTCATCAAAGCCGCCGCCAGCGTGGCGCCGCCGCCGAACGGGGAGGGTGCGTCCCACGGCAGGCCCGAGCGCTCGACGATCCGGCGGATCAGGGAATAGCCGTTGGAGTGCGGGCCTGAGGAGGCGAGGCCGATCATCACGTCGCCAGCGCGCTGTTCGTCAAGCCGGGGCAACACCCCGTCCCGCCGAACCGCGCCCAGGCAGAAGCCCGCGAGATCATAGTCCCCGCCCGCGTAGAGGCCGGGCATCTCGGCCGTCTCTCCCCCCGCCAGGGCGGCGCCGGCGAGGCGGCAGCCTTCGGCGATGCCGGCCACCACTCGGGTCGCCGCGTCGACGTCCAGCTTGCCGGTGGCGAAATAGTCCAGGAACACCAGCGGCTCGGCGCCCTGGGCCAGCAGGTCGTTGACGCACATGGCCACCAGATCGACGCCCACGGTGTCGTGCAGCCCGGTGTCGATTGCGATCTTGAGTTTCGTCCCGACGCCGTCGGTGGTGGAGACGATCAACGGATCGTCATAGCCGGCCGCCTTTAGATCGAAGAGGGCGCCGAACCCGCCGAGCTGGACGTCCGCGCCGGGACGGCGGGTCGCTCGGGCCAGAGGTTTGATCCGCTCCACCAGCGCGGCGCCCGCGTCGATGTCGACGCCGGCCTCGGCGTAGGTCAGCCCGTTGGGTCGTTCTGTCATGATCGTGGGGGCGTCCGTAGGGTAAGCGGTTGAACATTTGAAACGATGGCGTAGCGCTTGGTCTTGCGGACTCGCCCACGCGCGGGGCTATAGCTAACGGATGACGCCACTCACCACCACCGCCGCGGTCGCGGCGTTTTGCGAACAGATTCAGGGACAGCCCTTCGTCGCCGTCGATACCGAGTTCATGCGCGAGACCACCTACTGGCCCAAGCTGTGCTTGATCCAGGCAGCGACCCCCTCCGCCGAGGCCGTGATCGACCCCCTCGCCCCGGATATCGATCTCTCGCCGTTCCTGGAACTGATGGCGGACCCGAGCATCGAGAAGGTCTTTCACGCGGCGCGCCAGGACGTGGAGATCTTCAGCAACCTCGGCGCGATCCCGACGCCCCTGTTCGACACCCAGATCGCCGGGATGGCGGCAGGGTTCGGGGAGCAGATCGCCTACGACGCCCTGGTCCGCCAGATGCTGAAGATAGATCTGGACAAGTCCAGCCGCTTCACGGACTGGGCGCGTCGGCCGCTCAGCGACGCGCAACTGATGTACGCCGCCGCCGACGTGACACACCTCGCCCGGCTCTATCCCATGCTCCGCGGCCGGCTCGAGGACACCGGACGCCTGGCCTGGGTCACCGAAGAGATGCGCGCCATGACCGATCCGGCGCTCTACGACGTCGAGCCGGAGAACGCCTGGAAGCGGCTGCGGCCCCGCCGCCATACCGCCAAGTACCTGTCCGTGTTTCGCGCGGTGGCGGCCTGGCGCGAGCGCACCGCCCAGGCTCGCGACCAGCCCCGCGGCCGCATCCTCAAGGACGAGGCCATCGACGAACTGGCCACCCAGACGCCCCTCGACGCCGAGAGCCTGGACCGTCTCAGATCCGTGCCCAAGGGCTTTTCCGGTTCGCGGTTCGGTCCCGAACTGCTGGAGGCCATCCGCGAGGCGGTCAAGAACGCCGACACCTACGCGCCCACGGTCACTCGCAATTCGGCGCCGGCCTCGCCGTCGGCCGGCGCCGTTGTCGAGCTCCTCAAGGTGCTTCTCAAGGCCCGGGCGGAGGACGCGGACGTCGCCTCCAAGCTGATCGCCACCGTCTCGGACTTGGAAAAGATCGCCAACGACGACAATGCCGACACGCCCGCGCTCCAGGGCTGGCGTCGGGAGGCCTTTGGCGAGGACGCGCTTCGCCTCAAGCACGGCGAACTGGCCCTTGTCCTCGACGGGACCCGCGTGCGGGTGGTCGAAGTCAGGCGCACCCCCAAGCCGGCCTGAGGCGCGTTAGTGGGAAGCCGTCTTCGGTGAAACGCTCATCAAACAAAGGGCCAGGCCGGCGCGTCTAGTCCGCCGGGACGAAGGCGCGCGTGCGCGGGGCCATGGCGCGGAGCTTGAGATCGCGATCCAGCAGATTCGCCAGGGTCTGGGCGCGTTTGGCGGCCTGATCGCCGAGCAGGATGGGGGCCCAGGCCTCCTCGGCCTGCAGGAGGACGACGCCGGTCTTGAAATCCAGGCGCGTGCGCGCCAGCAGCTCCGGGCTGCGGCCGGATAGATCGCAGCCCAGGCGCATCGCCGCGCCCAGGGCGAGGGCGCGCTGGAGACGCTCGGGGTTGAGCAGCCGCTCGACCAGCTCGCTGTCAGGAACCTGGTTCGCCGAGGTGTGCCGCGCGAAGGCGGCGCAGGCCAGATAGGCGCGCTCAGGATGGTCCACGCCCGCGATCGGCGCCCTCAGGACCTGGTTGAACACCAGCTCGGCGCGGTGATCGGGGTGCAGCTGGGCGCCCAGCTCGGCCAGGCGGGCGGCGGCGGCGAGCAGCACCTGATCGCGCTCGCCGAAGACGGGCTCCAGCTTCCCGAAGGCGGGCGCGGCCCAGCCCTCCAGAGCCTGGCCGAGCGACTCGGCGACGGCCTGGCGGCTGCCAAGGGCTGCGCAACCAGCGATCAGGGGGTCGCGTCCGCGGACTTCCGGCGGCATGGATTCCCAGAGCAGGCCCTCCCGCAGTCCGTGGGCGCTCATCACCACGCGTTGCACGCCCAGTTGCTCCACGAGGGTTTCCAGCACGACCGCCGCGTGGGGCAGGGCCTCGATGCGCCGCTTCGAGAGGCCTTCGATCCGTTCGAGGGAGGTTCGCGATTGCTGGCCGATGAATCGCGCCGCGTCGAGAATCTCCCGCCGACCCATCACGTATTGATGAATAATCGACAGGGGATAGTGTGTGATCTTCATGTTCAGCAGCGCCAAGTTTCGCCAGGCGCCGCCCACCGCGTGCAGGGTGTCGGCGCGGAAGGTCCGCTCAATCGGGGCAAGGTGGCGGAGGGTGGCGTCGCGCACGGCGGCGGAATCGAAACGCGACCGGCCGTCAACCGCGAAGGGCCCGAGCGGCAAGCTGACGCCCTGGCGCGGCTGGCCGCCGTCCAGATGGGTCAGTTCCAGGCTCGCGCCCCCCAGGTCTCCTACAAGGCCGGTTGCGTCGGGCGCCCCGGCGATGACCCCGAGGGCCGAATAGCGGGCCTCTTCCTCGCCGCTGAGGATCTGAAGCTGGAACCCCGTCTCGCGCTCCACCCGCTCGCGGAAGGTCTCGCCGTCCAGGGCCTCGCGCACAGCGGCGGTGGCGGCGGCGAAGACGCGGAGGGGACGGCTGGCGTCGACCAGGGCCCGGAAGCGGCAGAGGGCGAGCAGCGTCGTGGTGACGCCGTCAGGCGAGAGGCGCCCGGTGCGCGTCAGGTCGCGTCCCAGCCCGGCCAGCACCTTCTCGTTGAACACGCTCCAGATAGCCCGGCCGTCGAGCCGGTAGAGCACGAGGCGCACCGAGTTGCTGCCGACGTCGATGACGGCGGCGTCGCTGTGGCTGGGCCTATGTTCGGGGGCCGACATGTTCGAACGCCCTCGGCAGGTCCTTGACCTTGTGGCCCCGGCCCGAGAGCGAGGGGTTGTTCATGAAGTACTCGTGGGCGGAGAACGCGTTGGCCGCGTTCCACCCTGGGCTGCGCCTATAGCCGCCCTCCGAATCGAGGAGCCAACTCTGCGCCACGTCGTTGAGATTCGCGACCATGATCTGCTGAAGCACCTGCTGGTGAACCGTCGGGTTCTCCACCGGAACCATCGCCTCAACGCGTCGATCCAGGTTGCGCTCCATCCAGTCGGCGGAGGAGATGAACAGCCGGGCCTCGTTGGAGGGCATGGGCTTGCCGTTGGCGAAGGCGAAGATTCGGGCGTGCTCGAGAAACCGCCCGATGATGCTCTTGACCCGGATATTCTCGGAGAGGCCGGGGATTCCCGGGCGCAGGCAGCAGATGCCACGCACGATCAGGTCGATCGAGACGCCCGCGCAACTGGCCGCATAGAGGGCGTCGATGATCTCGGGATGCACCAGGGCGTTCATCTTGGCCCAGATCGCGGCGGGCCGGCCCGCGCGCGCGTTCCTGGACTCGTTCTCGATCATGCGCAGCAGGTCGTGCTTCATGGTGACCGGGGAATAGGACAGCTTCTCCAGGTGCTCGGGTTGCGCGTATCCGGTTATGTAGTTGAAAAGACGCCCTGAATCGCGCCCCATGGCCGGATCGGTCGTGAACAGCGAGAGGTCTGTATAGATCTTCGCGGTCACCGGATGGTAGTTCCCGGTGCCATAATGGCAGTAGGTGCGCAGGGCGTCGCCCTCGCGCCGCACCACCAGCGACAGCTTCGCGTGGGTCTTGTACTCCACGAAACCGAAGACGACGTAGACGCCCGCCCGCTCCATGTCGCGGGCCCATTTGAGATTGGCCTCCTCGTCGAACCGGGCCTTGATCTCCACGAGAGCGGTGACGTTCTTGCCGCTCTCGGCCGCCTCGATCAGGGCGGCGACGATCGGGCTGTCCTTTGAGGTCCTGTACAGGGTCTGCTTGATCGCGAGGACGTTGGGGTCACGCGCCGCCTGCAGGATGAACTGCACCACCGCATCGAAGCTCTCGAACGGGTGGTGGATCAGGATGTCCTTCTCGCGGATCGCTGCGAAACAGTCTCCTCCATGGTCCCGGATCCGTTCGGGAAACCGGGCGGTGAACGGTTTGAACTTCAGGTCCGGCCGGTCGGGGGGAATGAGCTGGTTCATCTGCGCCAGCCCAAGCTTGCCCTCCACCAGGACAACGTCTCCCGGATCGGCCGCCAGGCCGGCCAGGATGAAGGCGCGCAGTTCCTCGGGCATCGACGCCTCGATCTCCGCGCGCACCACCGTTCCCAGTCGCCGCCGCTTAAGCCGCGCCTGCAACTCGCGCACGAGATCCTCGGCTTCCTCCTCGACCTCCACATCGGAGTCGCGGATCAGCCGGAACAGGCCCCGGCCCAGCACCTCGCAGCCGGGAAACAGCTTGTCGAGGAAGAGGATCAGGAAGCTCTCAAGGGCGACGAACCGGTGCTGGGCCTTTTTCCGCCCGCGCTTCGGGCGGGGCAGCTCCCAGAACCGCGACACCTGCGTGGGGACCGGAACGAGGGCGTAAAACTCGCTGTTGTCGGAGCGCCGACGCAGCTTCAGCGCCAGGGAGAAGCCGAGGTTGGGGATGAACGGAAAGGGGTGAGCCGGATCGATCGCCAGCGGTGTGATCACGGGAAAGATGTGCTGCAGAAAGATCGACTGCGCGGCCGATCGGTCCGTACCGGTGATGTCCTTCGCGTCCAGCAGCAGCAGTCCTTCGGCGGCCAGTTCCGCCCGCACCTCGACCCAGATTCGCTGTTGCGCGGCCATCAGCCGGTTGGCCTTGGTGTTCACCTCCGCCAGCTGCTCGGCCGGCGTCAGGCCGTCCTGGCTGACGACCCTGACGCCTTCGCGGACCTGCGCCTTCAACCCGGCCACCCGCACCATGAAGAACTCGTCGAGGTTGTTGGCAGAGATGGCCAGGAAACCCAGCCGCTCCAGCAGGGGGTGGCGCGGGTTGGTGGCCTCGGCAAGCACCAGGGCATTGAAGGCCAGCCACGACAGTTCGCGATTGATGAACCGCTTGGGCGAGTTGGCCAGGGGGTGGGGCGACGCAGCCGTCGAGAGCGCCGCGCCGGCGTCCACTGACGGCTCAGCGTTGGCGCCGCGCGGCCCATCGCCGTCGATCATGGGCTCGGGAGCCCCGGACGTTCGGGCGCCGTCCGAAAGCGTGCGCGAACTGGTCATCCTCGGCCGTGAGTCGCTCGCTGGTGGGGTGGTCGGGATTTCGGGGACGGGATGCGTCTGGTTGTGGCGCCGCCGTCCGGGCCCCGCAAGACCCGAGGGCCAGAGTCTCATTCGAAAAGGTCGTCGGATCGATCATCGGCGCCGAGGACCTCGCGGGCCAGGGCGCGGGTAATGGGCCGTCCCGAGGTGTCTGCCGCCTCGTCCAGCCGGTTGACCAGGACCTGGGCCGCAGTCGCCGAGCGTTCCATGCGGCGAAGCAGGTAGGGGAGGAGCTCTGGTTCGGGCCGGATGTGCCGGTCGCGGAAGAACCTCGTGAGCAGCCCTTCAAGCACCGTGTCGTCCGGCGCGCCGATTTCCACGGCGAACAGGGCGTTGAGCCGGGACTTGAGATCGGGCAGACCGACGGGCCACAGGCGGGGCGCGGTGCGGGCCGTCAGCAGCAGGCTTGCGCCGGCGTCGGCGCGGTTGATCAGATGGAACAGGACGTCGTCGGAAATGCCCCGGTCGGCGTCCTCCACAACGATTGGGCCCACCGGTGCGCGTGCGAGGTCTAGGCCCAGGTCACTGGCCACGACGGCGCCCGCCCGCGCCGCCCAGGCCCGGGCGAGATGGGTCTTGCCCGTTCCCTGCGGACCGAACAGCGCCAGCCGTGCTCCCGGCCAGTTCGGCCAGGAATCCACCGCCGCGACGGCCTCGCGGTTGCGGTCGGAGACGATGAAATCCGCGCGGTCGAAGACGTGCTGGCGTCCGAGCGCCAATCGCAACTGGGTCCGGGCGCCTGTGGGGGACTCATCGTTCACACCTCTAGACTAGAGCCAAAAGGCTCTCTGGGGAATTCTGCGTCGCCGTTGGCCAGATTGAGGTTTCGCATCCGCCCTCCGACCCTCTAGGATCACAGGAACAGCGGAGGAAAACCAGATGTCGAAGACTGAAGTGGCCGGACTGTCCTTGTCGCGCCTGGCCACGTTGGACCGGGTGATGGCCCAGCGTTACGTGGATGGCGGCATGCTGCCGGGGCTGTTGACCCAGGTCTACCGGCAGGGCGCGCTCGTCCACACCGGCATGGCCGGACACATGGACCTGGAGCGCGGCAAGCCGATGCGCGAGGACGCGATCTTCCGCATCTATTCCATGACCAAGCCGATCACCGCCGTGGCCCTGATGATGCTGGTCGAGGAGGGCCTGATCGGCCTGGACGACGCCGTGCACACCCACATTCCGTCGTGGAAGAACCTCGGCGTCTACGCCAGCGGTGTGGCGACCCTGCTGCAGGGGCAGCCGACGACATTCCTGACCACCTCGCCGGCCCGGCCAATGAAGGTGGTCGACCTGGTCACCCACACGGCCGGACTGACCTACGGCTTCCTGATGCGCACCAGCGTCGACGCCACCTATCGCAAGCAGAAGATCGGCGACTTCCAGACACCTGGAGGCCTGGACACGATGATCGAGCAGCTGGCCGCCGTGCCGCTGGAGTTCTCGCCGGGAACCATGTGGAACTACTCCCTTTCCATCGATGTGATGGGCTATCTGGTGCAGAAGCTCTCCGGCCAGAGCTTCGGAGATTTCCTGCGCAGCAGGCTGTTCGAGCCGCTCGGGATGGTCGACACCGCCTTCCATTGCCCCCCCGAGAAGATCGAGCGCTTCACCACCTGCTACGCGCCAGACGAGCAGGGGCGCCTGAAGGTGCAGGACGATGCCCAGAAATCGAACTATGCCGCGCCGCCGGCCCTGGAGTCCGGCGGCGGCGGCCTGGTCTCCACCATCCACGACTACATGCGGTTCTGCCGCATGATGCTGCACGGCGGCGCCCTCGACGGGGTGCGCATCCTCAGCCCGAAGACGGTGGCGATGTTCAGCCTCAACTACCTGGAGGGTGGCCGGGAGTTGGCGGCCATGGCCCCGCCGGGAGCGTTCAGCGAGTCGAGCTACGACGGCATCGGCTTTTCCATCGGGTGCGGTGTGAACGTCGACGTCGCCCGCACGCGGCTGCCCGGAACCGCCGGCGAGTATTTCTGGGGGGGGGCCGCGTCGACCGCGTTCTGGATCGACCCCAAGGAGGAGCTGACGGTGGTGTTCATGACCCAGGTCATGGGTTCGGACGCCCGGCTGACCCTCAGGCGCGACCTGCGCACCCTGGTCTATTCGGCCATCACCGACTCCCTCGCCTGAGCCGGCGGCGGCTTCTCTCGCGCGATCCGGATGAAAGGCGATTGCGCCTTCCCTCTTCGCGCTCTACGGCGCGGGCATGCTTGACCATCTGATCGCCAACAACCGCCAGTGGGCGGAGCGCAAGGTCGCCGTCGACCCGGGCTTTTTCAAGCGGCTGGTGGACCAGCAGGCGCCCGAATATTTCTGGATCGGCTGCTCGGACAGCCGGGTGCCGGCCAATGAGATCGTCGGCCTGGACCCCGGCGAGATGTTCGTCCACCGCAACGTCGCCAATCTGGCGCCGCCCCAGGACGCCAACTACCTTTCGGTGCTGCAGTTCGCCGTCGACGTGCTGAAAGTGAAGCACATCCTGGTCGTCGGCCACTACGGGTGCGGGGGCGTGGCCGCCGCCGTGGACGGGGTCCGGCGCGGGCTCGTGGACCACTGGCTGCACCCGATTCGCGAGGTGCATCAGGATCATCTTCATGAGCTCGAGGCGATCCCGGCGGAACGCGCTCGCCTCGACCGTCTCTGCGAATTGAACGTCATGCGCCAGGTGCGCAACGTCGCCTCCGACGTCTTCGTCACCGACGCCTGGGCCCGCGGCCAATCCCTTCGCGTGCACGGCTGGGTCTATTCGATCGCCAATGGCCTCGTCACCGACCTCGGCGTGACGGTCTCCGGCCCCCCGTAGAGCGAACTCCCGTCGGACTCGGCTTCGAGAGAAGGTTATATCGCCGTCCATGCCCAGGCTCGTCAGCGCCATCGACCCCACCCGCGAGCCCTTCCTCGCCAACCGCGACATCAATCTCGCCTTGGCCGCAGAGTTGCGGCGCCGGGTGGCGGCGGCCGCGCTCGGCGGGCCCGAGTCGGCGCGCACGCGTCACGCGTCCCGCGGCAAGCTGCTTCCCCGCCAACGGGTCGAGCGCCTGCTGGATATGGGGGCCCCCTTCCTGGAGATCGGCCAGCTGGCCGCCTCTGGCCTGCATGACGGCGAGGCGCCCGGCGCGGGCCTCATCGCCGGTGTCGGACGGGTATCCGGACGCGAGGTGCTGATCATAGCCAACGACGCCACGGTGAAGGGCGGCGCCTATTTCCCGATCACCGTGAAGAAGCACCTGCGGGCGCAGGAGGTCGCCCTGCAGAACAGGCTGGCCTGCGTCTACCTCGTCGACAGCGGCGGGGCCAACCTGCCCCACCAGGCCGAGGTGTTCCCCGACCGGGAGCACTTCGGGCGGATCTTCTACAACCAGGCGCGGATGAGCGCGGCGGGGATCTCCCAGATCGCCTGCGTGATGGGCTCTTGCACGGCCGGGGGCGCCTATGTGCCGGCGATGAGCGACGAGACGATCATCGTGCGCGGGCAGGGCACCATCTTCCTGGGCGGTCCGCCCCTGGTGAAGGCGGCCACGGGCGAGGTGATCAGCGCCGAGGATCTCGGCGGCGCCGACACCCACGGCCGGCGCAGCGGCGTCGTCGACCATGTCGCGTCCGACGACGACCACGCCCTGGAGATCGTCCGCGCCATCGTCGCGAACCTCAACGGCGGCCCGCCCACGGCTCTGGACCGCCACGCGCCCGAGCCGCCGGCCTATCCGGCCGAGGACCTCTACGGGATCATCCCCGCCGACGTGCGCGCGTCCTACGAGGTGCGCGAGGTCATCGCCCGGCTGGTGGACGGCTCCCGTTTCGATGAGTTCAAGGCCCTCTACGGCCCGACCCTGGTCACCGGCTTCGCCCGTCTGTGGGGCTATCCCGTCGCCATACTGGCCAACAACGGCGTTCTATTTTCCGAGAGCGCGCTGAAGGGGGCCCACTTCATCGAGCTGGCGTGCCAGCGCGGCGTGCCGCTGATCTTCCTGCAGAACATCTCCGGCTTCATGGTGGGTGGCAAGTACGAGGCCGGCGGCATCGCCAAGGACGGGGCCAAGCTGGTCACCGCCGTCGCCTGCGCTGAGGTTCCCAAGCTGACGGTGATCATCGGCGGCTCCTTCGGGGCCGGCAACTACGGCATGTGCGGCCGGGCCTACAGCCCGCGCTTCCTCTTTACCTGGCCCAACAGCCGCATAAGCGTCATGGGCGGCGAGCAGGCGGCCAGCGTGCTCGCGACGGTCCACCGCGACGCCGACAAGTGGACGCCCGCGGAAGAGGAGGCCTTCAAGGCGCCGGTCCGCCAGCGCT
>JAQGIW010000106.1 GCA_028290905.1 Caulobacteraceae bacterium | reverse complement strand
CCAAGCTCCCTGGACAGAGCCGTCGGGCTCTCCCCGGCTTCCAGCCTGGCCACCACCGCCAGCTTGTATCCACGGCTGAAAGCCCGTCTGCGCTTCTCGGACATCGATTCTCCTCTTCGAGAACTGTCCCTTGTTTTCCTGTCTCATTCCAGGGGTTCACTCCAAAACCCCTCGCCCTGCCGAATCCTGCCCGAAACCTACCTGCGTCCCAGGCTCAGCAGGGCGACTGCTCCCCGACGACGACCAGCGAAACTCTGCCGAGTCGCCCATCACCCCCACGCACCGGCAGCGGCACGGCGAGTTCTGCACGGGGACAGGAGTCCTGTCCCCGTAGACAGCCATACCCTTCGACCGCGCCTGCGACCGACGGCGCAATGTCATCGAACATCTCTTCTGTCGGCTGAAAAATTGTCGATGCCCGGCTCACGCGATACGACCGTCTCGCCCGAAACGACCTCGCAGCTCTCGCTCTCGTCGCAACTGTCGGCGAGTGGCTCAAATGATCCTCTACCTAGGCCGCCCCCCCGGCGACAGCAGGACCTTGCACTGGTGGGTGCGTTGGCGCAGCGCCTCGAAAGCGTCGGGAAAGCTCGCGAGGTCCACCCGGTCGGTGATCATCGCCGAGGGATCGATCACGCCACGCGCCACGCGATCGACCGCTACCTCGAAATCGTAGAGGTCGTAGGCCAGCGAGAAGACCAAGTTCAGCTCCTTGTTCATCGCCGCCGCCGGGGTGACGACGTCCGGCCGCATGCAGCCGCCGAGCACCACCACCTGGCCGCGGATGGATGCCAGGGCAATGCACTGCTCGAGCACGCCCGGCGCCCCGACGCATTCGAAGACGGCGTCGGGCAGGCCGCCGGCCACCTTGCGGAACTCTCGCCGCACGTCCTTGTCGCCGGTAATGAAGTCGGTGGCGCCCAGACTCACGGCCATGGCCGCGCCGCGATCTGAGCGGGCGGTGACCACGATCCGGCGCGCGCCCAGCACCTTGGCCCAGACCACGACGCCCAGGGCCACCGGCCCCGCGCCAACGATCAGCACGTTGGCGCCGGCGTCGAGCCTGGCCCGCCGCACGCCGTGCAGGCCGACCGCGAGAGGCTCGATCAGCGCCGCTTCTTCCCACGAGACGCCGTCCGGAAGCTTGACCGAGCCGGTCGCGCCGATCGGCGTATATTCCGCGAAGCCGCCCGAAATCTGGCCGGTCGCGTGGGTGCGCATCGCGCGGCACCAGATCGGCTTGCCTGACAGGCAGCTAGCGCAGGCGCCGCAGCCGACGAACGGCATCGACACCGCCCGGTCACCGACCTTCCAGTGGTCGGCCACGCCCGGCCCCACGTCGGCGACCTCGCCGCAGAACTCATGGCCGATCACCGCGCCCGGCGCCACTGGCGTGCCTTCCTCGGTATAGTGCAGGTCGGTGCCGCAGACGCCGCAGTACTTGACCTTGAGCAGCATCTCGCCGGCGCCGACGGCGGGAGTGTCGATGGACTGGACCACGAGGGGTTGTCCCGCGCCCTGGAATACGGCGGCCTTCATGTGCGTAACCTTCAAACACAGAGATCGATTCAGTCAATCACAAGCGTCGGCACGGGCGAGGAGAAAGGCCGCTTCCCGCACGTTGCGGGTGAGCTTGGCCGCGGCCTCGAATTCGGAGCGGGCCTCGGCCAGTCGGCCGGCCCGAAACAGAAAGTCGCCCCTCGCCGCCGGCAATGGCGCATAATTGCGCAGGGCGGCGTCGTCGGCAATCTCGTCTACCAGCCGCAGGCCCGCTTCGGGCCCGAAGGCCATGCTGTGGGCGATCGCTCGATTGAGATCGACCACCGGCGAGGGCATCACTGATCGCAGCCGGTCGTAGAGCGCGGCGAGGCACGCTCGCCGGCCCCGAGCTTCGGAGCCATTCGCGACCCATAGCCGTTCCCAAGATCGGCTGCCGGACAGGAGTGGGTCGACGCGGCGCCTCGCGAGAACTATCTCGATCCAAAAGTGACGCAGCGCAGGGTGCGCTCGACCGGATCAGGACAAGGTGGAGGACCGCGCGCGGAGCAAGCCATGTCTGTCAAGCTGAACGAGGCGGCCTTCGAGCAGGCGAAGGAACTGATTCAGGCGCGCAAGGTAGTGCTCGATGATCGCGACGCCTGGAGCGAGCACCAACCTCGCGCCGCCGACGAGAACCGCTTCATCGAAAGCCATGGGCTCGCGGCCTACGGCCGCTGGCATCTGGGGGTCGATGACGAGGCGGGGGCCAGCAAAGGGCGCTACAAATTTCCGTACGGCGACTTCGAGAACGTCCACCGCTGCGCTGTGTTGGCTGCTGAGTCGAGGGCTGGCCAGTACAAGCACTTCGACATCGAGCGCGCCTGCGCCCACCTCCACGGCGCCATGGACCTGCTCAGGGACCTTGGACCCAAGCGGTCAGACAGGAATTCCAGGTAGCTCGTCTGCTTTCCACTTGATCCGTCTGTCGCGACGGTCCTCGGGAAGGTCACGTCGGCTTAGAAGACGGCTTCGACGAGACGGCGTTCGGCGCCGCCAACATCCTGGCCCAGAGCAGGACGTCGGCCTTGAATTACTTGGCCGCTTGCTCTGGAGGAACTATGTTCAAGAAATTGGCGGTCACCACTTTGGCCCTCGCAGGGTTAGCCGCTGGTCGCCCGCATCCGGCTTGGTCTTAGGATCCACCCCTCCGCGGTTGGAATTTTTCCGGATGCTCAAGAGGGCGGCTATTGTTTGATAATTCTCTATCGCCAGCGCCTCGATCAGCTCCCTCGCAGGGGCGAGTTGCTGATCGGCTAGCGCGGTGAAATAAAGCTTCCCGCTCTCCCGCACGAGCCAGCCAGCGTCCAATAGCTCGGTGACCTTTCGTCGGACAGTCTCGTTGGGAATCGAGAGTGAGTCAGCTATCCGCCTGGCGTTCGCGCCGAGCCCCGGAAACACGGGTATCTCCCCACTAATCAGCTGCTCCCGCAGCCCCGATTGCGAAGCACCTAGCGGTCGCCGTCGGTCACGTCGCCGGGGATCGGCTCGTCTCCGGCCGTGCTCACTATCTTTCCGGCGTCCTTCACGCCCGGGCGCGCCTTGGGCAGCGGCGTGTGCTCGCTGCGGACCCTGCCGGAGTCGTAGGCAGTCATCGACTTCAGCGTCTCCCTGGTCGCCCCCGGGAGCACCACCTCGTCGTCGTCGATCAGCAGGGCGTCGAAGGTCACAACCACGTGATGCGCGCCGATCCCGAGGAAGCCGCCCACCGACAGAATCGCGAATGCCAGGCGGTCTTCCTCGATCATCAGGTCGTCGATGCGGCCAATCTCGTCGCCGAGGTCGTTGATCACCGGCCGGCCCAATAGCTCGCTGACCGGATAGGTGGGCCGCAGCTCGGCGAGGCCGACGACCACCAGCTCAACGCTCGCCGGCGGCGTTCCCGGCCCTCCGGATCCCTCCGGCCGGGCGGCAGGGTCTTGATCGGTGTGGGACATGGCGAACTCCTTTCGCAAAGGCAGGCCCAAGTCTGCGCCCGCCGTTCGCGCGGCGCAGTGATCCGCGTCAGTCCGGCCGGTCAGCGCGACACCAGCAGGGGGAAGGTCTCCTGGATCAGCATCGTCCGGCTAGCGCCGCCCAGGACCAGCTCGCGCAGGCGCGAGTGGCCGTAGAGGTCCATGACCACCAGGTCGACGCCGAGGCTTTCCGCATGGTCCTTGATCATCTCGCCGGCCTTGGCGTCGGACCGGCTGATGTGCATCCGCGCCTTCACCCCGTGCCGTTCCAGCCGGGCCATCAGGGAGGCAAGCAGGCCGCGGCCGACAGTCTCAGTCGCCGCTGAGCTTCTCGCGCGTCCGGTCATGGATTTCCGCGACCTCGGGCGTCAGAGTCTCATCGCAGATCGGCCATCTCGTACAGCGGCCGGATTTCGATCTCGCTCGGTCCCGGCATGGGATTGGGGCAGCGCTTCACCCAGGCGACCGCCTCGTCGATGTCCTTGACTTCCCAGAGCCAGAAGCCGGCGACCAGCTCGCGGGTTTCGGCGAAAGGCCCGTCGATGACCGTACGGCCGGGACCATCGAACGCGACACGCTTAGCCTGCGAGGTGGGCTTGAGGCCGTCGGCCATAAGCAGGATGCCGGCATTGCGCAGCTCATCATTAAATCTGCCCATCGCTTCCATCATCTCGGTCGTCCAAGTCGTGGGGGGACCGCCCTTTTCGCTGTCCTCGGTAGCCTTCACGAACACCATCACGCGCATCGTCTGTCTCCTTGTTTGAGCTGGCGTCATCGGCCTGGCATCGGAACGACGAACGGGGTTTTCGGAATCGACATCGTCCCGCAAGTTTTTCGACGGTTGAGGCGCGTCCGCCCGCCCGGCGGAGTGGTCTGATGGCGCAACTTCCATCCCCGTCACGGGTTCAGTGCACGTGGGCGGCATAAGGCGCCGGAGTGACATACGAGGTCGACAAGCTGGTGCTGGCGCCTGACGATATCGACCTGTCACGCTCGCCGCTTGCGGGACATTTCGACGCTGAGACCTACGTGCTCGGCGCGTTCAATCCGGGCCTGACGCGGCTGGCCAGCGGCAATCTGCTGATGATGGTGCGGGTCGCCCAGGCGCTGCGGCGCCCCGTAACGGACGGCCATGTCCATTCGATCCGCTGGGAAGCGGACGACGGCGACAAGGGCCGCTACGTCCTCGATGCCTGGCCGCTCGAGCACGCCGACACGGCCGATCCGCGCAAGTTCATGCTGCGGGGCGGCGAGTGGAGGATCATGGCGCTGACCTCCTTGTCCTGGCTGCTGCCGGTCGAACTGACGCCTGACGGGCTCGACATTGTCGCAATCCACTACGACCGCGTAATCGCGCCGCGGGACAGCTGGCAATGCTACGGCATCGAGGATGCGCGCATCAGCAAGGTCGGTGGGCGCTACCTGATGACCACCTGCTCGGTGAGCGCCGAGAGGCATTGCACCACCTTGTACAGCTCGTCCAACGGCCTCGACTGGACGTTCGAGGACATCGTGCTCGATCACCAGAACAAGGACATGTTGATCTTCGAGGGGCTGATCGACGATC
>JAQGIW010000054.1 GCA_028290905.1 Caulobacteraceae bacterium | reverse complement strand
CCCGCCCCGATCACCGCGCCGAGCGCCGCCGCGCCGACCGCGCGGGCGCGGAACGGCCCGGTGATCGCCGGGTCGGTCGCGCCCAGGTGCAGCAGCAGGTTCACCCGGGACGCGCGGCGCCGGACGGCCGCGGCTGCGGCCGCGGCCGCGAGCGCCCACACGAGAATGATCAGGACGAGGAGCAACCCCGCTGCCGCGGCGCCGAGCACGACCGCGGTGCGTTCCAGCGGCCCCGTCCAGACGCCGTGATCATCGACCGCGGCGGCGACGTTCTCGCGGCGCAGGGCTCGGGCCAGCGCGGCTGCCGAGACCCCCTCTCCGCCGGCGCTGGTCGTGGCCAGAAGGCGGGGCGAGTCCCCGGCCGTCGCCGTTCCGGTCAGGCCCATTATCCGGGCGGCTGCGCCGTCTGCCGGATCGGGGTCGAGCACTCGGATTCTCGCCACGCCAGGGGCCTTCGCCAGGATTTCGGTGGCCCGCGCCGCCGCGGCCTCTGCACTTTCGAGCCCGGCTCCGCCGACGGCCACCGTCATCGTGCCGGCGAGGCGCGGCGACCACGCCGCCGCCGCGCGGATGGCCGCGGTCGACGCCACCAGCTCCAGGCCGGCGAGAAACGACAGCAGGAGGACGACCAGCGCCAGCCAGGGCGAGGGGGTCGCCGCTCCGGGCAGCAGGGAAGGGCCGTGCCGTGCCGCCCTTGCCGGGCTCATGGGACGGGGGCCAGGGACGTGACCTCGGCCCCCGACTGCTCGGCGAGATCGGCGTCGCGAGTGGCGATCAGCATCGTCGTCCCCGCCTCGTTGAGGTCCGACAGCAGCTTCAGGACGGCTTCCCCGCTCGGTTCGTCGGCGATCAGCAGGTCCGGCCGGTTGATCACCGCCCGCGCGACCGCCAGGCGTCCGCGGCCTTCCGCATCCAGGTGCGACGCCGGCTCGTCCGCGCGCCCAGCCAGGCCGACCCACGCCAGCACCTCGACCAGCGGCTTGTCATAGTCCCCCGGCGGGCGCCCGGCCGCCCGGGCGGCCAGCGCCACGTTGTCCCGCACTGACAGGGCGTCGATCAGGCGCAGATCCTGAAAGATCATGCCGATTCGCCGGCGCAGCGCATACCGGGCCGGCGGGCGGACGCCGGCGAGGTTCTTTCCGAACAATTCGATGGCGCCCTTGCGGGGGGGCCGCGCCAGGGCGATGGTCTCCAGAATGGCGGTCTTGCCGGCGCCCGGGCCGGCCGTGATCACGTGAGCGGATCCGGCCGCCAGCTCGAGCGTGAGAGGCGGTCCGGTCCTGCGGCCCTCTCCGATGCGGACCGCCGCGCCCAGCAGTCGGACGACGTCCGCTTCGGGGGGCGCGGTAGCTTGGCTTTCGTTCACGGCCTTCATGGGTTTTCTGGACATGCACGTGAAAATCGGCGACCCCGTTCACACGCCGCCAAGGTAACCTGAGTCTGACCATGATACTGACCTGCCCGAGGTGCGCCACCCGATATTTGGCCGACCCACTCCAGGTCTGGGCGACGGGACGTACGGTGCAGTGCGAGGCCTGCGGCCAGCGGTGGCGAGCCGTTGGCAAAGGGGTCCGGCCCGCCGCCCAGGCGGAGCCGCCACCGCCCGCAGACCCGCCCGCCGAGGACCCGGTCGCCCCCGTAGACGAGCCGCCGCCGGCGGAATCGGCAAAGGCCGTCGAGCCGGAATTCCGGGCCGAGCCCCGACGCGACCCCTGGGCGTCGGCGCCCGTTGAATCGGAACGCCCGACAGAGGCCGAGACCCCAGCTGAGGCTGCGGACCAGCCCGCGACCCCGCCGGATGCGTCGCCGGTGCGCGACGACCCCCTCAATCTGGCCAGGCCGCCGAGCCGCCTGACCTCCTCCTTCGGCTCCGGCCCCTCCCGCGCCGGCCGCTGGTTGGCGATCGCCTTCCTGGTGGTGATCGCCCTGGCCGCCGTCCTGATGTTTCGGGACGTGATCGTCTCGGCCCTGCCCGGCCTGGCGCCGATCTACGCTGCGATGGGGCTCCTGGTTCACCCGGCGGCGGTCCCGCATGGCTGACCTCGCCCCTCGGCTCGAGGTCCTGCTGGATCGGGAGTCGATCGCCGCGAGAGTGAATGTCCTCGCCGAGCGCATTGCGCCGGATCTCGGCCAGGACGCCGTCGCCATCTGCCTCCTGACCGGCGGCCTGTGGTTCGCCGCCGACCTCACGCGGGCGCTCGCCGCCCTCGGCAAGGCCGTGGCCTTCGACGCCCTGTGGCTGGCGTCCTATGGCGATGGCGCTGCAAGCGCGGGACGGTGCGAGGTGCGCGCCGGCCTGCAGCGGCCGGTCACCGGGCGGCCGGCCCTGGTCATCGACGACGTATTCGACACGGGACTGTCGCTCGAGGAAGCGGTCCGGCACGTGCGGGCCGCGGGCGCGGCGTCGGTGAGTACCGCGGTCTTCGCGCGCAAGCCCTGGCCCCTGCCGCGCCCCCTCAGCCCGGACTATGTGGCCTGGGAGGCCCCCGGCCGCTTCCTGGTCGGCTATGGCATGGACTACGGCGGCGCCTACCGGGGCCTGCCTTATGTGGCCGCGCTAGCGCTCGATGACGTTGCGTAGCAACGTCTGAATCGAACGCTACACTTCGGAATCGGAGCAAGATGATCCAAGGGTCATCTTGCTCCGGCTGAACGGGAGAGCCAGGGCGCCACCGAGTCCCGGCCCAGCATCTCCTCGTAGCTGGGCCGCGGCCGCACGACGGCCCAGGCGTCCCCTTTTACCAGGACCTCGGGGACCAGCGGCCGGCTGTTGTATTCGCTCGCCATCACCGCCCCGTAGGCGCCGGCGCTCATGAACGCCACCAGGTCGCCGCTCGCCAGCGGCGGCAGCACGCGGTCGCGGGTGAAGGTGTCCCCGGTCTCGCAGACCGGCCCCACCACGTCATAGGGGCCCATCGGTCCGGGACGCGGCCTGATCGGCCGGATGTCGTGGTAGGCGTCGTACATCGCCGGCCGGATGAGGTCGTTCATCGCCGCGTCCAGCACCAGGAATCGCCGGCCCTCCGGCCGTTCGTGCACATGGATCACCCGCGAGACGAGCACCCCGGCGTTGGCCGCGATGGCGCGCCCGGGTTCGAACGCCAGGTCGATGTCGAGCCCGCCCACCACCTCGTCGGCCATGGCCGCGAAGTCCCGCGGCGGCGGCGGGTCCGGCTGGTTGAAGTAGGGAACTCCCAGTCCCCCGCCCAGGTCGAGCCGCTGGACGACGAGGCCCCGGGCGCGGAGGCGTTCGACGAGTTGGCGCATCAGGGAAAAGGCGCGGGCGAGGGGGGCGAGGTCGGTGATCTGGCTGCCGATGTGGCAGGCCACGCCCACCGGGTTCAGGCGGGGATCGCGCGCGGCCAGGGCGTAGAGCCGCTCAGCCTCGGCCAGGGATACGCCGAACTTGTTCCCCCGCGCGCCGGTGGAGATCTTGGCGTGGCCGCCGGCTTCGACGTCCGGGTTCACCCTGATGACCAGGTCGGGTCGCGCCCCGCGGGCCTGCGCGAGCTCCGCGAGCAGCCGCAGCTCAGGTTCCGATTCGATGTTGATCTGGGCGACCCCGGCCTCCAGCGCGAAGATCAGTTCGCCGGCCGTCTTGCCGACCCCCGAATAGACGATGCGCGCCGGTGGGATCCCCGCCGCCAGGGCGCGGCGGATCTCGCCTTCCGAGACCGTGTCGGCGCCGGCGCCGAGCCGTCCCAGCGTCGCCAGGACCGACAGGTTGGAGTTCGCCTTCACCGCATAGGCGATCAGCGGCGCGCCCAGCCGCGGAAACGCCTCGAGCGCCTCGCGAAACACCCGGTAGTGACGCTCAAGGGTGGCGGTTGAATAGACGTAGAGCGGTGTCCCCACCGCTTCCGCCAGCGCCGCAAGGGGGACCTGCTCGCACCAGAGCTCGCCCTCGCGCGCCTCGAAATGATTCATTGCGGGCGGTTGTAGGGATCGGGGAGCACGCCGGGCGGCCCCGGCGCATTAGGCAGCGGGCGCATGCCGGGCGCGGGGTCGGTGCGCAGGTTGTCGGGGATTGCTCCCGGATTGTTGGGGCCGGGCGTGTCGGGGGCCAGGGGCTCCGGCTCGTCCTGGTCCTTGGCGGCCTTGGCGGCGGCCTCCGCCTTCTTCTTCGCCCGATAGTCCGCCTTGGCCTTGGCGCCGTAGAGCGGGGCCGGCTGGTCGAGAGGCCCCACCCGGCCGCAGGCGGCGAGGACCAGGGCTGCGGCGCCCAGGGCCAGAAGCGATGCGCGGATCATGAGAGGGATTCCTTCCAACGGGCGATCTGGGCTCGGACCTGGGACGGCGCCGTTCCTCCGTAGCTGACCCGGCTGGCCACCGACGCGGCGGGGCTCAGCACCTCGTAAACGTCTGCGGTGATGCGCGGCTCCAGCGACTTCAGGGTCTCGAGCGGCAGGGCGGCGAGATCCAGGCCCGACGCCTCGGCCTTGGCGACGGCCTGCCCGGTCACGTGGTGCGCCTCCCTGAACGGCAGGCCCAGCCGCCGGACCAGCCAGTCGGCCAAGTCGGTGGCCGTGGAGTAGCCGGCGCCGGCCGCCGTCGCCATGGCGGCGAGGTTCGGCTTCAGGTCGTCCACCATCCCCGTCATCGCCAGCAGCGAGAGCTCGAGCGCGTCGAAGGCCTCGAAGGTCGGCGCCTTGTCCTCCTGCATGTCCTTGCCGTAGGCGAGCGGCAGGCCCTTCATCACCACGGTGAGATTGACCAGCGAGCCAAGAATCCGGCCGGCCTTGGCCCGGATCAGTTCGGCGGCGTCCGGGTTGCGCTTCTGGGGCATGATCGACGAGCCGGTCGTGAAGGCGTCGCTCAGGGCTATGAAACCGAAGCCCGGCGTCATCCAGACCACGATCTCCTCGGCCAGGCGCGAGAGGTGGGTGGCGCAGATGGCCGCCGCCGCCAGGGCCTCCAGGGCGAAGTCGCGTGCGGAGACGCTGTCCAGGGAGTTGGCGGTGGGCCGCGCGAACCCCAGGGCGCGCGCCGTCGCCTCGCGGTCGATGGGAAAGGAGGTGCCGGCGAGGGCCGCGGCGCCCAGGGGGCACTCGTTCATCCTTAGCCCAGCGTCGTCGAAGCGCCCGGCGTCGCGGCTGAACATTTCCACGTAGGCCATCAGATGGTGGCCGAAGGTCACCGGCTGGGCGGGCTGCAGGTGGGTGAAGCCGGGCATGAGGGCGTCGGCGGTCTCCTCGGCCCGGCGCAGAAGGGCGCGCTGCAGATCGCGCAGCTGGGCCGCCGACCGCGCGCAGGCCTCCCGCACCCAGAGCCGGAAATCCACCGCCACCTGGTCGTTGCGCGAGCGCGCCGTATGCAGCCGACCGGCGGGCGGTCCTATGAGCTCGGTGAGCCGCGCCTCGACGTTCATGTGGATGTCTTCGAGGTCCTCGCGGAAAGGGAAGACGCCGGCCGCGATCTCCTCCTCGATCCGCGTCAGACCCTCCTGGATCGCCCGCTCATCGGCGGTGGCGATCACCCCGGCGGCGGCGAGCATGGCGGCATGCGCGCGCGAGCCGGCGAGGTCTTCCGCCGCCAGCCGCCGGTCCACGTCGATCGAGGCGTTGATCCGCCGCATCAGGTCGGCGGGCTTGGCGGAAAAGCGGCCGCCCCATAGAGAGTGGCCAGCCCTACCGGAGTCGTCGCTCATATGAACCTTGTCCTCGAGCCGGCGGGCCATGCGCTCGCCCGTCGCGTTCTCCTCGGAACGGCGAGCCTTGTTCTGTTATACGCCCTGGCCGGCTGTTCCAACCCGCCGGGCGACCTGAAGTCCCTTGCGCAAGGTGCGATGGCCAAGCTGGTGGTGAGCGACAAGCCCGCGCCGGCGCCCGATACGGTGTTCCGCGACGCCGCAGGCAAGCCCCACACGATCTCGGAGTTCAAGGGCCGGGTCGCCGTGGTCAACGTCTGGGCCAACTGGTGCGCGCCCTGCAAGGAGGAGATCCCCAGCCTCGCCCGCCTCCAGGCCGCCTATGCCGGCAAGCCCCTGGTGGTGGTCCCGGTCAGCGTCGGCAAAGCCGAGGACGAGACCGCCGGCCATGCCTTCATCGACCGCAACCCGCCGCTCCCCTTTTACACCGAACCCACCTACGCGCTGGCCTTCGCATTGAAGCCGCCGGTCGAGGGCATGCCGACCACCATCCTCTACGACGCCAGGGGCGTGGAGCGCGCCCGCCTCGCCGGCGGCGCCGACTGGTCCAGCCCCCAGGCCCGCGCGGTGATGGACCTGCTCCTGGCCGGGAAGTGACGCTCTCGGTCTCCGAAATCCTCGCGCTGGAGACCGTCTCGGCCCGGGCGTGGCCGGCGGCGCGCTCGACGGCGCGGGGGGGCTGGCGGCTTTACGCTTCGGCCGGGTTTTCGGGGCGGATCAACGCCTGCTGGCCGCTTGGGGACCCGGGCGTCGATCTCGATGCGGCGATCGCCGAGGCCGAAGCCTGGTACCAGGCCCACGCCCTCCCCAGCCTGTTCAAGATCGTCGAGGGCGCCTGCACCCCGGCGAGGCTTCCCGAGCGCCTCGCCGCCCAGGGCTACCGGCCCCACACCGAGACGGTCATGATGACCGGCCGGGCGGGCGACCGGGCCGATCCGTCGGTGGTGGTGGGCGAGATCGTCGACGCCGACTTCGCAGCGGTGTTCGCCGCCACCGCCCATGGTCCCGGCGACGCGCGGGAGCGGCTGGAGACGCTGGAGCGTGTGCCCAGGCCCCGCGCGTTCGCCCGATTGGACGCGCACGGCTCGCCTGCGGCGATCGGCGCCAGCGCCGCCGAGGATGACTGGGCCGGAGTCTTCGCCATGCGCACCGACCCGCGCTTCCGCCGCCAGGGATTCGCCCGGCGCATCCTCCGCTCCCTGATGGCGTTCGCCGCCGCCGCCGGCGCCACGCGGGCCTGGCTGCAGGTGGAGGCGGTCAATACAGGCGCCATCGCCCTCTACGAGGCCGCCGGGTTCACTGAGGCCTATCGCTACCGGTATTGGGAGAGGACTGCGCCGCCCGCCGTGTGATCAGGGCGCCTTGTGGATGGAATCCACCCAGGCCACGGCTGTCGGCGCCTCGACCGGGGCGATGTCCAGGTTCACCACCACCGCCTCGCCGCCGCTGCGAACCAGCACGCACTCCAGCGTCTCGTCGTCCGAGGCGTTGATCTCCTGGTGCGGCACGTAGGGCGGCACATAGATGAAATCGCCCGGTCCCGCCTCGGCGGTGAACTCCAGCCGCTCGCCCCAGCGCATGCGCGCCTTTCCCTTGACCACGTAGATCACGCTTTCGAGCTCGCCGTGGTGGTGGGCGCCGGTCTTGGCGCCCGCATGGATGTGCACCGTTCCGGCCCACAGCTTCTCGGCGCCCACCCGGGCGAAGTTGATCGCCGCCGCCCGGTTCATGCCGGGCGTCTGGGCGGTGTTGGCGTCGAGCTGGTCGCCGGGGATCACCCGCACGCCTGTCGTCCGCCAGTCGTCTGACGTGGTCATGCCGGCAAAGATAGCAAGCCTGCGCGCCTGTACAACGGCTCAGACCCCCAGTTCGGCGCGCAGAGCCGCCGCCGTCACCCCTCGCGCGCGGAGATCGGCCAGGGTTTCGGCCGTGTCGCGCTTGGCGAAGCGCTTTCCGTCCGGTCGCAGCAACAGGGGGTGGTGCCGGTAGACGGGGGTCGGCAGGTCCAGGAGCGCCTGGAGCAGGCGCTGGGTGTGGGCGGCGGCGAACAGGTCGCATCCCCGGCTCACGTGGGTGACGCCCTGCCAGGCGTCGTCGACTGCCACCGCCAGGTGATAGCTGACGCCCAGGTCCTTGCGGGCCAGTATGACGTCCCCCGCCAGGTCGGGGCGGGCGGCGATCGTCCCGCGCTCTCCCGCTGGCCCGGCGCCCTCCTCCTCGAACGTCAGGCGGGAAAAGCCGCCCACCGCCCGCTCGGCCGCGCCCAGGGACAGGCGCCAGGCGAAGGGACGGCCCTCCGCCAACAGCCGGGCCTCGTCCGCGGGAGGGAGGCGGCGCGGCGTCGCGCGGTCGGCCGCGCCATGCGGCGCGCGGCCGATGTCGTCCAGGCTATCCTTCCGGGTGCGAAAGCAGCGATAGATGAGGCCTCGCGTCCGCAGGTTCTCGAGAGCCGCGCCGTAGGCGGCGAGGCGCTCCGACTGTCGCAGAACCGGCTCCTCCCACGTGAGGCCGAGCCAGGCCAGGTCTTCCTTGATGGCGGTCTCGTATTCCGGGCGGCAGCGTCCGGCGTCGATGTCTTCGATCCGCAACAGGAACCGACCGCCGGCGTCGCGCGCCGCGGCGAAGGCCGTCAGGGCGGAGAAGGCGTGGCCGCGATGGAGGCACCCGGTGGGAGAGGGTGCGAAGCGGGTGACGAAGGGCGGACGGCCCACGGCCGAGGTCGGGTCAGTCCGGGACTGCCCTGGGGCGGCGGGAGAATATGCCGGTGTGGCGGAGGATCCCCCTGACGAAGGCCTCTTCGCCGCCCATCGCCTCCTTCAGGGTCTCGAACTCTTTGAAGCCCACCATCTCGGCCACGCCATGGGCGTTGCACCAGGCGGCGATCTGGGTCAGCTGAAGTTCCCGCTCGTCGGTCGGGTCGGCCCCGGCCGCGATCAGCGCCTCCCTGACCTGCCCGTAACCGCTGTCTTCGCCCTTGGCCTTATCCGGCATCATCGAGCGGTTGCAGGCGGCGTGGTACATCAGCCGGTACAGGGCCGGGTTCTGCCGGGCGAAGGCGACATAGGCGACGCCGATCTCGTTCAGGGCCAGCCTGGGATCGGTGGCGGCGGCCCGGCCCTTGGCGATCGCGTCACCCAGCTCACGCCAGCCCTCCTCGGCCACGGCGTCCAGCAATTCGCTCTTGTCCTTGAAGTGATGGTAGGGCGCGGCCGGGCTGACCCCGGCCTCGCGGGCTACCGCGCGCAGCGACAGCGCCGTCGGGCCCTCGGCCTCCAGGATGCGCCGACCCGCGGCGACGAGGGCCCGGGAGAGATCGCCATGGTGATAGGGGCGTGCGCCACACGCGGGGGCGTCGGCGGACTTGGCGGCGGCGTTTCCAGTTTCTCTCATGGTCCTTACCCTAAAACTTTATCCTAACGACGTAAAGATTATCTTGACGCCGTCAAGATAGGTGCTATCTAAGCACCGTCCACATCGGACGGCCGTTCACGCCAAGCGGTTCAAACCAAAAAGGGTATCACATCATGTCGCAAGCTCAATTTTCCGCGTTTGGTCGTCTGTTCGACCGGGCCATCTCCCTGGTCATCATTTCCATGGGTGCGGTCCTGTCCGGCGCTGTCGCCGTCGTCGGCGGCTGACCGGAGCCGAACCGGCCATGCGCCGGCTCCAACCGGATCGAGAGGGGTGGCTAGTCGGTTGCTCCTCTCGATCCTCCATTTTTGCTCCTTCTTAATTTCCGCACCTTCTTATATTTCAACGCCAGACGCCCCGTTCCGGGCCCAATAGGGCGTGATTTTCCCGTCACGCCGTGCCAAGAAGCACCGTTGCGGCGCCACGACCACCCTCATCGTCATGGAGCTGTCGCCAAAGGCTCCCTATGGTCGGCCATCGGCCCCTGGGTGGTGCTGATTCGCTGAACCGCTCCAGCAGGAGGCTTCGTCTTCAGTCCAGGGTCCCCGACATCGCGAAAATCTCGGCGTGGCCGGCGCGGAGGCGTCCATGCAGGTGCTTAGCCGTCCACCGTCCGGTGCGCCGGCCCTGGTGTTGAACGCCGACTACCGGCCCCTGTCCTACTATCCCCTGTCTCTGTGGCCCTGGCAGGAGACCATCAAGGCCGTCTTTCTCGGCCGGGTCGAAGTGGTGTCCACCTATGACGCCGTCATCCATTCCCCGACCTTCGAGATGCGCCTGCCGAGCGTGGTCTCGCTCAAGAACTATGTGGCCCAGGACCGCCCGCCGGCCTTCACCCGGTTCAACCTGTTCCTCCGCGACTCCTTCTCCTGCCAGTATTGCGGGCGGGGCGAGGACCTCACGTTCGACCACGTGATCCCCCGCTCCCGGGGCGGCAGGACCACCTGGGAGAACATCGTCACCGCCTGCGCGCCTTGCAACCTCTCCAAGGGCGGCCGGACACCGCGCGAGGCCGGCCTGAAGCCCCACCGCATGCCGCGACGTCCAACCATGTACGAGCTCCAGGACCACGGCCGCCGCTTCCCTCCCAACCACCTGCACGAGAGCTGGCTGGACTACCTCTACTGGGACATCGAGCTGGAGGCTTAGGGCGAGCGGTCGTCTGCCTCTGTTTCCACCGCGGTGGCGCGTATTTTACGCTTGATACAATACGCTAACAGCGTATTGTCGGCTCGTGGAAATCGTCCGGACCAGCGGGTTCGACAAAGACGTCAAGCGGCTGAGCTTGACGTCTTCCGACGTCGCCGCGCTGATGGCGACGCTGGCTGCGAACCCGCAGGCGGGCGATGTCATCCAAGGTCTGAAGGGTGTCCGAAAAGTCCGGTTCGGCATTCCGAGTCGCCGGCAAGTCCGGTGGCGGCCGCGCGATCTATCTCGTCCTGGAAGTCGACGACATGCTGGTTCTGCTGAAGGCTTACGGGAAGAACGAGCAGGACGACCTCTCAACCGCCCAGCGCCGCGAGGTGCTGGCGATCATCGAAAGGCTGTGAATATGGCTAAAGCGAAGTTTGGTCACAGTGACGTCGACACGGAGTTCGGCGCCAGCCTGATCGAGGGCCTCGAGGAAGTGGCGGCGTGGAAGCGCGGCGAGATTGCCCTTCCCGTCCTGCGCGTCGACCCCATGCCCGCCTCGCGGGTGCGGCAGATCCGCAAGGCGGTCGCCAAGAGCCCGCGGGAGTTCGAGCGCCGGTTCCACATCCCGGCGAGAACCCTGGAGGGCTGGGAGCAGGGGCGAACTGTCGATGCTACCGCTCGCGTCCTGCTGACCGTGATCGAGAAGAACCCGGAAGCCGTCGAGAGGGCATTGGCGGAGAACGTTCAGACATGACCATGCCCGGGATTGCACGACTTCCATTCGCCGGGCCGATTTGCGCGCCCGGCGGGGTCAGAAAGGCAACGGTGCCGGTGGGACGCGGATCGGTCGGGGACCGGCGGGCTTTCACGTCTCTGTCTTGAAGGGCCTCGAGGGGGACGATAGTCATAAATGACTATATATCTGTCCATAATCTGGAGGCTTCGATGAGCACCTATAGCGTCGCCGACGCCAAGGCCGGTCTTCGCTGCCTGATAAATCGCGCCCTCGCTGGCGAGGAGGTGATCATCACGCGCCACGGCAAACCGGTCGTGGAATTGCGTCCGACGACCGTTCCGAGCCCGGCGGCGACCGGTTCTCACGACTGGTTCCTCTCCCGCCGGGTGAAGCTCGCGCCCGGCGCGCCGACGTCCGTCGAATTGCTGAACATGATCTACGACGAACCCGATTTGTGAGCTTCTACCTGGACGCCAGTGTGATCGTGCCCATCCTGGTGGATGAAGTCGCGAGCGCGGTCGTCGAGCGGTTCTTGAGGGAAGCGGCCGATCCGCTGGTCGTCGGCGATTTCGCGGCGATGGAAGTCGCCTCGGCGATGTCGCGCCCGGTTCGGATGAAATCCCTGCCATCCGAGGTCGCGGTCGTACGGCTGGGCGAGTTCGACGCCTGGCGTTCGGCGGAAACGTCCAGCCTCGATCTCCAACCCGCCGACCTTCGACTATCCGGCGTCTTCGTGCGGCGTTTCGACCTCGGGCTGAGGGCGCCCGACGCCCTGCACGCCGCCGTCTGTCGTCGCGGCGATCATACGCTGGTGACCCCCGACAAGCGATTGGCCGCCGCAGCGGAAGCGCTGGGTGTGAGGGTCGAATGTCTGGTCTGAGGCCCGGTTAACTCCGCTCGGCGCCCGCCCGCCGGTACTCCCGCGGCGACATTCCGTATTGGCGGCGGAACGAGCGGCTGAAGTGCGCCGAGCCGTTAAAGCCCCAGCGGAAACAGATGGTCGAGATCGAGGTCGGCCCGTAGCGGGGACTCAGCAGATCGAGCCGGCAGCGCTCCAGGCGGCGAAGACGCACATAGCCGGTGAAGCTCTCGCCGGCGTCGGAGAACAGCCGCTGCAGGTATCGCGGCGAGACGCCCTCGGCCTCCGCCGCTCGGCGCAGGGTCAGGTCGGGCTCGGCCAGCAGGGTTTCGATGGTCTGGCGCACCCGATGCAGCTGGGCGGCGCGGGCGGCGGCCGCCCCGCGCGGCGGCGGGGTCTCGCTGGCCAGGCACGCGACCAGGAACTCCGTCACCGCGAGCTCGATCGGGCGCAACTGGTCATCACTGAGTTCCTCGATGGCCTCGGCGGTGGCGCGGAGCAGCCCGGAAAACGCGTGGTTGACGCCGCGGTCGGCCGGCAGGCAGCCGACACGGACGGCGCGCGGCGCGATGAGGCGATGATCCAGGGCGATCCGCGGCGCCGTGATCAACAGCAGCCGGAAGCGGGTCGTGAGCTGTAGTGTCGCCGCCACGCCGGTCGGCCCGAACACGATGTCGCCGACCACGACCGGCGTCTCGTCACGGCCATCGTCCAGCACCGCGGCGCCTTGCAGGAGCGCCGCGAGCCAGATAGCGGCCGGCTGATCCGGGTTGCGGCCGGAGATCTCCTGGGCGCCGGCGCTGACCAGCGAGAATTCCATTCCCATCGGCGAGACCAGGGAGATCACCGACGCGTCCGCCTCCGCCGCCTCGGAAGGCGAACCGAGGGGCAGACGCAGCCGTCTCATGGCTTCGCGCCAGGCCTGGCGCCGGTCGCCGGCCGGATGCTGGTCGGTCGAGAACCGCCAGGCCTTCACGTCTCTTCGGAACGCTCGATGGTGGCGAAGATGTCGCGCGGCGTGCGCACGTGAACGCCCTGTCGCGCGTCGACCACCTGCGTCACGGCGAAATCGGAGGCGACGCTCATGAGGGAGTAGGCGTCGTTGCGCGTGAGGCCGACGTGGTCGGTGAGGAGGGCGAGCATGGCCAGGGAGGCGTCGCGCATGGCGACGTTGAGGTCTTCGTTGAAGCCGTGGACGATCCAATATTTGGGGGTCTCGAGCAGAGGCGCGGGGATCGCCAGGTCCTTGCGCAGCACGATCTGCATCAGCACATTCAGCGAGGCCTCGATGGCGGTGCCGGAAAGCTCGCCGTCGCCCTGGCTCACGTGCGGGTCGCCGATGGAGAACAGGCCGCCCTCCACCTGCGCGGTGTAGTACATGGTGGAACCCGCGCCGATCCGCCAGTTGTCGATGTTGCCGCCGTGCAGCCCTGGCGGAATGGTGCTGAAGCGGCCCTTGACGTCGGGGGCGACGCCGGCGGTGCCGAGGTGCGGTCGAGCCGGGATGCGCACGCCCTTCAGGGCCGGCTGGCGATCGCAGGTGGGGCAGTGGGTGATCGTTCCGGGGACCAGGTACTTGCCGGGGAAGTCATAGGCGTAGTGCGCCTCGGCGTAGTTGGTGTTGGCGTCGAGCCGGTAGATGGTCACCCGCTCCTTCTCGCCGAACTCCTTGTAGAGGTAGCCCCAGTTGGCCGCGAGGTTGGAGCCGTAGGCGCACCGCGGCGTCATGGCCAGGTAGCGCACCTCCAGCACGTCGCCGGGTTGGGCGTCCTCGACCCAGATCGGTCCGGTCATGATGTGGACGCCGGGATTGCGGTCGTCCTCTGGCACCTCGCGGAAGATGGCTTCGACCCCCTCGTCGAACATCAGCTCCGGCGCGTCACCGGCGTGGTGGGTGACCGCCTCGACCTGGATGAGGTCGCCGCTCCTGACCTTCAGCGCCGGCGCCAGCGCGGCGTCGAAATAGCCCCAGTGCACAGTCTTCGGCGTCGCCTTCAGCTGGTGCAGGGCGCCCGCCGACGTATCGGAGCGGGTCGCGCCGGGCTCGCAGATGAAAGCCATTCCAATTCCTCCTCTGGGGGTTACGTCGCGGTCCCGGTGCGGCCGACGACCACTCCCATCATGCTCAACGACCGGTATTCGAAATGTTCGGTGATGAACCGCACGGGCTCGCCGCGCGCGCGGGCGCCCAGGACGTAGAGCAGCGGCCAGAAGTGATCCGGATTGGCCACGGCCATCTGCGCGTCCCGGCCGAGGGCGGCGTAGTCGATCACGGCTTCCGGATTGGCGGCCTCGATCGCCGCACGGATCGCCGCATTAAAGCGCACCGCCCAGTCGTAGGGCGAGGCGTTGCGGCCCTCCCAGCTCATGACGCCGAGATTGTGCACGACGTTGCCGCTGCCGACGATCAGCACGTTCTCATCGCGCAAGGGGGCGAGGCGCCTGCCGATCTCGTTATGCCAGGCCGGGGGCCGGGTGGCGTCCATGCTGAGCTGAACGACGGGGACATCCGCCTCCGGGTACGCCTTGCGGAGCACCGACCATGCGCCGTGGTCGAGGCCCCATTCGCTCCGATCCAGATGAACGGGCGTCGGGGCCAGAAGGTCGCGCACGCGAACCGCGAGGGCGGGGTCGCCGGGAGCCGGATAGTCGATGTCGAACAGCGGCGCGGGGAGCGAGCGGCCGAAATCGTGAAGGGTGGGCGGACGCTCCATGGCGGTGACCGCGACGCCGCGCGTCAACCAGTGGGCCGAGATGACGAGAATCGCCTTCGGCTTGCCGATATCATCGGCGAGTTTCGCCCAGCACTGGGTCGTCTCGCTGGTCTCCAGCGCGACGGTCGGGCTGCCGTGGCCGAAGAAAACGGCGGGCAGGCGCGCCATCAGGCGACCGCCGCGGGCCGGAGCGCCGGATCGGCGTCGCGCGGCTTCGCGTTCAGTCGCCGCCAGGTCTCCTGGTAGCGCGGCGTCAGCCAGCGGTTGAACTGGCCCTGCGCCCCCTCCTGCCAGGAGTAGCGGCCCCGTACGGCGAAACGTGAGCGCAGGCCGGCCTGCACCAGCGCGTCGACGTGCATGTCCTGGGCGATGATCTTACCGGCGCTGGTCATGATCATGTCCAGCCGATGGAGAAAGGCCGGGTCGGCCATGGCGCCGGGCGCGACCAGGACGCCGGTATCCTGTTCCATGGTCTGAGGGCCCGTGGCGCGAAGGATGAGGTAGATGACCAGGTCGTTGGTGAGCACCAGCGACAGGGTCGGCGGGACGTTGGCGAAAGTCATGCGGTTACGGTCGGCCGAGGTGAGCTTCGGGAAAATCGGCAACACCGCCTTCTGCGTCGGGTTGAAGCTCGCGTCCGGATGAGTGGTGCCGTTGAAGCGCAGAAAGCCGGCGTCGGTCGGTTCTGACGGCGGGAACGTCGCCAGTTCACTCGGCACGAAGTCGTGCAGCGGACCCTGGTGCAGCTTGTTGGCGTGGTAGCCGTCGTTGTTGTTCTCGAACATCACCTTCCAGTTCCAGGCGAAGGCGCCGGTCATGATCGGCGGCCCTTCCGCGGCCGCCAGGTCGTAGGGGGCGATGGCCTCGGCGACCTTGGCGAGGCGCGGGCCGAGGGGCGCCGCGGCGTGGTCGAAGTTGATGAAGACGAAGCCGAGCCAAGTCTCCACCTTCAACGCCGGCAGCCGGATGGACTTCCTGTCGAAGTCGCAGGTCCGCTCCATCGCCGGCGCGTTTACCAGCGCTCCGTCCAGGCCGTAGACCCAGTGGTGGTAGGGGCAGACGAAGCCCCGCGTGTTGCCCCGCCCCTCGGCCACCAGCATCGCCCGGTGCTGGCAGACCGCCGACATCGCCTTCAGTTCGTGATCGCGGGTGCGGGCGACGATGATCGGCTCACCGATGATCTGGGTGGTGAAGTAGTCGCCGGGCTCGCGCACCCAGGATTCCCGGCCGACGCACAGCCACTCGTGATTGAACAGCGCCTCCTTCTCGAACGCGTAGAAAGCCGCGTCGGTGTAGCAGGCGGGCGGGAGGGTTTCCGCCTGTTCGAGGTCGCGCGTCGAGCTCGTGAGGGACTCGAAGAAGGCGTCGCTGAGGATGTCGCCGGCCATCGTCCTCGTCTCCGGGGGGGATCTGCGAGGCCCGAGACTAGCGCCGGGCCGGCGCCCGAGTCTTGCACCAGCGCGCACCACGACTTGGCTGTCGGCTCCATCGCCCCTCGACAGGCGCCCGGCGAGAGCGCCGCCCAGGCTTTGAACAGCGGCGGCGGCTGGCGTGAACGATCAAAGGACCGCGGCGCGTGTGGGCAAGACAGGCCCGGGCGCGGGCGCTAAGTTGGGGTGAACGCAAAGTTGGCCGCGAGACCGCCATGACCACCGCCGTGCTGCCGAAAATTCGTGAGCTCAAGCCGGGCTTCGGCGCCGAGATCGAGGGCGTGGACATCAGGACCGCTGACGACGCGACGCTCGACGGCGTGGTCGCGACCTTCCATCGTCACGGCGCGATCCTGCTGCGCGACCAGTCGCCGACCCCGCCCGACCTGATGCGGTTCATCGGCCGCTTCGGCGAAGCCGAGGATCACACCCTGGTGGAGAACACCCTGCCGGGCTTTCCCAAGATCTACATCCTCTCCAACCGGGTCGACGAGAACGGCAAGCCGATCGGCGCTCACAACGACGGCATCGGCTGGCACACGGACTACAGCTACAAGGCCGAGCCGGTGATGGCGACCATGCTCTACGCCGTCGAGACACCGCCGGAGGGGGCCGACACCCTGCTCGCCGACTGCTGCAAGGCCTGGAACGCCCTGCCGCCCGAACGCCGGGCCGAGCTCGACGGCAAGATCGTCCACCACAGCTGGCGCCACTTCATGGCCACGCGCGAGTACAACCGCATGGAGGATCCGCCCGAGGATCTGCTGCGCGACAACCCTGACGTCTTCCACCCGCTGGTGCGCACCCACCCCGCCGACGGGCGCAAGGCGCTCTTCCCCTCGACCGGCACGGTGAAGGGCGTAGTCGGGATGTCCGACGAGGAGGGGGTCGCGCTGGTGGAGGACCTGGTCGCGTTCGCCACCCGCGAGGCGTTCGTCTTCCGGCACAAGTGGCGGGCCGGCGATGTGCTGATGTGGGACAACCGCTGCACGCTGCACACCGGGACGCTCTACGACGACACCCGCTATTTCCGCCTCATGCATCGGCTGTGGGTGAAGGGCGACAAGCCCTATTGAGCCCGCCGCTCTCGAGCCCCCAGTTGAGCCTGCCATGAACTGGCTGATTACCGGCGTTGGCTCAGGGCTGGGCAGAGCCCTGGCGAAGGCTGCGCTCGCCCGGGGCGACGCGGTGGCCGGGACCGTGCGCGCGACCGGGGATCTGGCGGTGTTCGAGGCCCTCGCGCCGGGTCGGGCGCGCGGCTTCCGGCTCGATCTGGCCGACGAGGCGGCGATCGCGGCTGTGGCGCGCGAGGCGCAGGACGCCCTGGGCGGCGTCGATGTGTTGGTCAACAATGCCGGCTATGGCCTGGTGGGGGCGATAGAGGAAGCGAGCCCGGACGAGATCCGGGCGCAGTTCGAGGTCAATGTGTTCGGGCCGCTCGCCTTGATCCGGGCCGTGCTGCCGGCGATGCGCGCGCGCCGGGCCGGCCATATCGTCAACGTCACCTCGGTGAGCGGCGTGGCCACCTGGGCCGGCACGGGAGTCTACTGCGCCAGCAAGTTCGCCCTGGAGGGGGCGGCGCTCACCCTCGCCGACGAAGTCGCCGAGTTCGGGATCAAGGTCACCAACGTCGAACCCGGCGGCATGCGCACCGACTATTCCGGCCGCTCGCTCCGCCAGACCGCCAGGGTCATCGACGACTATGCTTCCGTCGCGCACGCCGCGCGGCGCATCCTCGCCGACCATGCGGGGCACGAGCCGGGCGATCCGGCGCGGGTGGCCGCGGCCATCATGCGGGTCGTCGACGCCGAGAACCCGCCGCGTCAGCTCTTGCTGGGCGACGATGCGATCCTCTATGCGACCCGGCACATGGCCCGCTTCCAGGAGGAAATGGGCGCCTGGGCCGCGCTCTCGCTCTCCACCGGTTTCGAGGAGCCTTAAGCCGGCGGTTTGTCGCCCGCCACCGTCACTCGATAGCCGGAGCGCGTCTGCGGGAAATAGTCCCATACCGCCAGGTGCTGCGTGCAGCGGTTGTCCCAGAACGCCACCGAATGCGGGCGCCAGCGGAAGCGGACGTGGAAGTTCGGGTTCATCACATGCTTGTAGAGATATCCGAGAACGGCATCACTCTCGTCTTTCGACACACCGACGATCTCGGTGGTGTAGGACGAGTTGACGAAGATCCCCTTCTTGCCGGTAACCGGGTGGGTGCGGATGATCGGATGGATCGACGTATTGTATTTCTTGTCGACGTCCGGAAACAGCGGCCGGTAGACGTGGTCGCCGTCGTGTACGGCCTGCATCCCCTCCAGATAGGCCTTCATTTTGGGGGAGAGCGCGTCGTAGGCGGCGTACATGCTGGCGAACATCGTGTCGCCGCCAACCTCGGGCACGGTGTGCAGGCAGAGGATCGAACCCATCGGCGGGATCGGGTCGCAGGTCAGGTCCGAATGCCAGTTCTCGCCCGGCACGTTCTTCGAGGTGTGGTCCGCGTGGATCTGGATCACCTCCGGATAGTCCTCGAGGCCCGCGACGCCGGAGTGGATGGCGAGATCGCCGAAAACGCGGCCGAAGCGGATGTGGCTCTCGTGATCCAGAGGCTGGTCGCGGAAGAAGATCACCTGGTAGTCGGCGATGGCGTCCCGCAGTTCGCTGGTCTGGCGGTTGGAGAGCGGCTTGGTGAGGTCGACGCCGCCGATCTCCGCGCCGATGCGCAGCGTGAGCGGTTTCACCTCGAGGACGTCGTAGCTCATCGTTCACTCCCTGCGGCGGCGAGGTTGAATCATGCCTCGCCGAATGGATTGTCGCCATAGACCGGCGCCGATCGCTTGCCTGCGTCCGCAGGGTCGGCGCGGCCGCAGACCGCCAGCGCGGTCAGGGCGTAGATTAGGGCGCTGTCGACCAGGTCCTTGGGTCGTGGCCGCCAGCGCTTGAAACCGGTGGTGATGGCCGGAATGCGCTGCATGTTGAAGACGTTGTGGTCGCGCCACATGCTCGAATAGACGGGCGCCGCACGCTGCACCGGCGCGCCGAGCGTCAGACGCGTCGCGGCGTCCACCGCGCCCACCAGGGGGGCCACGTCGTGGGCGTTGGCCTCGAAGCCATGGCGCACCACCAGTGGCTCGATCTCGATCTCGCCCAGGTCCTCGGCGACGGCGAGGCGCTGAAGCTCGTGTAGGATCTGGCTGGCCTGCTGGCGTGGGCCGAGGCCGACCTCCAGATAGAGGTTGACCACCTCCGTTCCAGCCCCAAAGGCAAAGGGCACCCCGCCGCGGACCGCGGCGATCTGCGCCTTGGGCTGGGCGACGCCGCCAGGGGACTCGTAGCGGTTGGCGACCTCGTATTCACGGCTCCAGCGGTTGAGGGCGGCGATCACCTTCCCGAGCCGGTAGATCGGGTTGGGGTGGGCGTAGGGATCCTCCGGGTGGGTGAGCAAGGGGGTGAACACCGCTTCGCCGAGCAGCCGGATCCGCCATACCGAATATCCGCAGCCGACCCAGGTGAGGCCGAAGTCGCAACCCTCGGCGGCGATGGCGTAGTCGGGCGCGACGCCGCCATGATGGAATAGGTAGTGGGCGCCGATGTCCTTGCCCAGATAGTCGACGCCGCGATGCTCCTCGATCGGCTCGGGGCCGATCTCGCCGGGGCAGGCGGTGAGGTATAGGAGCCCTCCCAACTCGTATCCTGCGGTTTTCAGGGCCTTGGCCGCCATCAGGAAGCAGCTCATCGGCCCGCGGTCGTTAGCGATCGGATAGCCGTAGAGGACGCCGTCCTCCAGCCAGCACTCCTGCCACTCGCGGTTCTTCAGGGTCGCCGGGCGGAACTTGTAGGCGTCGAGGTCCGGCTCCCAGGTCGGCGCCTCGGTGTCGAGATGGGCGGTGAACAGCAGGTTGGCGCCGCTCCCGCGTCCGCCGCCGCCGAACGTCCCGACGATGTTGGAGCGGGCCGGCGTCGCGCCCACCTTGCGCGGTGAAAATCCCTCGCGTTCCATCCAGTCGAACACGAAATTGCCTGCCGCCGTCTCGTGGCCCGCGGGGCTGGGGATGTTGGCGAGGCTGAGCGCCAGCTCGACCAGCTCGGTCTCGTCGATCGCCGCCGCCAGCCGCTCGCGGTCCGCGTCTTCGACGCTGGCCGGCGCGACGCCGCCGAATTGTCCGAAATCGCCATCCATCTTCAGTCCGCCCTCGCCCAAGCGGCGCCAATATCGTCCGTACTCGTTACGATCGCGCAGTTCAGTTCCAGGCTCTGCAGCGCTCCCACGTGCAACGCTGGATCATAGGCTGCGCAGGCGTCGCTGGCGATGAACACGTGGTAATCGAGATGGAAGGCGTCCCTGACCGTGCAATCGACGCAGCACTCGGTCGTCAGGCCACAGACAACCAGGGTGTCGACCCCGAGGCGCTTCAGTCGGGCGTCGAGATCGGTGCGGAAGAAGCCGCTGTAGCGGCGCTTGGCCACGACCGTCTCGCCGGGCTCGGGGGTGGGCCCGACGAAGACGGCGCCGACGGTTCCTTCCCGGCAGAGGGCGCTCTCCGAGTCAGGATCTCCCCCGCGCCGCAGCATCCGTTCGCCCCAGGCCGGCGAGTCGGCGTCCGCCGTTGTCTGCAACCCCACGAACACCACCGGCGCGCCGGATTTGCGCGCCGTCTCGGCCAGCCTTTCCGCCGCCCTCAGCGCCGGCGCGACGGCGCTGAGGTCGAGGCCGGCCTGCCCGAGCGCGCCCTCGGGGGAGGCGAAGTCGACCTGCATGTCGATGACCAGCAGCGCGGTGCGGCCGGGCGAGATCCATCCGGCCAGCCGGTCTCGCGCGCCGGCGATGTCGCCTGCAGTGGGGCCCTTTGCAGGCATGGCCGCGTTCATGCCGTCGCCATCCGCAGCCCGGGCAGGATGTCGGCGCCGAACATCTTCAGTCCCTCGACATAGTCCGGAAAGATCAGCATCAGGCCGTCGAGCTCGGCGTGGGTGACGAACGCCTCGATCTCGTCGGCGCAGGTCGCCGGCGTGCCGACGGCCGTCTGGGTCATGAAGGCGCCCTGCTGCTTGGCGATCTCGGTCAGCCGCTCGGGGGGAACGCCCCAGCTCTTCAGCATCTCGATCACCGCGCCCATGTCGACGCCTTCACGATAGCGCTCCACGAGAGCCTCCGCCTTGGCGTCGGTCTCCGCGTAGACCACGGTGCACATGGCGTAGGTCTTGACCGTCTTGTCGTACCGGGCCGCGACGGCCTTGGCGCGTCGGCTGGCGTCACGCCTATCGTTTGGGGTGCGGCCGCCGATGAAGCAGGCGTCGGCTTCGCGAACCGCGAACTCGAAGCCGCGCTCGGACATGCCGGCGCTGATCAACTCGGGCCTCGGACGCGACAGCGGCTTGGGATTGGATTCGCAGTCCTGGAACTTGAAGAACTTGCCATCATAGGTGACGCTAGGCTCGCTCCACAGGCGCTTGATGAGCATCGTCCACTCTTCGGTGAGCGCATAGCGGTCGTCGTGGTCGAGGCTGTCGTCCCAGGCGCCCATCTGGGCGAACTCGCCGCGGTAGGCGCCGGCGACGATGTTGAGGCCGGCGCGACCGCCGGAGATATGGTCCAGGGTGGTGATCATCTTGGCCGCCACCGCCGGGTTCTGCAGCAACGGATGGATCGTCGCCCACAGCTTCACGCGCTTCGTCGCCTGGGCGATGCCGGCCATCATGGTGAGCGATTCCATCTGGACGCCCCAGTGGTTGGTGACGCCGCCGAAGCCTCGCCATTTGCCCATGGACATGACGAAATCCATGCCCACCTCGTCGGCGGTGACCGCCGCCGCCAGGTTCTGCTTCCAGAGCCCGTCGAGGGGCGGCGTCGTCGAGGAGATGATCCACCCCCCGTTGGCCACCGGAAGGAAGACGCCGAATTCGTGCTTGATTGCTCCCATGGCTGGGCTCCTCTTAGACCGAGTTCGCCGCCAGTCGAGCCGGCAGGTCCGACGTTTCCGGAGTGGCGCCGCCCTGCGACGGGTGCTGGCGCGGCGGCCGCATGAAAACGACGGCGACAAGGATCACGCCGATGATGGCCGCGAACACCTGGAACGTCCACACGAAGCTGCCCGTCAGGTCGCGTACGCTGCCGCCGATCGTGGGTCCCAGCGCCGACACCGCGCCGATCAGGCAGGTGGTGGAGAAGATCTCCAGATTGTGCCGCCGGCCGTAGTAGTTGAGCAGCAGTATGGTGATCGCCAGAAGCGTCAGGCCGAACCCCAGGCCGCAGCCGACCGCATAGACCAGCATGGTGGGATAGTCGTTGGCGATGCCGAGCGCCGACGAACCGACCATCAGGGCGGCGAGTGCGATCATCAGCAGGTAGCGCGGGTCGATGAGGTCGCCGACGAGGCCGCCCAACGTGCGCCCGGCCATCTGCATCAGCGCCTCGATGCTCAGCATCGTGCCGGCGACCACCGGGGCGATCCCGCGCTGGGTCAGGTGCGCTACCGAGACGCTGCCCACGGTGGCTGCGATCAGCAGGTGGCCGAAATAGGCGGCCAGCAGCACATAGAACTGCGGCGTGCGGAACGCCTGGCGCGGCGTCCAGTCGACGAGCGTGCGATGGACGCGCTGGCGCCCGCCGGGCGCCACGGTCTCCTCGGCCAGCGCGGCGTCGGTGCGCTCGGAGGCCTGGCCGAGCGAGGCCGGGCTGCCGACCGCGATGGCGCAAAGGCCGCCGACCGCCATGGCCGCGAACGCCTGGACGAGCCAGAACATGCGCCAGTGGTCGTGGAAGGCGTGCATTACGCCGAACACCATGAACGGTCCCGCCACCCCGCCCATCGCCCCGCACGTGAAGTAGATGCCGAACGGCAGGGCCCGGTGCTTGAAGACGGCCGCCAGCACATGGGTGCCCGGGATGAGCGCCATCATCTGGTAGCCGATCCCGCACAGGGTGGCGCCGACGAAATAGAGGACGACGCTATGGGTCTCCGCGAGGCTGAAGAACCCCGCCGTCATCACCGCCGTGCCGCAAAGCAGCGTCACCCGCACCCCGAACCGCTTGATCAGCATGGGTGGCGCGAACGAGGAGAGCCCGGTGGCGGCCCCGAGCAGCGTGTAGCCGAAACCGCCCTCGGTCCAACTCCAGCCGCCCTCCTTGACCATGCTGGGCAGCACGACCCCCAGCGCGTTGTAGGTCGCCGCCGTGATCAGGAAGAGCACGGCGCTGAACGCCGCCACCAGGAGCCACGGCCGCCACTCGTTCCTGGTCATCGCTCGACCCTTCCACGCTTTGGCGCCCACGGAATCCGGAGCGCTTCCCGGCGAAATATATGCTGGTTCGGAGATCGGTCTGCTCCGCGGCGGTGTTGCAACTCAGACTTCAGAATCGCGCCTTCACGGTGGCGAAGACCTCGCGGCCGACGCCCGGGAGAACGCCCATGTTCACGTAGGTGTCGGCGTCCGGCGTGAAGTATCTCTGGTCGAACAGATTATCGATGTTCAAATCGACCTCGATATTTTTGTACTGATAAAACAGTGACATGTTTACCAGGTAGTAGGCTGGGTAGATGACGGCGCCGGGGATGGTGCCGGACGTATAGGAGGTGTGCTGGAAGCCGGCGGTGACGCCCACCTTGCCCCAGTCGTAGTCGTCCGAAACATAGTTGCCGTAGAGACTGATCACGCTGTGCGGGATCGGCATGTACTGGAAGCTTCCCGAGCGGCCCGGGACCGTGCTGAAATTGAAGGTGATGAACTGGCCGCCGTAGGAATTGACCAGGCAGGCTGTGGTGTTTCCGCACACCGTGGCGGCTGGCAGGTAGGCGAAGGTCTTGTCCGGTCCGTGCACGATGGTGTGTTGCATGTTGCCGGCGAAGGTGAAGCTGAAGTTCCTGGTCGCGACCCAGCGGACTTCGAGTTCCTCGCCTGAGCCCACCGTCCGGATCACCTGCGGCGGCAGGCCGCTCAGTTGGGGGCGGTCCTGGTGATAGTAGTCCAGGGAGCCGACCAATCGGCCCCCCAGCTCCTGGAACTTCACGCCGGCTTCCTCGAGGGCGGAATACTGGATCCAGCCGCCGTTCTCGAGCAGGCTTGTGGTGATGTCGGCCGCCTGGTCGAACTCCAGCGCCGCGGTGTGCGCGTACGTTCCGTAGGGCATGAGCCCGAAGGGCAGCTTGTAGGTGATGCTGGCGGTGTAGGTCGGCTCGGTCTTGGTGACGGTGAGCCGCGTGTGGTCGGGATGGGCGCTGTAGTCGAAGTTGAGGATGCCGGTGTCGGCGCTGGTCACCCTGTACTCGTCGAGCCGGCCCCCCAGCACCACGTCGAGCCGCTTGAAGAAGCTGATGTCGGTGGTGAAGAACTGGCCGTAGTCGAACCAGGTGGTGTGGATATCTGTCTCCCAGCCCATGCAGTTGGCCGGGACCTGGTCGTTGGTGTCGCCGATGGTGAACGGGTTGCAGAGGCTGTCGGTGGGCGTGGCGCCGACCGTGAGATCGCGGCGGTCGAGCGCGATCAGGCCGCTGTCGAAGGACTCCATGTTGCGGCTGTAGTCGTAGCGTATCGAGGCGCCGACGATGGTGTCGGCGGTGACGTTGTCGTCCGGGGTCGCCAGCTTGAAATCGTACGTCAGGCGGCCCTCGTAGGCCTGCGCGCGCTCCCAGGCGGGGAACCCGTAACTCACGTAGCGCTTGTTCTCGAGCCCATTGTAGAAGGCTTCGAGCTTCAGGGTGCTGTCGGCCCACGCCAGGTGCTTGGAAAGGCCGAGGTAGACGGTCGGCGTCGACGTCGTCGAGAAGTCCTGGCTGCTGATGTAGACGTTGTGCGGGCTGAGCGTGGCCGTGCCGACGCCCGTGGTCAGCGGGAAGGAGGTCAGCGGAGGGCCGCCGTAGAACCCGAAGTAGCCGCAGGCCAGCCCCGCGTCGCCGCACTTATTGAAGTCGAAGGGGTAGTAGGGCGCGGTCGGCGACGCCTGGGCCGGGGTCAGGTAGGGCACGCCCGGCGTATTCGAGAGGGCGGTGTTGCGGCCGGTGATATAGGTCCCGGTGTTGACCAGGTTCTGCGTGAGGCGGTTCCAGCCCGGCGTCTGCACGTCGCCCGTCGAGTGATAGTAGCTGACGTCGGCCGAGAACTTCCAGTCGTCGGGCAGATCGAACCGCGCCGAGATCTGGCCCATCTCGTGCACAGGGTGGATACCGTAGTAGAAGCTGTCCGAGTTGTCGTATTCACCGTAGACGTAGATCCCGCCGTTGACGTCGCCGGCGTGGACCGGCAGGCCGACCTGGCCCTTCAGGTTGTTTTTGTTGTAGCTGCCGCGGGTGTAATCGAGCTCGCCGGTCGTCGCCGACGAAGAGGCGCTGCCCTCGCCGGCCGTCTTGGGAATGAAGTTCAGGAGGCCCCCGACGAATCCCGGGCCGTAGATCGGCGAGGGCGGACCGCGAACGATGTCGATGCGTGACGCGGCGCCGACCGGGGTGGCGTAGGTGCCGAAGTTGGTGATCAGCTTAAACCCTTCGAAGTAGTTCTCCGCCAGGGTGCCGCGGATGTTGAGCGTGCCGGGCACGCCGTAGAAGCTGGCGGTGAACGTGCCGGGCGCCACCGTCGTCAACTGGTCTATGGTCTGGATCCCATAGCGCTGGATGTTGGTGTCGGTAATCAGCGTCGCCGATCGGGGCGTTTCGATGAGGGGCTTGGAGAGGCCGAATACGGTCGTGCTGGGCCGCTTCTCGAGCAACCCGACCGGGTCGGCGGTGACCACGATCTCGCCCACGGTCGGACCGCTCGGGGGCGGGGCGTCCGCCGCCCGGGCCGCGCTCACGGCCAGCAGCGCCGCGCCCGAGGCGACCGCGATCAGGATCAGATGTTTTTGCATGGCCGCCCCTGCTGTATCGACCGGCGCCCTCGGGGCGGCCGATCGAAATCCCACGACTTTCGTCACGCGAGGCACGGTTCCCGCCGACCCAACGCGGCGTCAACTTGCCCTCGCCAATTTCACTGGAAATGTGAGCAATGATGGTTCACCGTTCAGGCGCCCGCCACCGGCGCCCATTCTTGCGTCAACGGGCGGGCGTGGCCGCATCGTTCCGCCCGCCGCGAACACGGGCGCCGAAAAAGGCGCCCAGCACCTTCAGCATGGCGTCGTAGGCAGCGGTGGCGTCGCCGCGGGCGACGCAGTCGGCCAGGGCCCGATGCCGCTGCACCTCCTCGATGCGTTCGTCGGCGGTGTCATCGGTCATCGAATAGGCCCAGAAGCGCGACGCCTTGTGCTGCAGCGGGATGACGATCTTGGCCAGCGTCAGGTTGCCTGTCGCCAGCGCCAGGGCCGCATGGAAACGCTGGTCCATGCCGATCAGGGCGCGCGAGTGGCCGGCCCGCGCCGCTTCCTCCGCGCCGTCGAACGCCGCTCGCAGGGCGGCGATGTCGGCCGCCCCGGCGTTGCTGGCGGCGAGCGAGGCGCAATGCGGCTCGATGAGGCGCAACGCCTCGAAGGCCTGGCGCACGTCCACCAGGTCGAGCGGGGCGACCGTCGTGCCGGCCCGCGGACGGCGCACGACCAGGCCTTCCAGCGCCAGGCGGCCGAGAGCGTCGCGGACGCCGGCCAGGCCCGCGTCATATCGGCGGGTGAGCCCCTGCTCGTCCAACTGGCGACCGGGCGCGAGTTCGCCCAGGATGATGTCGAGCAGGATCTGGTCGTAGACCTTGGCCTTCTGCGACTCCGGCGCCCAGCCGGCCAGGTCGCCGGAGGCTTCGAGCCGCCGGAATCCCGTTTCGTGGCCCGTCCGGTGCTGCTGCAACGCCTTCAAACCTCCTGGAACCTGAATGTCCGCCGGCGCTGAAATGTCAGTGCCGCAAGTCAATGAACCATTCAATGTGACATTGAACCGCAAAGGCGGCCTTCGCAAGGTCCGTGGGCTACTCGGACGTGTAGCCTTCGGGGGGCTTCGGATCCGCTCCCGCCTTGCCCCACAGGATGATCTCGTTGCCCCAGGGGTCGGCGAAGGCGTGATTGAAGCCGTTGAAGGTCGACCAGTAGTGGTCGCGCCACAGAATCTTGGCGCCTCGCGCCACCGCCCGCTCCAGGATGGCGTCCACCGGTTCGTCGTCGCTGACCAGGATCCAGACCCGTGGCTTGCGGCCGCCGTCGCTGAGCGATCGCGGCGGGGCGCCGGCCGGGTCGGGATGAGGCCGGGCGTTCTCGGCCTTGAAGATGCCCAGGTGGAGATTGCCGATCTCGCTCTCGCTCCCGTCGCCCTTCAGGAAATTCCCGCCGGGGACCATGCGGTGATAGACGCCCAGCGGCCGGTCGTCGTCGCGCCAGCCGAACACCTCGGAATAGAACTTCCCGGCGGCGGCGGGATCGTCCGACGCAAGGTCGACGAAGATCAGGGTGTGCGGATAGGCCACGATGGATTCCCTTTTTCAGGCGGCGTATTCGACGCGCTTGGGCGTGAAGATGTCGAGGTTGAGCACCGGCTCGTCGCCCACGACCTCGCCCCAGTGCCGCGCGTTGGGCGGCACCACCAGCAGGCCGCCGGGTCCCAATCGGGTGACGGTCTCCTCGATGTGGAAGTCGATCTGGCCGGCCAGGATGTAGACGATCTGTTCGTGCGGGTGGTGGTGCGGCCGAGGCTCGTGCCCCGGCTGCAGCCGATTGAGAGACACCGTGGCGCCCTCGCCCGAGAACGCCTTGCGCTCCACACCCTCACGAACTGCCTCCCAGGGCGTCAGGCTCCAGTCGATCGCATGGATGTTCATCAGGGTGCTTCCCTTCTAGATCGCGCCGAATCCCCCGCCGCCGGGGGTCTCCAGGACCACATGGTCGCCCGGCTTCATGGTCATCTTGCCCGCCTGGCTCACGGGCGCGCCGTTGACCAGGAACCGCCCCGCCGCCCCCGCCTCGCCGCCGGCCAGGCCGTCGGGGCCGCGGTCGAGGCGGCTGGGCACCGCGTTGAGCAGCCACGGCTGGTCGGTGCGCATGTGGAAGGCTATCACTTGGCCGTCGCCGCCCGCCGACCGGCCCCGCCCCCCCGATCCGCGCCGCAGCTCGCGCCGGTCGAAGACGATCGGCAGCGCCGCCTCCAGGATCTCCACCGGCACGGCGGCGACGCCGGTCGGATAGCAGGTGGCGCTGGGTCCGGGTTTGGTGGCGCGCGCGCCCATGCCGCCCGAATAGTTGAACATCGACGAGGTGAAGGCCTTGCCATCGGCGTGCCGGCCCTGGATCTGCATGGTCCACACCGCGCCGGAGCCTTCCGCCAGGACCCGCTCGGGCATCACCTGGTGCAGCGCCTTGAGGATCGGCATGGGCACGAACATGCCGACCACGTGCCGTGCGTTGAGCGGCGAGGGATAGGCGGCGTTGACGATCGAGCCCTCCGGGGCGGTCACCTTGATCGGGGCGAGAGAGCCGTGGTTGTTCGGCTGCTCGGGGTTGAGGCAGCTCCTGACGGCGAACGTGGCGTAGGCGTGGGTGTAGTTCATCACCACGTTGATGCCGAGCGGGCTCGCGCCGGAACTGCCGGCGAAGTCGATCAGCACCTCGCCGGCCTCGTTGTCGATGTGGACCGCCGCCTTGAGCTCGATGACGTCGCCGCCGGGGACGTCGAAGCTGCAGTCGCCGTGCCAGACGCCGGCCGGCAGGGCGCGGATGGCCCGCCGCGTCGCCGCTTCCGAGCGGGTGATGATCTCGTCGGCCACATGCTCGATGTCCTGGAGATCGTGACGGCGGCAAAGGGCGATCAGCTGCTCGCCGCCGGCGCGGCCGCCGGACACCTGGGCGGCCAGATCGCCGAAGACGTTGTCGGGCGTGCGCACGTTGCGGCCGATGATCTCGTGCAGCAGGGCGTTCGGCTCGCCGGCCTCATAGAGCTTGGAGGGCGGGATCCATAGGCCCTCCTCGTGTATGTCGCGTGCGCCCGCCCCGATGCCGTATCCGCCGATGTCGGTGTGATGGATGGTCGAGCCGATATAGCCGACAAGCTGCTCGCCCCGGAAGATCGGGCACAGCACGGTGATGTCGAAGAAGTGGCCCGCCGACATCCATGGATCGTTGGTGATGACGACGTCGCCCGGGACCAGCCTGCCCTCGAACAGCTTGTGCAGGCTCTCGCCCGCGGCGGCGAGGGAGTTGATGTGGCCGGGCGTGCCGGTGTTGGCCTGGGCGACCATCCGCCCGCGCGCATCGAAAAGGCCGCTAGCGAGGTCGCCGGCTTCGCGCACGATCGGGCTGAAGGCGATCCGCTGCAGGGCCTTGGCCTGCTCGCTGACGATGCCGATCAGGTTGGACCACAGGATTTCCAGCTCGATGCCGTCCATGCTCAATCCTCCCGTTTCCGCTTCGCCACCACGCAACCGAGGCCGTCCACCACCGCGGTCCAGCCCGGCGGCAGCACCAGGGTCGTCTCGCGTTCCTCGATGATCGCCGGCCCCGCCACGGCCTGACCCGCCGCGAGGGCGGCGCGGTCGTAGACCTTTGCCGAACCGGAACCAGCCCAGAGGGCGACGGCGCGTTCGCCCTTGGGCGAACCCGGGGTCGAAGCGAGGCTCGCGGCCGGGGCGAAGGCGATCTCCGGGCCCTGGACGGTCATGCGCCAGCTGACGATCTCGACGGGGACGTGGGAAGGGGTGACACCGTAGAGCGCCAGATACGCCGCCTCGAACGCCGAACGGATCAGCTCGGGGTCACGGCGCGTGCGCGGATCGTGGTCGAACACCACCTGGACCTCGTTCTGCTGGCCGAAGTAGCGCAGGTCCGCGCCGAACCCGAGCCGCACGGTTTCGGGCGCGCAACCCGCCTCGGCGAGAGCGTCGAGGCCTTCCCGGCTCATCGCCTCGAAGAGGCGGTCGACTTCCGCCCAGTCCAGGTGATTGAGGCGGCCCAGCGCGCTGCGCACCAGGTCGAGGCGGACCGGCGTGACCAGGGTTCCGACCGCGGAGAGCACGCTGGCCTGCGGCGGGAAGATAACTACCGCGCTCTGAAGGAGTTCGCCCACGGCGCAGGCGTGCACCGGCCCGGCGCCGCCGAAGGCGAGCAGGGCCAGTCCGCGGTAGTCCACGCCGCGGTCCGTGGCGTGGGCGCGAGCCGCGCCGGCCATGGTCTCGGCGACGATGCGGTAGATGCCGCCGGCCGCCTCGGCGACACCACAGCCCAGGGCCCGGGCGAGCGGGGCGATGGCGGCCTCCGCGGCGCGGCGGTCGAGCGCCATGTCGCCGCCGAGGAAGTTGGCGGCGTCGAGAAGACCCAGCACCAGGTCGGCGTCGGTCACCGTGGGATCGCCGCCGCCGCGGCCATAGCAGGCCGGCCCAGGCTCGGAGCCCGCGCTGCGCGGCCCGACCTTCAGAAGGCCCAGATCATCCACATGGGCGATGCTGCCCCCGCCGGCCCCGATCTCGATCATGTCGATCGAGGGGACGGTCACCGGCATGCCGCTGCCCTCGCAGAAGCGGTACTTGCGATCGATCTCGAAGGCGCCGGTCACGCGCGGCTTGCCGTCTTCGATCAGACAGGCCTTGGCCGTCGTGCCGCCCATGTCGAACGACATCAGCCGCGCAAGTCCGAGCCGCCGGGCGTAGTGGGCGGCGGCGAGGGCGCCCGCGGCGGGGCCGCTCTCGATCATCCGCACCGGATTGCGGCTGGCGGTCTCCGCACCGACGACGCCGCCGGAGCTCAGCATGATCAAGGGTCGGTTCGGCGCGCCGACGGCCGCGAGGCGCTGAACCATGCCGGCCAAGTACGGCTCGGCGATCGGCGCGGCGTAAGCGTTGATCGCCGTCGTGGAGGTGCGCGGATATTCGCGGATCTGCGGCGCCACCGATGAGGAGAGCGAGACATGGAGCCCGGGCGAGGCGGCCGCCAGAGCCTCGCCGATCGCCTCCTCGTTGGCGGGATTGCGAAACCCGTTGATCAGGCACACCGCGACGGACAGCACGCCGCGCGCCTTCAGCGCCGACGCCAGCGCAGCGGCCTCCGCGGCGGCCACCGGCTTCAGCACGGCTCCGTCGGCGAGCATCCGCTCGTCGATCTCGAAGGTCAGTTCGCGCGGGATGAGTGGTGGGGCGAACTCGATCTGCGGGTCGTACATCTCATAGCGGTGCTCATTGCGGATCGCGAGTACGTCGGCGAAACCCTTGGTGACGACGAGCGCCGTCGCCCCGCCGCGCCGTTCGATCAGTGCGTTGGTGACGATCGTCGTGGCGTGCACGACGACGCCGGTCAGCGCCGACGCTTCGATGGCGGCCTTGGCCAGCGCAAGATCCACGGCGCGGAAGAAGCCTTCCAGCAGGTCGTGGTGGGTCGTCAGGGTCTTGTCGACGGTCAGAGAGCCGTCGGGCGCTCGCAACACCACGTCGACGAAGGTCCCGCCAATGTCGACCGCCAGGGAGTAACTCACGCGGTAACCTCGCGCCCCCGCCCCGGCGCTGTCAAGGCGGCCCCTGGTCATGGCGTGCCCGATGCGCAAGGAAGCGTCGGGGCGCCGCGCATGGCCCGCGCGACAATGAATACGGTGAAAGAGGAGCGTCTTGATGATCGCCTGCTACACGGATCCGACATCCGTCCGTCCCGGAGAGAGCTTCAGGGTTCACGCGTCCTGCGACGGCGGGCCCTGCTCACTCGAGATCGCGCGGGTCGGCGTCGCGCGGGAGACCGTATGGCAGTCGTCGGGTCTCGACGTCGCGGCGCACCCGACGCCGGACCAGGCCGATCGTCTCGGGTGTGGCTGGCCGGTGGCCATCGAGATCCTGGTCGGGGCCGAGTGGCGCACCGGCTACTACGATCTCGTTCTTACCAGCGACGCGGGAGAGGTCGCCCACCATTTCGTCTGCGTGAAGGCCGACCCCTCGCGGGTCCAGCCCATGGTTCTCGTGCTCGCCACCAACACCCTTCATGCCTACAACTACTGGGGCGGGCGCAGCGCCTACTGCGACGTGGAGGCGCTGATGAGCCGGCGCGCGGCATTGCCCGAGGCGATGGCCGGCGCGCTTGGGGTGCTTTCCACCCAGCGGCCGCTCCCGCCCCTGCTGCTCGCGGCGCCCGACGACATGCCCCGTCTCGTGAACCTGGAGAAGCGCGGCTTCGGACAGCGGCCCTGGGCGGGCGCGGACCCCGCCTGGTCCCGCGCACACGGCCAGTCGCCCTATGACGGCTCCGCCGGCTATCTGAACAAGTGGGAGCACGCCTTCGTGCGATGGGCCGAGGCCGAGGGCCTCTCCTTCGACTACCTGACGGACTACGACCTGGACAGCGATCCCGCCGCCCTCGCGCCCTACGGGGTGGTCGTGCTGGTCGGCCACAGCGAGTACTGGTCAGGGCCCCAGCGGGATCGGCTGGAGCGGTTCGTCGACGGAGGCGGACGGCTGGCCATCCTGTCCGGCAACACCGCCTTCTGGAAGGTGCGCTGGGAGGACGACGGGCGCACCCTGGTGTGCCACAAGTGGAAGGGCGAGACCGCCGAGGATGTCCCTGCCGCCGAGGCGACCCACCTGTGGTCGCATCCCATGTTCGCTCGCCCGGAGGCGGAGATCACCGGCCTCAGCTTCATCTTCGGCGGCTATCACCGGCTGGGCCTGTGCGCCGCCCGCGGCCAGGGTGGATACACCGTCTATCGGCCCGATCATTGGGCCCTGGACGGCGCGGACCTCTACTGGGGGGACGTGTTCGGTGACGACGTGCCCCTCGTCGGCTACGAGAACGACGGCTGCGCCCTATCCTTCGGAGAAGACGGGCTGCCGGCGCCGCGCCCGAACCTCGGGACGCCGGCCAACCTCGAGATCATCGCCATGGCGCCGGCGACGTTCGCCGAAGCCCCCGGCCCATACCGCCCGCTCATTCCTCCGGAGCAGCTGGACGTGGTGGCCAGGATCGCCTTCGGCGACGACAGCCCCTCGGCCCAGCAGAGGGTCCTGCGCGGTCATGCGGTCATGGCCGCCTTTCGCCGCGGCGAGGGAGAGGTCTTCAACGCCGGCACGACGGAGTGGGCGCACGGCCTGGCCGCGCGAAACCCGTTCGTCGAGCGGATCACTCGGAATGTCCTCGCGCGGTTTCTGGCGGCCGCGGAAGCGAACCCCAGTCGCGATCAAAGTTTGCAATCGTCCAGCAACTGAACAGTGATCAGGAGTGGACGGGGGGTAGTTTTCCGCTATGGGTCGAAGTAGCCCAACGCGTAAGGGATGCGTAGTGAAGTTTCGAGTGCTTATCGTCGAAGACGATCCCTTCATCGCGATGGATCTGGAGGGCGTTCTTTCAGACGCTGGCTGCGACGTCTGCGGTGTGGCGGCGTCGGAGGCGGAGGCCCTGAAGATGGGGGAAGCGACCAGGCCGTCGTTCGCGGTGGTGGACGTGAGGCTCTCCCCCGGCGACGGTCGCGTGGTGGCGAGGGAACTCTTTCGCCAATATGACACGGCCGTGCTGATGGCGACTGCCCACAGCCGTGAACTCGACAACCTCGCGGCGACGGGGGCCGTGGCCTGCCTTCCCAAGCCCTATTCGGCGGACGACGTTCCCGCCGCGCTTCGAGCTATCTCCGAACTGCGCGCGGGGCGGCCGGTCTCCAGGTTCCCGAACCACATGTTCGCCCTCAATCGGCCTGGGTAGCGCGAACGGGCGACTTATCCGCGCCTTTCGCGACGAACGCGCTCCGGGCGCTAGAGCAAACCACGTTCACATGGAGTCATGTGAACGTGGATAGTTTGCTCTAGAATCAAGAGTGTAGAGCAGGATTCAGGCATTAGTCGGTTCCGACTAATGCCATCCTGCTCTAGCCGACCTCGTTATTTTACGAGGTGCCACCCAGCCGTCCACCCTCGTACTCGCCCGAGGGTGATGATCGGAAGGTCCATGCGCTACATTGCCGCATGGATGAAGTGTTTCAGCGAATTCACTCGTATGAATTGGCGCTCATTGAAGTCATGGCGCACATCGATCGCGAGCATATCATAGCCAGTTTGATATCTATTGGAGAAGGTTTATTTGACGATCTCAGTAATGAAGAGCGCAAGATACGCTTAGGGGCGATAATTTTACTTAGAACAGCGCTCGATCATTTCGATCGACCTGGGGACGGGATGCAATGGCAGGAATGACCCATAGAGAGTCGGGAACACATAAGCTATTCTGAAAGAATTTTCCTGACGAGGACCGCGATGTTGCGAGCGCCCAACTTCTGCATGATGTTCGCGCGATGAAACTCGACCGTGCGAGGGCTGATTCCGAGGTAGCGGGCGCTCTCCTTGCTCGAGGCTCCCTTGACGATCTGGGCCAGTATCACCCGTTCGCGCGGGGTCAGGTGCTCCTGACCGCGAAACGCGCTCGACAAGGCGTCGACGGCGCTTGTGGGCGGGTTCATCTCCCGCAGCTCCCGCGCCTTGAGAACCTCCCAGCGCCCTTGCCGCCGGGCGATCGCGAAGTGATGAGCGTGCGCCACGTCGAGCACGTCGACCGAGCGCGTCGCATAGAGGGGATAGGTGCACAGCACGACCATCTTCTTGCCCTCGAGGTAGCCGTTGAGCTCGGCTTCATACTCCTTGAAATCATCCCATAGATTGGTTTCGAGCCAGAAGGCGTTGCCGCTCCCCCGCATGCCCGTGAAGCCCCGGGCAAGGGCGTCGTCCAGCTTGGCGGTCCAGCCGCCGGTGATACGCTGCGGGTCGACCTCCCCGCCCCGCAGATACCACTTGTAGCCGGGAACGAGTTCGATGTTTCCCGCCGCAAGGTGACGGTCGAACTCCGGAATCAAGGGCCTCAATCCTTCGATGGCCTCGTCACGGGAGAGCGGATCCGACAGGACCCAGAGGCAGAATTCGTTGTTGGCGAGGCCGGCGCGGAAATACGCCGCATGGGTCTCGATCAGATCCTCCGGCGTTTCGTAGAACAGGCAGATGTGGGCGCCCCAGGCCAAGTCGCCGACGGGATCGATGCCCGTGCGGGTAAGCGCTTGATTGTCCATGAGCCAACCTTTCGGCCTTCACAGCCTCTGGGTGCGCCCTCCCAGAGAGCCGCGACTGCGCCTAAGATGGGGTCGCCCTCCTCGTAATCCTACGGGGCGTTTATGGGCCCGGCGTCTAGAAGGGCACGTCGCTCTTCACCGGCGACCCGGGCGGGGCTTCGTCCGCGCCCTTCGCGGGCGTCGCCGGGGGCTTCTCCGTCGGCGAGGTGAGCACCTCGTCGATATTTCCGGCGGCGCTGGCGGGCTTGGCCTGGATCGCCTGGGCCGCCGCGGTCTGGGCGGCGAGGGCGTCGGCCTTGGCCGCATCGGCGTCCGTTTCGTCGGCGTTGTCCTTGGCCGCCTCGGGCGCCGGGGCGGGCGGCGCCAGGTCCACGATCGGCTTGGCGACCAGGGCGTCATCCTTCGCCCCCGCTCCGGCGGCCGCGTCGAGTTCCGGCCCCATGCCCCTGCGGGAAGCGGCCTCGAACCCGGCGGCGACGCCCAGCACGGCGAACAGCACCACGGCCAGTCCGGCCCCATAGGCGATGGTGCGGGAGGGCAGGCTGATGGGGCCGTTCTCGGTCCAGGCGCTTGCCATGGCGGTCTCCGTCTTCGGTCGCGGTACGCCCTTCGAGAATACGGCGCCGGACAGGGCGATGGCTAGCGTCGGCGGTCGAATGGGCTAGGCTGCGGACAAGTGCGCGGTGTCACGCGCGGGATGGAGCGCCCGATGAGCGAAGACAACCACCAGATCGTGCTGGCCGAGATCCCGCAGGGCAAGCTCGCGCCGGAGCACTTCAAGAGCGCCGTGGCCGCGCGCCCGACCCCGGGCGACGGCGAGGTGCTGCTCAAGGTCCTCTATGTGTCGCTCGACGCGGCCAACCGGGCCTGGATGCAGGGGGCGACTTACCGTTCGGCCCTCACTGCCGGCGACGTCATGGCGGGCGGCTCGCTGGCCGAGGTCGTGGAGTCGCGGTCTCCGGCCCTGGCGCCCGGCGACCTGGTGTTCGCCGACACCGGCTGGCAGACCTGGGCGGTCGCGCCGGCCAGGCGCCTGGCGAAGCTGCCGCGGATGGAGCCATTGACCCATCTGCTCAGCGTCTATGGCGTCGCGGGCCTCACCGCCTATTTCGGCCTTCTGGAGTGCGGCAAGCCACGCCCGGGCGAGACGGTGGTGGTGTCGGCGGCGGCCGGCGCGGTGGGCTCGATCGTCGGCCAGATCGCCAAAATCAAAGGGTGCCGCACGGTCGGCATCGCCGGCGGCGCGGCCAAATGGGCCCTGCTGACCGATGAACTCGGCTTCGACGCCGCCGTCGACTACAAGGCCGGCGACACCCGCCGGGCCCTTCGCGCCGCCTGCCCGGACGGCATCGACGTCTATTTCGACAATGTGGGCGGCGACATCTTCGAGGCCTGCCTGTTCAACATGGCGAACCACGGCCGCATCGCCTGCTGCGGCGCTGTCTCGCAATACGACGGCGCCGCGCCCCGGGCCGGCCCCCGCGGCGTGCCCGGGCTGATCGTCACCAAGCGGCTGGTCCTGACCGGCTTCATCGTCTCGGACTTCGACGACAAGCGGCAGGCGGCCCTGGCCGACCTGAAGTCGTGGGTGGAGTCGGGACAGCTGCGCGTCCGCGAGGATGTCCTGGAGGGCCTGGAGAGCCTGCCGGGCGCCCTCGTCGGCCTCCTCGCCGGCGAGAACATCGGCAAGCGGATGGTCAAGGTGGCCTGACGGGCCGATGACCCGATGGAGACGGCGGCCGCGGTGGCTCGCAAGGGCATGACGGGCTTCGCTCCAACTCAGCTAGCTGGCTTCAGTGTGGGTCTTGAGCGCGAGGTTGAAAGCCTCATACCCGGTCGCGAGCGCGGCATAGAATGCCTTTGGCATTAGGGGGTCAGCAGGCCACGGAAGTCTTCGCCCCGTCAGATCGCGTGCGGCCCCGTCAGGACGGTTCCGAAGTGGTGGTGCCAGAGGCGCGCCCCGAGTTCACCGGTCCGGTCCAATGATGACCCCACGGTTAGCCAGGATAGGAGCGAGGGATGCAGGCCAGCGTCGAACAGCATGAAGCCTGCCGCCAGCACGCAAGTGTCGGTCTGCAGGCCGCAGACGAGCACTCGCTCCACCTGAAGGGCGCAAAGGTGTGGGATCAGGTCTGCCGGCGGCAGATAGCCGTGCTTTACAAACACCTTGTCAGTCGGGACCAGGCTGTCGTCCGAAACGGTGGGCTTCCACCCCAATTGGCGTTCGAAGGGCGTCACCCCTTCGTTGTGCCGCTCCACGGTAGCGACCGAGGGCATCGTCGGCGCCAGGGCGGAGAGATCGCGAACAAGCCATCCCGGCGGTGAGAAGCTGGGCTGAACATCGATCACGAGCAGGGCTTGGCGCATCCCGCCTTCAAGACCTTGACGCGTTGTTTGGGCAAGCCCGATCGGACGGAAATTTGGGCTCAGGCGTAGGGCCAGCCGGCCCCGGGAATGTCGACGTCCAGGCTGACGACCTGGCCGGTCCCGGCCATCTCGGCCATACGCTCCATGCCGAACCACTGGGCGGCTGCGATGTAGAGCGTCCGCCGGTCGGGTCCGCCCAGCATGCAGGCGAAGGCGCCGCGGTCGAGGGCGACCGTGCGAACCACCTCGCCGCCTTCGCGAACGCGCACGCAGCGGCGGTTCGGCACGTCGGCATACCATACGCAGCCCTCGGCATCGATGCAGATCCCGTCCGGGACGCCGTCGCCGAGGTCGGCCCAGACGCGGCGATTGGCGAGCCCGCCGTCGGCGGCGATGTCGAAGCCGGTCAGCCGCCGGCCGTGCGACTCGGCGACGATCAGGGTGCGGTTGTCGGGGGTTATCGCCATGCCGTTCGGGAAGGCGAAGCCGTCGGTCAGGCGCCGGGCCCGGCCGTCGGCGGTCACCAGCGCCAGGCAGCCGCCGTTCACGTAGGCGGCGCCCCGCCCGTCGATGACGATCTCGTTCCACAGGCCGTCGGCCAGCGGCGCGAGCTCGGCGTAAGCGTCAAGCCCGCCGCCGGGCGATTGGCGCAGCAGCCGGCCCTCGCGCGCGGACACGACGATCATGGCGCCGTCGGGCAGGAAGTCGAATGAGAGCGGCGGCGCTGGGGCACGCGCCTTGACCTCGGCGGCGCCGTCGGACGCGAACGCGAGGATCTCGCCGGCGGTCCAGTCGGCGATCCACAGCCGCCCGTCATGCCAGCGCGGCGACTCGACCAGCCCGCGGCCGCCCACGAGCAGCGCGGGCGCTGAGGTCAAGGTTTGGGTCGCCGCCATCTGGGCCCCCTCATGCAAAGGCGCTTCACCCTAAGGACGAACGAGGCGGGGACAAATCGACATCAGTCCGTGCGGGTCTGCCAAATCACCCCGCGTAGCTCGCCCTTCACTGCCGCCAAGTCAGCAGCGACACCCTTTTTGTTACAACATTTTGTGGACACGCGATCAGAGTGCCTCCTCGATGGCGTTCCCCACAGCCTCGCCTTCACCGCGCGGGGCTCGGCCATACGCGCCATCAGCCTGCGGCGCGCCCACAAGGAGCAGTTCGATGCCTACGTCTCGCATCCCTGATCCGGACAATCCGGACTGGACCGAGGACGATTTCGGGCGGGCGAAGGGGCCGGAATGCCTGCCCGCCGAGGTCCTCGCCGCGTTCCCAAACACTGTGGCCAGGCTTGCCAGGACGCGCGGCCGGGCAGGAAGCAAACGGCTTCAGACAATGCGTCTCGATCCCGACGTGCTCGATTACTTCAAGGGCGAGGGGCCCGGGTGGCAGGCTCGCATCAATGCGGTGTTGCGCGCGGCCATGGAGCGCGGCCGCTGATCAGAGGCTCCGGACATCGCCACGGCTGACAGCTCGCGCCTGCCCTATTACTTGGCTGGTTTCCAAATTCCGATGGTTCGGCTTGGCGCCACTTGCGGAAGTTGTGAGGGCTCCAGGATCCGGACATTGCCGGGCGCGGTGAGGGGTTCAGCGTTTCTTGCCGAGTTCCGCGGCGATGTCCTTGATCATACGGCCCGCTCTTCGATGGGCCGCCGTGATCTGTTCGCGAGTGCCCCCCAGCGTTTCGTCCAGTATTCCATGGCCTGTCGTTCTGAGAGGTCGAGCCGGTCCTTGTCGATGAAGCCGCGCTTGGACCGCCAACTTGCAATGCCCTGCCTCGCCAGCCAGAACGACATCATGAACAACCCGCTGATGATGATGAATCTGTTGGCCGCGGTCTATTGGTTCGACGAAGGCCTCCAAGAGGCTTTGCGGAACGCCGGCTGGGAGACGGTGACCCGGGCGCAATCGCTCCTCTTTGCCAACATTGCGGTTGGCGAACACCGGGCCATTCGCCTTGCGGAAAACCTGGGTGTCAGTCGTCAAGCTATCAGCCAGATGCTCCGCGACCTGCATGATCGCGGCCTGGTGGTGGTGCGGGACGACCCCGACGATGGGCGCGCCCGAATCGTGAACTTCAGCCCGGCGTCGGAGTCGCTCCGCAACGCCGCCCGCGATGCGCTCGAGGCGCTGGAGCGGCAGTTGGAGGCGCGCATCGGCGGCAAGGACTATAGGTCGCTGCGGGCCGCCCTGCTGAAAAATTGGGGGGACCCCCCTCGCGTGCAAATCCAGCTGGCCGCGCCGTCGCAGCCCTCCACGGGTCGGCCGGGCGACAGCGGCCGCTAGAGCAGGATGATTTTAGGCGGAACCGCCTAAAATCTGAATCATGCTCTAGAATCAAACATGTAGAGCCTGATTCAGACTTTGGTTCTGTTCCGTCCAAAGTCATCAGG
>JAQGIW010000010.1 GCA_028290905.1 Caulobacteraceae bacterium | reverse complement strand
GCGACAGCGCGGTGGAAAGGTTCTTCGCCCGGTGCGTCCACGCCGGCGCCGGCAGCAGCCGGGCGCGGGCCACGTAGCCGTCGCTGTTCTTGGCGTCGAGGGCGAGGGCGCGGTTGGCCTCGGCCTGCGCCTCCGCGCGCAGGGTCAGCGCGTTGGCGGGGTCGACCTCGGACTTGCTGGTGAGGAACAGGGCGAGCTTGGAGTGGCCGTCGGAGAACTGCGGCGCCGTGGTGGTCAGCTGCCGCAGGATGCGCTCTTCCTCGGCCAGGGCCGAGGCGTCGGCGGCGGCGTCGGCGTCGAGGTCGCAGAACCTCAGATAGAGGGTCAGGATTCCGGGATCGACCACCTTGGCGCCCGGGCGCAGGGCGCGGGCCGAGCAGGTCAGGACCCCGATCACCCGCGAAGCCGCCTGCGTCTTCAGGTCGTCGCCGACGCCGGCGAACGCGTGAGTCCAAACCGAGCGGTGGTGGACGGGATCGTCGATGTTCAGCTTGACGTCGAGCGGGTTTCCGCCGCCCCCGGCCACCGCCCCGTCGAGGACGGCGCCGACCTGCAGGCGCCTCACCCAGGCGTCGTGGTGCGCGGCGCGTAGTTTCTCCGCCTCTGGGCCGAAGGCCAGCGGCACGTCGCCTTCCTTCAGCACATAGGCGATCTCGTCGGTGAGGGTGTCGGCGAAATCGGCCGCGTCCTTGCCGGCCCCCGCGGCCCGCAGCCGCAGCACCGCGATGTGGTCGTGGCGCGGGTTGAGGGTGGTGACGATGTCGCGCCCGAAGAAGGCCCAGATGATGACGCCGAGCCCCACCACCACCGCGGCGGTGGTGATGGCGACCCTCTGCAAGCGCTTGCGCCGCGCGGCGGTGTCGACCACCGGAATGAACTCGAGGCGGTGGACAGGAACGTCTCCCCCGGTCCCCTCGGCCGTGACCGGCCGGTCGATGCGGACCAACCGGCGGCTGAGCGGCGAGCCCTGCAGCGCCCGGCGCACGTCCTCGGAGGCCAGCACCGCGCCGCGGTCGGCCACCTGCTGGACATGCGCGGCCGTGACGACGGCGTCGCCCATCAGGTCGCCGCCGGGAAGGGCGGTCACATGGCCCTGGTGCACGCCCACCCGCACCGGCGGCCAAGGGCCGGTGGCGATCTCCTCGGCCGCCGCCATCGCGGTCGCGGCGTTCGGGAACTCGACCATGTAGCCGTCCCGGTCGCTGGCGAAGAGCCGGCCGTCGTGGCGTTCGGCGGCGCTCTCCAGGCGGGCGACCAGGGCCTCGTAGGCGAGGGCGATCTTCTGGCGATCCTCGTCGGTCTCGCGGGCGAAGCCGAACACGTCGACCGAGACGATCGTCGCCAGCCTCAGGTTCAGACTGCCATCCGCCACGCTCGACCCCCCGGACCGGTTTAAGCAACGGGCACTCTAAGTCATGGCTCTACCGGAGGCCATAGTCCCGAGGGGAGCGGCCCTGGCGAAGGACGCTCAGGGTGGTGTCGTGGCGGGCTTCGCAGACTGACGGACGAGGGCGATCGCCTGGGCCGGTCCGCGCACGCCCAGGATGCGGAAGGACTTGCCCTCCAGCCGGGCCTTGTTGATCCAGAACTCCGAGAGATGTTGCACGAAGGTCGGGTCCAGGTCGTCCGCCTTGCCGATGCGCGCGTAGAGATGGGAGATGACGGGGACGGCAAGCAGCCGGTCGTTCCGCACGCTCTTGCCCTGTTCCGTCTGCTCCGCTTCCAGCACCCCGATCAGCCTGACCTCAAGGAGCGCGCCCACCGGGCACGCCTCGTCGCCGAGGACCATCACGTCGAGCGGGTCGCCGTCGTCGGCCAGGGTCGAGGGGACGAAACCGAAGTCGAGCGGGAAGCACATGCCCATGGGCAGCAGCTTGGCGAGACGGAACAGGCCGGTTTCGGGATCGTAGTCGTACTTCGCCCGCCGGCCCTTGGGGGTCTCGATGATGGCGAGGCACGTTCCCCGTTCCGCGTCGAGGCCGTGCGCAAGCATGGTGAGGTCACGCATGGCCCGCTAACCCTCGGCCCCCGCCCGAGTTCCAGGGTTCGAAGGCCGACTTGGCCCGACCGGCCGCGTCCATGCTAATTCCACATCAATCGCCGAGGCCGTCGCCATGAAGGACATATCCGCCCTCAAGCTCTACACGCGGGTCGCCAGGCTCGGTAGCTTCTCGGCGGCGGCGCGCGAGTGCGGTCTCTCGCAGTCCCAGGCTTCGCGCATCATCGCCGATCTCGAGGCGGACCTCGGAACCCGCCTTCTCTCGCGCACCACGCGCGCGGTTATGCTCACGGAGGCCGGCGCCGAGTTTCTCGCGCGCGTGGAGCCGATCCTGGTCGCCCTCGACGAGGCGGAACAGAGCGTGCGGCAGGGGGGCGAGCTTCGCGGCCTTTTGCGGATGAGCATGCCGACCAGCTTCGGCATTCGCGACGTCATCCCGCGGCTTGCCACGTTCGTGGTTTTGCACCCCAGTCTCCGCGTCGAACTTCTTCTCGAGGACAGGCGGCAGGATCTCGTCAGGGACGCCGTCGACGTCGCCATTCGGCTGGGCCGATTGGTCGACTCGACGGCGACGGCCAAGCTCATCGCGACGATCCCGCGCGTCGTCGTGGCCTCTCCAGCCTACCTGGCCCGCCACGGCGCCCCAGCCACGCCCGACGAGCTCGCTCAGCATCGGATTGTCGGCGGCACCGCCTCCGCGGTGCCGACAGCCTGGCTCTTCCAGCGAGACGGGCAGGAGCAGGTGATACCGCTCGAACCGCACTTCTCCACCAACGAGAACGAAGGCGCCATCGCCGCTGCGGTGGCCGGCTTTGGAATCACCTCGACGAGCGGCTGGGCCTGCCGACGCGAATTGGAGGAGGGTTCGCTCGTCCGGTTGTTCGCCGACTGGAAAATGGTCGGTATCGCCGTGCACGCCTATTTCCCCATGGGTCCAGCGACCCGCGCGGCGGGGCGGGCCGCCGTCGATCATCTCGTTGCTGAGTTTCGACGCGGCGGTGAAGCCGTTTCGTCCTGACCGGGCTTCAATCCTCAACTTTCACCTTTTCATGTGTCAGATGCATAAAAGATAGCAGAAAGCCGTGGCTACCGGCCCAGGCGGCCGACGACGATCTTCGCCTTCACCAGACAGCAAGCGTGAAGGTCCAGCCCAGATGACCCGTTCAGTCCGCATCCACGAATTCGGCGACGCCGAGGTTCTGCGCATCGAGGATGTCGTGATCGGCGATCCCCCCGCCGGCCAGGTGCGCCTTCGCATTCACGCCATCGGCCTCAATCGCACCGAGGTGACGCTGCGGTCCGGCCGCTCGCCGGTGAAGCCGGCCCTGCCCAGCAGCATCGGCTTCGAGGCCGCCGGCGTCATCGAGGCGCTTGGCCCCGATGTCTCCGGCTTCGCCGTGGGCGACCGGGTGGCCCTCGTGCCAGCTTACGGCGCTTCGCAATATGCGCTCTATGGCGAGGTGTCGCTGGCGCCGGCGCGCTCGCTGGTGGCGATCCCCGAAAATGTGAGCTTTTCCGAAGCCGCCGCGACCTGGGTGGCCTACGGGACGGCCTGGAGCGGGCTGAGCGCCATCGGCAAGCTCGCGGCTGGCCAGACGGTGCTGATCCCCGCCGCCTCAAGCAGCGTCGGTCTCGCCGCGATTCAGATCGCCAACCGCCTGGGCGCCCGCCCCGTTGCGCTCACGCGCACCTCGGCCAAGGCCGATGCGCTTCTTGGTCACGGCGCGGCGGCGGTCATCGCCACCGCCGAGCAGGACGTCGTGGCGGAGGTCAAGCGCCTGACCGACGGAAGAGGCGCCGAGCTGGTCTTCGATCCGGTTGGCGGTGGCGCGTTCCCACAGCTCGTGCGGGCAACGGCGAACGGCGGCCTGTTGGTTCTCTATGGCGCTCTCGCGACCGACCCGACGGTGGTCCCGCCGTTCGACATTTTCGCGCGGGACCTCACCCTTCGCGGGCTCGCCTTGCCCAGCCTCATGCGGAGCGACGCCCAACTCGCGGCCCTCAAGCGCTTCGTCGGCGAAGGGCTCGCCGAGGGGACGCTGCGGCCTACGATCGCGCGAACCTTCGCCTTCGACCGCATCGCCGACGCCCATCGCTTCATCGAGGCGGGCGAACAGATCGGCAAGATCGTCGTCACGGTTTGATCCTCTTCTCGGGAAGTCTCGTCATGTCCGTCCAGCCGCTCTTCACGCCCGTCCGCGTGGGCGATCTCGACCTGCCCAATCGCATCGTCATGGCCCCGCTAACCCGCATGCGGGCCAGCTCGGTCGATCACGTGCCGACCCTGCTGCAGGCCGAATACTACGCCCAGCGCGCGTCGGCGGGCCTGATCGTCGCCGAAGCCACGGCGATCAGCCCCGACGGATTCGGGTGGGCCGATACGCCGGGCCTATGGAGCGCGGAGCAGGTGCGGGGATGGCGGCGGGTCACCGAAGCCGTGCACGCCGCCGGGGGCCGCATCATCGCCCAGCTCTGGCACACCGGCGCCATCGCCCATCCGGACATGCGCGATGGCGAGCCGCCGCTGTCGGCGTCCGATGTCGACCTGCTCCACGAGTCGGTGACGCCGACCGGCCGCAAGCCCACCGTCGCGCCTCGGCCGATGACGCGGGAGGAGATCGGCCAGACCGTTGCCGACTTTGCGCGCGCCGCCCGCAACGCGGTCGAAGCGGGGTTCGACGGCGTGCAGATCCTCGCCAACTACCTCTACCTGCTCGCGCAGTTCCTCAACCGCACCACCAATCGCCGCGCCGACGAATATGGCGGCGAGATCGAGAACAGGGCCCGCCTCCTCTTCGAAGTCGTCGAGGCGGTGCTGGGCGAGGTCGATCCATCACGCGTAGGCGTGAAGATCAGCCCGATGCATGAGGGCGGTCCCATGGCCGCCCACGATGAGACCCTGCCGATGGTGGAGTACGCCGTGCGCGAACTGAGCGGCTATGGCCTCTCGCACCTGCTGCTGATGGGAAATAACACCGACTTCACCGGCACGCCGCTGGAGCCGCTGATGGGCGACGGCATGTTCCGCCATTTCCGCCCCATCTTCCGCGGCAGGCTGATCGCCAATGTCAACATGACCGCCGAGCGCGGCAATCGCCTGATCGCCGACGGGCTCGCCGACATGGTGGCGTTCGGGCGGCCGTACATCGCCAATCCGGACCTCGTCGAGCGGCTCGCGACCGGCGCCCCGCTCGCCGATGTCGACTGGGAGACCGTCTACGGCTCGGGGCCGCGCGGATACTCCGACTACCCGACGACCCGCCAGGCCGCCGCCTGATCCCTCCAAACCCTAAGGAAACCGACATGACCAAGACCACGCCCGCACAGAACAAGGCCCTCGTCCTCGAGGCGTTCGACACCCTGTTCAACAAGCGCGACTACGCAGCTGCCGAACGCTTCTGGTCCGACCGCTACATCCAGCACAGCGCCCATATCGCGCCAGGCCGAGCGGGGCTGTTCGACCTCATCCGCGGGGGGCCGGAGACGCTCCGCTACGAGAACCAGTTGATCGTGGCCGAGGGTGACTATGTCATCGCCCACGGACGTTTCTCGGGCAACGGGCGTCCGGCCGCCTGGATCGCCGCCGACGTCGTCCGCTTTGAGGAGGGCAAGCTCGCCGAACACTGGGACGTCCTTCAGGACGAAGCAACGCGAGTTGAATCGGTGAGCGGGCTGCCCATGTTCGGCGACTACTTCCCCGCCTGATCGCCCCGTCGCTCGGCACCATCAAGGACACGACTTATGAAACTCTCGGGCAACACCATCTTCATCACCGGCGGCGGCTCGGGTATCGGCCGAGGGCTGGCCGAAGCCCTGCACAGACTGGGCAACAAGGTCATCATCGCCGGTCGCCGGCGTGGCCATCTCGACGCGGTGGTCGCGGCCAACCCCGGCATGGCGGCGATCGAGCTCGACATCACCGATCCGGCGAGCATCGACCAGGCGGCGGCAAGGCTGATCGCCGATCATCCCGACCTCAACGTCCTCATCAACAACGCCGGCGTCATGCAACCCGATGTGGCCGGCGGCAGGATCGACGATGAGCAGATGGTCGCCACGATCACCACGAACCTGATGGGGCCGATCCGCATGACCGCGGCGCTGATCGAGCATCTCAAAGGGAAGCGCGGCGCTGTGGTCGCCTACAACACCTCCGTTCTGGGCTTCACCCCCTTAGCGGCGGCTGCGGTCTACTCGGCGACCAAGGCGGCGATCCACTCCTATATCCTCTCGCAACGCTTCCTGCTGCGCGACACGACGGTTCGCGTGCTGGAGATCGCGCCGCCCTGGGTGCGCACCGAACTCATGAACAGCCAGGAGGTCGAACAGGCGATGCCGCTCGGGCAATTCATCGAAGAGACCATCGCGGAGTTGCGGACCGACGCCGACGAGATCCTGGTGGACGCGGCCAGGCCGCTGCGGGCCAACGCCGGCCCAGGCGAACAGGGCCTTGTCAAAGGCTTCAACGAGCAGATGACCGCGATCTTAGCAGGGAGCGAGCGCCACTAGTGGTGCAAATCAAACACCTGAGTCCGATCCCCGCGGTTCAGAATGCACCACAAGATTCAAAGCCTTGTGGTGCGTTCGGCGCCTCTCGGGTTGGGTTCGAGGCGTCTGATTCGCACCACTAGCCGGGCGTCACGTACTCCTCGAAGACGAAGGCCATCGTCTGCTTTCGATCGAGAAACCGCGCCTCGTCCGCGCCGACCTGGCCCGAGCTGGCGAGCTCAGCCATCCAGGCGAGGTAGGCGGCCCGATCGGCGAAGCCCAGTTCCGTGACCACGTCGAAGTCGACCGGACCGCCCTTCCGGGTCAGGGCCTCGCCGCGATAGTGGCGTTTGTAGACCAGCGGCGGGGCGGCCAGCGTCAGGATCAGCGGGACGTGGTGGTTTTCGTAGTAGTCGACGAAGTCACCGGTCTCCATCCCGACCCGTTTCGTCAGGAAGGCCAACATCTTGAACACGGCGCCGCCTCCTTCCAGCGCCCGTTGCGGGCGCTGAGGGTGCGCAGCCTATCCTCTGGCGCCGCGGAACGAGCAAGATCCCTCGACAATTGCGGAGCGTTCTTGACCCCGGCCGCGACGCCCTGCAGGCCGGTTAGGTGAGCCGGATTCCAACCCTGCCGAAGCCGTCGCTGAGCCGCACGATCCTGGCCATCGCCCTGCCGTCGATGCTGACCAACGTCGCCACCGCCCTGTTCGGCCTGGCCGACCTGTGGGTGATCGGCCGGCTCGGCGTCGCCTCGGCCCAGGGTGCGGTGGAGATCGGCGCCAAGCTGCTGATGACCGTGCTGGTGGTGTTCAACTTCCTGCGCTCGGGAACGGTGGCCCTCACCGCCCAGGCGGCGGGGCGGGAGGACGACACCGCCCAGGCGGCGACCCTGGTCCGAGGGCTGGCGGCCGCTCTGGCGATCGGCCTCGTCCTCCTGTTGGCGAGGTCCCTGGTTGTCGGCCTGGGACTGCGGATGCTGGGGGCGAGCGGACCGGTCATCGGCCTGGCGCGCACCTATGTGGACATCCGCTACTGGGGCGCAGTCCCGTGGCTGCTCAACGCGGTGCTGGTCGGCTGGCTGATCGGGCGGCGACGCATGCGGACCGTGCTGGCCGTGGAGGTCGCAGCCAACATCGTCCACGTGGCCCTCGATCTCACCCTGGTGCTCGGCCTGCGCCTGGGAGTCGCGGGCGTCGCGGTCGCCACCCTGTCGTCGGAGACCCTCAAGCTTGCCGCCCTCATCGCCATGGCCGCCGGCGAGGCGCCCGCCCGCCGCGCCCTGGGCCTGCTCCGGTCGCGGGCGACCTGGAGAGCGGGTGATCTGCTGGCGCTGTTCCGGCTCAACCGCGACCTTCTGGGGCGCACCGCCCTCCTGATGACGGCGACCGTGCTCCTGACCCGCGCCGGAGCGCGGCAGGGCCCGACCATCCTGGCCGCCAACGCCATCCTCTATCAGCTGTTCATGCTGTCGGCCCTGCTGCTCGACGGCTTCGAGAGCGCCGCCCAGGTGCTGTGCGGCGAGGCCCTGGGGGCGCGCGACCGGGCCCGTTTCGACGCCGTCGTGCGCGCCACCCTCGCCTGGGCCGCGGGCGGCGCGGTCCTGGTCACCCTGGTCTACGCCCTCGCTGGCGCGCGGTTCGCCGCCGCCTTCAGCACGGCTGCGGGCGTGATCGCCACCACCGGCGCCTACGCCGGCTGGGCGGTGGCCATGCCGCTGGCCGGCGTGGCCTCGTTCGTCTTCGACGGCGTCTTCATCGGGTCGAGCTGGACGCGGGCAATGCTGGTCAGCATGGGCGCGGCCCTGGCGGTGTTCGTGGCCGCGTTGTTGGCTTTCCGGTCGCTGGGAAACCACGGTCTCTGGCTGGCCTTCACTCTGTTCTTCGTCGCCCGCGCTGTTGGCCAGGCATGGCTGCTGCCCAGGCTGACCCGGCGGAGTTTCGCGGCGCCTGCGGAGAGCGGCCTGGTTTCGCCCGGGCTCGCCGATCCCATATCGTCCCCGTAGTCCAGGAGAGTCCCGATCCATGTCTCCCCAGAGATGGCCCACTCTGTTCATCCCGCACGGCGGCGGACCCTGCTTCTTCATGGATCCGCCGCCGCAGTGGCCGCGCGACACATGGGACCGCATGGCGGCCTTCCTGCGCGGCCTCGACGCCTCGCTCGGCCGGAGGCCCAGCGCGGTGCTGGTGATATCGGGCCACTGGGAGACCGACCCGGTCGCGTTGAACACGGCCGCCAGGCCCCCGCTGCTCTTCGACTACTACGGCTTCCCCGAGCACACCTACCGGCTCACCTATCCGGTCGACGGCGCCCCCAAGCTTGCCGAGGAGGTGCGCGGCCTGCTGGCGAAGGCGGGTCTCCCTTCAGCGACGGACCCGGAACGCGGTCTCGACCACGGCGTCTTCGTCCCGTTCAAGCTGATCTACCCGGACGCCGACGTGCCGATCCTGCAGATGTCGCTGCGGCGGGATCTCGACCCCGCGACGCACCTCGCCATCGGCGCGGCGCTCGCACCGCTGCGCGACCGCGACGTGCTGATCGTCGGCAGCGGCATGAGCTACCACAACCTCCAGGGGATGTTTTCCGGCCGCGGAAACGCCGACGCGGAGGCGTTCGACGCCTGGCTGGGCGCCGCTGTCACCGATCCTGGGGCGCGGGAGGGGGCGCTGGCGCGGTGGCGGGAGGCGCCCGGCGCCGTGGAGTCCCATCCCGAGGCCGAGCACCTTCTGCCTCTGATGGTCGCCGCGGGGGCGGCCAGCGGCGAGCCGGGCGCGCGAATCTATTCGGACCACGTGCTCGGCAAGGCCCTGTCCGGGTTCCGGTTCGGTTGACCCGACCCTACTTCGAGACGTGCTCGGGCTTGCCCTTGCGTTTGGTCGAGGCGAACTCCTCGAGCTGCTTTTCGTTCATGGACTCCTCCATCGACCTGGAGGCGCCCTTGAGCTTGCTCTTCGGCGTCTCGCCACGCTTGGCGGCGAGGGCGGCGCCGGCGGCCTTCTGTTGCGCGGCGGATTTGGCGGGCATCGCGGTCTCTCCCTGACGACGCCAGATCAACGCGGATCCGCCGGGTTCGGTTCGCGCCACACCGCGCTCGGCTGGCGGCGGTGGAGCCGAAATCCGTCCGACCACCTGGCCAATAGGGCGCGTCTATCGGATTGCAAAAACCTATTTATTTGACGCGCCGGGTCCCGTGCGCATTCTTCGAGCCACAACACGTGGCCACCGCCCGGCCTGGCCAGCCGTCTTGATCAACCCCTCGAGGCCAATGGCGGCCGACATGAATGCAACGCCTGCGGCGACGGGCCAGCTGGGCCGGGCGGCCGCCCGTCTTTCACCTGCGCTGGGACTGCCCACGACCGCGACAGCGCCTTTCTGTCCGGCCGAGGTGCAGGGCACGGTGGCGGTGCCGGCGGGCGGCGCACTGAGCAAGCGGCTCGTCGCCGTGCTCGGCCCCGCGCTGCTGGTTGCTGTGGGCTACATGGACCCGGGCAACTGGGCGACCGACATCGAGGCGGGATCGCGGCTCGGGGCCGACCTGCTGTTCGTGGTCATCGGCTCCGGCCTGATGGCCATCTTCTTCCAGACGTTGGCAGCGCGTCTCGGACTCGCCGGCCTCGACCTCGCCCAGGCCTGCCGGACCCGGTACGGGCCGCGCGTGCGGGTGGCGCTCTGGGGGCTGGCGGAGCTGGCGATCATCGCGACGGACGTCGCGGAGGTGCTCGGCGCCGCGCTAGCGCTCAAGCTCCTGCTGCGGATTCCGATGGCCATGGGCGTGGGGTTGACGAGTCTCGACCTGCTGCTGGTGCTGGGGCTCAAAGGCGTCGGTTTCCGCCGGGTGGAGGCGATCATCCTCGCCCTGATCACCGTGATCGCCGCGAGCCTGATGGTGAACCTCGCCCTGTCACCGCCGAGCGTCGAGGCCGTGGCCGCCGGCCTGAGGCCCAGCCTCGCCAAGCTCGCGCAGCCGGACGCCCTCTATCTGGCGGTGGGGATCATCGGGGCGACGATCATGCCCCACAATCTTTACCTGCATTCCTCGATCGTCCAGACCCGGAAGGTCGCGCCTGAGCGCCGTCGCGACGCCCTGCGGCTCAACACGATCGACATCCTTGGATCGCTTTTCGTCGCGATGCTGGTGAATGGCGCGATCCTCATGCTGGCCGCAGCGGCTTTTCACGCGCACGGGCGCACCGAGGTGGCGAGCATAGAGGACGCGTACAGCCTGCTCGCGCCGGTCACCGGGACGGCGCTGGCCGGAGCGGTCTTCGCGGTCGGGCTGCTTGCGGCCGGACAGAGCTCGACCTTCACCGGCACGATCGCCGGGCAGGTCGTGCTGGAGGGCTTTCTCGCGATCCGCATCCCGTGTTGGCAGCGCCGCGTGGTCACGCGCGTCGTGGCCGTCCTGCCGGCGCTCGCGGGCGTGCTGTGGCTGGGCGACGGCGGCGTGGGCCCGCTCCTGGTCTTCTCGCAGGTGGTCCTCGCCGCACAGCTACCCTTCGCCCTCTATCCGCTGATCAGAATCACGGGCGACCGCGCCGTGATGGGGGCCCTCGTCACCCCCGCGTGGCTGACCGGCGTCGCCTGGGCCCTCTTCGCCGTCCTGGCGGCCGCCGACGTCTGGCTCCTGGCGTATACGCTGCACGGCTGACGTCGGCAAACCGCCGACGGCGCCGGGCTCCAGCGCGTGCTTCACACAGCCCCTGCACCTGGCCGCAGGGGTATTGGCGACATGACAGGAGGGGCAACCAGTCGTCGCGCCGACCTCGACCTCCCGCTCGACTAGGCCCTTTAGCCTCTGGGCGTACGCTGAACCCGGCTGGCGCGCCCATGCCGGCTCGCGCCGGTCAGCGCTCTCGCCTAAATAGCGGCTCCGCCTCCACGAGGACCCGCGTGCCCGTCTCGTCTTACCGCATCTGCGTCGCCCCGATGATGGACTGGACGGACCGGCATTGCCGGGCGTTGCACCGCGTCCTCAGCGAGCGCACTCGCCTCTATACCGAGATGCTGACCACCGGGGCGGTCCTGCACGGCTATAGGGAACGCTTGCTGGCCTTCGGGGAGGCTGAGCATCCCGTGGCGCTGCAGCTGGGCGGCTCGGATCCTGACGCCCTCGCCGCGGCGGCGCGGATCGGCGCCGAGGTCGGCTACGACGAGATCAACCTCAATGTCGGCTGCCCTTCCGACCGGGTGCAGAGCGGGCGGTTCGGGGCCTGTCTGATGCGCGAGCCGACCCTGGTCGCCGAGGGGGTGGCGGCGATGATCGAGGCGTCCGGCGCGCCGGTGACGGTGAAGTGCCGCCTGGGGGTCGACGACCAGATCCCCGAGCAGAGCCTCTTCGAACTCGTCGACCGCTGCGCCGTCGCCGGTGTCGCCACCTTCATCGTCCACGCCCGCAAGGCCTGGCTGGAAGGGCTGTCGCCGAAGGAGAACCGCGACATCCCGCCCCTCGACTACGCCCTCGTCCACCGGCTCAAGCGCGAGCGGCCGCACCTCACCATCGTGATCAACGGCGGGATCGCCAGCCTGGGCCAGGCCCAGGCGCAACTGGCCCACGTAGATGGGGTCATGATGGGCCGGGCGGCCTATCATGACCCGGGCCTTCTAGGCGGAGTCGATCGCCTGCTCTTCGACCCTTGCGCGCCGGAGGTGACGCCCTTCCAGGCGGTGGAGCGCTACCTCGACCACATCCGGGCGGAACTGGCGCGCGGGACACGCCTGCCGGCCCTTGTCCGTCCGATGATCGGCCTCTTCCAGGGGCGGCCCGGTGCGCGCGCCTGGCGGCGGATCCTCACCGTCGACAGCCTCGCGCCCGGCGCCGGAGAGTCGGTCATCGCCCGGGCCCTCGCCGCGGTCTGTGACGCCGCCGAATATCGTCGTTTCGAGCCGGCCGATTGACCCCATCGGCGCCAATCCCGCGGCCATTTCCGGTGCGCGAAGGGAGCCCGCTGCTGCTCGGCGGCGGCGGCCGGAAGACACCAACGGTTCAGAAGCTGACCGTCACACGGCTCTGCACCAGCCAATCCCCATCCCGTGTGCGCAGACCGTCGGACAGGGTGTGCGCGACGGTGGCCGAAGCGCTGAAATGGGTGCTCAGCTGGTAGTCCGCTCCCACGCCGACGGAGGCGGGGTGAACATCGACCCTGACCACCCGGCTCGCCCCATAGCCGGCGTCGACGAAGGCGTAGGGCGACAGCTGGTCAGCCGCAAAACCGCGCCGGCCGAGCAGCGGGAAGGTGGGCGTCCGCAGCTCGTTGCGTGAGACGATGGCTGCATCGTAGCTGCCATCGTCCAGGGTGTAACCGCGCACCAGGTCGGCGCCGCCGACGCCCATCTGCTCGGTGTCGGGAAGCGGGCCGCCGGCGTACTGGCCGACCAGGCTGTTGACGATCGTCCAGCCGCCGGGCAGGCGGGTGGTGCGGTTGAACTGGGCGGTTGCGTAGACATAGTCCGCCGAGGTCACCCGGCCGTTGCTGAAGAGGGCGAAGGCGTTCGCGCTGTTGCGGGAGTCCAGGCCCCCCGGGCTGCCTCGGACGATCAGATTGAAGGCGTTGTGGCCGCCGATGTCGCTCCAGGCGTCGGACCAGCCGGCATAGGCCTGGTAGACGTTGACGCTGTTGCTGAGCACGTTCAGGCCGGAGAAGAAGGTTGTACGTCTTTCCGTCTTGAGCTCGACGCCGGCGAAGACGTCGCCCGGGAAGCGGACAAAATTGGACACCGAGCTTCTGTAGCCAAGCGACAGTTCGCCGGTCTGTTGGCGGACGTTGAAGGAGTCGGCGGTCACATTGGTCTCGACGTGGTCGTAGATTATCTCCAGCTCCTGCCGTTGGCCGGTCGGGAGCGCGGCGCGTACGCCGTGGCTGAGATATTCCGGGTGGCTGGTGTTCCCGAAGGCGTCGCCATGGTCGTCGAAGAAGTCCGGCGAGGCGGTGAACTGGTAGGACAGCAGCGAGCCTGGAACCAGCAGTCCGCCGACTTGGCCACCCAGGAAGTAGCGATCCCAGCCGGTGGACGGCGATCCGGAGTTGGCGTAGCCGGCATAGACTTGCCATGGCTTGGACGCGGTGGTCTGCAGATCCAGGTTGGAGAGCCCGAGCGTCGCGCCGGGCGAGAACACCGCCTCGGTGTGGCGGAAGGGATAGCGGTTCAGCCAGTCGAGATCCTGGCTCAGCAGGCTGGCGTCGATCGGCTGGCCCGGCTCCAGCCGAACGCCCGCGCGCACTTGCCCTGCCGCGCGTGGCCCCACGCCGGAGACCTTGACCTCGCCGGCGTGGAACTCGACCACCCGGACCTGCAGCATGCCGCCACCGATCGTCTGGGGCGGAGTGGAAACGGAGACGAACGGAAAGCCCCTGCCTCGATAGTAGCGGGCGATGCTCGCCTCGATCTCGGCGATCAGCTTTCGTGAGATTGGCCGGCCCATGAATCCAGCGAGCCGAGCGCGCGGCGGGCTTCGGTTCAGGCGCGGGACCAGGGCGGTGTTGAGCTCGTGGATAGGCGCGGCGCGCACGGCGTCGCCAGGCCCAAGCAGCAGTAGGCCGGACAGGGCCGGGCCGATCGGGCGCGTGTCCTGGTCATTCGGCGTCGCGTTTGGTCCGAGCAGGACCTGAGGTGTCGGCGCGGGGGCCGGCGGCAGGTTGCGCTCGATGGCCTGGGCTTCGGCTTCGCGGGATGCGGTGAGGGCGATCAGAGCGAGCGCCGTGACGGCCCCGGTCCTAAACGGGCCGTGCTTCATGCGTACTGCGCTCATCAATGGGTTCCGGCGGTGAAGCGGATATTGTCGGAGACACGCCGATTGTCCGGGTACGGAGTGTCAGAGTTCTCGTCGCCCTGCCACGTGGCCAGGGGCGTCGGCGGCGCGCCCACCCAGGCGGATGAGAGGGCGAACTCCGGGACCGCGCCGATGGATCCGCCCGCGGTCGTGAAGGCGGCGGGGCCGTTGACTGCGTTGGAACCCGTAGCGTTGGCGGGAACAAAGATGATCGGGCCCGAGGTGGGCGGCGCGATGGTGAACACCCCGTCGACGAAACTCAGCAGATAGTTGGCCGACAGCGAGAGGCCGCCCTGGCCGATGTCGTAGGAACCCAGCGCATCGCCAGGCGCCCGTGCAGGAGTCCCGCTGACCTGGTCGCCGCCAACCAGCGAGCCGGACGGTATCGAGTAGGTCAGGGGCGGATCGGCCTGGCCGGTGAGCTTGCCGACATCGTTGGCGGCGATCGTGATCGGGCGCGGCGCGATGTTCGCCGTGGTGTTGGCCGGAACCGAGAGGCTGTAGTCGAACGTGTCGGCGCCGGCGAGGGTGACACCCGCGACCTCCACGGTCTTGCCCTGGCCGGCGTTCGGGTCGGCGAAGGTGTAGGTTCCCGACGTCAGCGAGAGCTGATCTCCAGGGACCACTCCCACGGCGAGCGTCGCGGAACCGGTGTCGGCGTCGGTGGCGTCGTAGGTCTTGTTGTTGGCTAGGACCGTGGCCGTCAGGGCCTTGGCGGTGACGGTCCCGACGTTCCCGGCGACCGAGGTCGCGATGCTGTAGTCGCTGGCGTTGGCGCCCGTGAGGCCGAGGCCGGCGACCGAGACGGTCTTGCCGGTCCCGACGTCCTTGGTGTCGTAGGTCCCGTTGGCCGCGTCGTTGAGGGCGACGCTGTCGCCGCCGATGGCGCCGACCAGGGTGTAGTTGGCCCCAGTCAGGGCAGCGACGGTGGTCCCGTCGTAGACCTTGGCGACGGTTCCGATCAGGCCGGCGGTGAGGGCCAGCGGCGTGACGACCCCGACGTTCCCGGAGACCGAAGTCGCGACGGTATAGTCGTTGGCTTCGGCGCCGGTGAGGCCGAGGCCGGCGACGGAGACGGTCTTGCCGATCCCGGTGTCCTTGGTGTCATAGGTCCCGCTGGCCGCGTCGTTGAGCGCGACACTGTCGCCGCCGATGGCGCCGACCAGGGTGTAGTTGCCGGCGCCCAGGGTGGCGGCCGTGGTCCCGTCGTAGACCTTGGCGACCGTTCCAGTCAGGCCGGCGGTGAGGGCCAGCGGCGTGACGCTTCCCACATTCCCGGCGACCAAGGTGGCGACGCTGTAGTCGTTGGCGTCGGGGCCGGTCAGGCCGAGGCCGGCGACGGAGACCGTCTTGCCGGTCCCGGCGTCCTTGCTGTCGTAGGTCCCGGCGGTGACGGGAACCAAGCTGACGACGTCGGCGCCGATGGGCGCGGAGAGGGTGTAGTTGCCCGCGCCCAGGCTGGCCGCCGTGGTCCCGTCGTAGACCTTGGCGACCGTTCCAGTCAGGCTGGCGGTGAGGGCCAGGGGGGTGATGGTCCCGACGTTTCCATAGAGCGAGGTCGCGAGACTGTAGTTGTTGGCGTCGGCGCCGCTGAGGGCGAGGCCGGCGACCGAGACCGTCTTGCCGGTCCCGGCGTCCTTGGTGTCGTAGGTCCCCGCGGTGACGGGAACCAGGGCGACGACGTCGGCGCCGATCGGCGCGGAGAGCGTGTAGTTGGCGCCGGTCAGGCCGGCGACGGTGGTCCCATCGTAGACCTTGGCCACCGTCCCGGTCAGGCTGGCGGTGAGGCCGAACGGGGTGATGGTCCCGACGTTTCCATAGAGCGAGGTCGCGAGACTGTAGTTGTTGGCGTCGGCGCCCGTGAGGGCGAGGCCGGCGACCGAGACCGTCTTGCCGGTCCCGGCGTCCTTGCTGTCGTAGGTCCCCGCGGTGACGGGAACCAGGCTGACCACGTCGGGGCCGATGGCGGCGGAGAGCGTGTAGTTGGCCGCGGTCAGGGTGGCGACGGTGGTCCCATCGTAGGTCTTGGCGACCGTTCCGGTCAGGCCGGCGACGAGGGCGAGCGGGGTGATGGTCCCGACATTCCCGGAGAGAGCGCCAGCGATGCTGTAGTCGTTGGCGTCGGCGCCCGTGAGCGCGAGGCCGGCGACCGAGACCGTCTTGCCGGTCCCCACGTCCTTGCTGTCGTAGGTCCCGGCGGCCACCGGGACGAGGTTGACGACGTCGCCGGCGATGGCGCCGACCAGAGTATAATTGGCGCCGGTCAGGGTGGCGACGATGGTCCCGTCGTAAGTCTTTGCGACCGTTCCCGTCAGGCCGGCGGCGAGGGCGAGCGGGGTGATGGTCCCTACATTCCCGGAGAGCGAATTGGCCACGCTGTAGTCGTTGGCGGCGGAGCCGGAGAGGGCGAGGCCGGAGAAGTTGACGGGCAGGTTGGTCCCGACGTCCTTGCCGGCGTAGGCGCTGCTGGCGGCGCTCAGCCCGAGGTTGGCCGCATCGGCGGGGACGACGCCGTTGAGGGTGTAGTCGCCGGCGAGGGAGGCGGCGGTAGTCCCGTCATAGGTCTTGACGACCGGTCCGGTGAGGCTGGCGGAGATGGCCAGCGGGTTGATGACCCCGACGTTGCCGGAAAGCCCGGCGGCGACGCTGTAGTCGTTGGCGTCGGCGCCCGTGAGGGTGAGGCCGGCGACGGAGACCGTCTTGCCGGTCCCCACGTCCTTGGTGTCGTAGGTCCCCGAAGTTACCGGGACGAGGCTGACGACGTCGGCGCCGATCGGAGCGGAGAGGGTGTAGTTGGCGCCGTTAAGGGTGGCGGCGAGGGCCCCGTCGTAGACCTTGGCGACCGCGCCGGTGAGGCCGGCGGTGAGGGCCAGCGGGGTGACGGTCCCGACGTTCCCGGAAAGCGACGCGGTGGAGAGGGCATAGTCGCTGGCGTCGGAGCCGGTGAGGCCGAGGCCGGAGACCGAGACGGTCTTGCCCGTCCCCGCGTCCTTGGTGTCGTAGGTCCCGGACGACGGATCGTTCAGGCTGACCGAGTCTCCGGAGAACACGCCGGCCAGGCCGTAGTTCGACGCGCCGATCGTCGCGGCGGTGGTCCCGTCATAGGTCTTCTGCACCGGCCCGATCAGCGAGGCGGTCAGGGTGGCGGGTGAAATGGACAGTACGCCCTGCGCATAGGACAGGGCGTAGTTCTCGCCCGAACTCAGTCCGCTGGGCGTCAAACCATAGTCGCCGACAGCCTTGCTCGAGGTGGTCAGCCCCCCCGCAACGCCGCTCACCGCCTGGCTTTGCGTGTCGCCATTGATGAGCCCGGACACCGTATAGGTGTCGGTCTGCAAGGTCCCGTTGTAGACCAGGGTCTTGGCCACGGCCGTGATCGTCAGCGTCGGCTGATAGCCGTAGACGAAACGATCGCCGCTGTTCGGCGCGCTGGCGAAGACGCCGCCGGCGAAGTTGTAGGCGTCTCCATAATAGTTCTCGCCGACCAGACCACCCAACACGGTTCCCGTCGGCGCGGATCCCGCTGTGTTCTGGGCCTGGCTATAGATCAGCCAGCGCCCGTTGCTGGCCGAGACGGCGCTGGAGCCTGCGTTATTTATAAAGGACCCGTTGGCGGCGAGGATCACGGCGTCCCCGCCGGCCGTCGAGCTGACCGACACGCCGCTGTTCAAGGTCAGGCTGCCAGCCGTCTGAATCCGGATCCGCCCGCTGTTGGCCAGGGCGCCATCGACCACGAACCCGCTGGTGTCGCTCGACAGCAGGCTGAGCCGCGCGCCGTCGAGACTAGTCGCGAGGGACGCCGCGGTGGCCGCCCCATAGACTCCCGCCAGATCTGCGTTCATGGCGGACAGTGAGGCGTCGGCTGTGGCGAACAGATTTTGGCCCGCGGTGATGTCGCCCATCGCCACATTGCCCGCAACCAGGGACTGCTGTTCCGTGTAGCTCTGCGCGCTGACGGCGCTGGCGCCGAGCAGGGTCAGGACCTCGCCGACCTTGCTGGCCGACCCCACCGTGCCGCCGGCCGTCAATTGATAGAACGAACCGTCGGCGCCGACCGATGCCGTTCCGTAGCCGAGCAAGACTCCGCCTTGGTAGAGGCCGACCTGGCCGCCCGCCGCCGCGACCCCGGGGTTGGCGTAGGCGAGGCCGGTGATCGCCTGCGGCGCCGTCGGGAACAGGCTGGTCAGGTACGGATAGAGCGTGGCGCCCGTCGACCAGACGCTCGAATCGAAACCCGCCGGAAGCGTCGACTGCAGCTGAGCGGTGGTCTGGCCCGCAACGCCGGGGTAGGGGCCGGTAACGTTACCCCCGGAAGGCCCGACGCCCGTGGCTTGGCCGGTGGTCTGGGTGTTCCAATAGCCATTGCTGATGGTATCGCCGGTGCTGTCCACATAACCGACGAGGCCGCCCTGGTTGGCCGTCTGCGCGGTCACATAGCCGGTCGCGAACGCGCTGGTCAGGCCGCCATTCTGGATGTAGCCGACGAGGCCGCCAACCACGTCGTCGCCGGTGACGGCGCCCATGGCGTAGACATTGGTGACGTTGTTCGTATTCACGACCTGGCCGGCGTAGCCACCAACCTGGTCACCGCCGTTGACGGCGCCCGTCTCATAGTTCGTGCCTTCAGATGCGCCATCTATGCGGCCGACGAAGCCGCCGACCTGGCTGTACGCGCCGGTGACCGAGCCGGTGGCGAAGCTGTTGGTGATCGTACCGTAGTCGTGGCCGGCGAAACCGCCCACGAGGTTCTGGCCGGTTACGTCACCGGTCGCGTACGACATGGAGATGGTCGTCTGGTTTCTGCCCGCGAAGCCGCCCGTTTCATACTGGCCGGTCACGTTGCCGGTCGCGTAGTCGTTGGACTCAGAGGAGCCATAGGCCAAGCCGACAAACCCGCCGACGTAGTTCACGCCGTTCACCGCGCCGGTCGCATAGGAATGGGTGATCGACGAGCCGTTGTGCTGGCCGACGAACCCGCCGGTGCCGTCGCCCATGCCCGTCACCGTGCCGGTGGCGTAGCTCAGGGTGATGTTGCGGTCGTCATAGCCGGCGAAACCGCCGACGTTGGAGCCGCCCGAGACATTTCCGGTCGCCCAGACGCCTGACAGCCCATTGCCTTGTTCGACCCCGACGAAGCCGCCCGTGTAGTTGTTGTTGGTCGCCGTGACGTTGCGCGTCGAATAGTTGCCGGCTTCAATATTGCCGTAGTCCCAGCCGACGAAGCCGCCGACCCCGTCACTGGTTCCGGCGACCACGCCGACGGTTGCGTAGCTGTTGGTGACCGTATCCTGGTTCTGCCCGATCAGACCGCCAATCCGGCTGCTGCCGCTCACCGCGCCGGTGGCGAAGCTCGTGTCGATGGTTCCGTTCTGAGCAATGCCGACAAGCCCGCCGGTGTAGTTGGCGCCCTGAACCACACCCGAGGCGGAAGACCCGCTGATCGAGCCCTGGGCGAGGCCGACAAGCCCACCGGTCTCATCACTCTGGCCGTTGACCATGCCCGAAGCGCTCGAGTTGGAGATCAGGTTGTTGCTCTGACCCACCAGGCCGCCGGTCTGGTTGACGCCGCTCACCGCGCCAGTGGCGACGCTCGTGTCGATGGTCCCGCCTTGGCTCAAGCCGACCAGACCGCCGGTATAGGAGCTTCCCTGGACCGCGCCGGAGGCGGAAGAACCGCTGACCGCGCCGTTGGCCCAGCCTACCAGACCCCCGGTGTACTGACGTCCGCCGATCACGGCGCCGCTGGCGCTGGCGTTGGTCACCGAGCCGGAGACATAGCCGGCCAGACCGCCGGCATAGTTGCCGCTGCCTGTGATCGAGCCGGGGTAGCTCCCGGAACCCGGCGAGGTGATGC
>JAQGIW010000281.1 GCA_028290905.1 Caulobacteraceae bacterium | reverse complement strand
ATTCAATAGTTTCTAGTGTGGCTGGAGATTCAGAAATTCGCTCCGGAGGCGCCACAAACAGCGGCGAATTTCTGAATCGCCACACTAGGTTCTTAGCGCCGCCAGCAGCGGAGCCAGTTGCGGCTCGTAGCGGCGCCACCGCTCCACCGCGGTGTGGTAGATCGGCCGCCGCACCTGGTCGGCGCTGGCTGTCCCCACGGCCCGGCGGGTCTCGTAGAAGCGCAGGCAGTCCGTCGTCCACGGCAGGCCGCAAACCTCTGTGACCAGCCAGCGGATCGAGACGTCCGGATCGGCGATGATGTCCTCATAGCGGACGTCCACCACGAAACCTGGCAGGACCTTGCGCCAGTGCTCCATCATCGTCGCGTAGCGAAGCTGCTCGGCGCCGATTTCGGCCAGGTCGTAGAGAGTCTCATTGCCCTTGGCGAAAAGTTGTCGCCAGCAGGCGAGGCCGGTGTCCAACGGGTCTCGCACGGCGTGCAGGATCGTCGCCTGCGGGAACATCAGGTGGATCATTCCCACGTGCAGATGATTGTCGAGGGTCTTGTCGACCGGACGGTGGCGATGGGACCAGCCCCGCGAGGCCAGGGTCTCCAGATAGCGGCGGGCCAGGCGGCGGAAGTGATCGCCCTCGCGCGGCGTGTGCGGCGGATACGGGAATCGGCCATCGAGCGTCGTCCACAGGGCGTTGCTCTCGCCCATGCCCTGCACCCTGGGATGGCTGGAGAGAATCTGTTCGATCAGGCTGGAGCCTGACCTCGGCATGCCGACCACGAAAATCGGCCGTACGGTGGCCTCGCCCTGTCCGGCGTGCCGCGCCAGGAAAGCGGGGGAAAACAGGGTCCTGATCCTCGCGATCGAGGCGGCGTTCTCCTCGGCCACGGTCGCCGGCCGGTTCGCCGCGGGGCCCGCGGTGAGCTGCTGGTGCTGCAAGGCGTTACCGGCGGCGAAAGCCCCCCAGGCCGCCCCGTCCTCGCCGCGGGCCTCCAGCGCGGCGCCGAGCGCGAACAACAATCCCGTCCGCGTCTCCGCATCGAGGTTTTCGTCGGCCGCGTCGGCGCGCAAGTGAGCGAGTTCCGCCTCGGTGACCCCCTCCGGGCGGAGAATCGCCAGGCGGGTGAGGGCGCGGGGGCGCGCCTGCGGACGTTCGGCCAGGGCCCGATAGAGCGTGATCGCCTCCTCCGTCTCGCCCAGCACCGCCAGGGCTACGGCGCGCGCGAACGCCGGCTCCGTCGCCTCGGGGCGCAGACTGAGCGCGTCGGCATAGGCTTGGGCCGCCGCCTCCCAGCCGCCCAGGGACTGTTCGGCCACGCCCAGGTTGTGATGCGCCGAGAAGTGATCGGCCTGGCGGCGGAGGACGGCCTTGAGCCGCCGCCGCGCCGCGTCGAAGCGCCCCGTTCTCAAATCGATCACAGCCAGGGAATAGCGGGCGCGGACGTCGTCCGGGTCTTCCGCCTCCACCCGCCGGTAGGTCTCGCTGGCCGGGCCTAGCCGGCCGGCGGCGTAGTGAGCCGCGGCGGCGTCCAGCAGGGCGTCGATCTCGTCCGGGGCGAGGGCGGCGCGGCGCCGCCGCCGCGATCTCGAACTCTGCCGCACGGTTGACCCCTTATGTGATCATCCTCGGTCGCGTTAGGAACCGACTGGGACGCGGCCCCGTCAAACTACCTGAAACGGTACTGGAACTCTACACCAAACGTGCGCGGCGCGGTGAGGCTCACCAGTCTGTCGATCACCTGATTCGGCCCGGGATTGGTCACCGGCACCCCGTAGACGTTGTCGTATCCGATGCCGTCGAAGACGTTGTCGGCATAGCCGATCAGGGTCCAGCGATTGTTGACGTCGGTCCACGTCACCCGAAGATTAACCTGCGAATAAGGAGGCGCGGCGTTGTACGAGCGATTGAAAGGCGAGGAATACTCCTGGTCTTTCCAGATCACGCTGCCCGAAAACGAAAGCGTTCCAGGTTGGAAGGTATGTCGATAGAGCAAATTGAACGAAAGCTTGTTGTTTGGGGTCTCGGCGATCTGTTGGCCGGTGATGTTCTGCAACTGGATGCCGGCGACCGGTGCGGGACAGCCGCTGATGTTGGCGCCCGGGGCCAGGGCCAGCGGGTCGGCGGTATCTTCCAGGCACTGGCCTTTGGTCTTCGCCACCGTCGCCGACAGGTACGAGTAGTTGAGACTGAGTGTCAGTTCTCGCGTCGGTTGCCAAAGCGTCTCCAGTTCGACACCATAGGTGTGTACCTCCGGGATGTTGAATATCTGGGTGGAAACCACGCCGGAGCTGCCGTCGATCACGCCGAGCGGCTGCTGATCGTTGTAATAGAGATAGTAGAAGGCCGCGACGTTGGCTTGGAATTCACGGTTCACGGTCTTCTTGAAACCAATCTCGAAAGCATCCACGGTTTCGGGCTGGGTTTCCGGATTTGCTGCAAGCGTGCCGGAGTTGAACCCGCCGGCCTTGTACCCGCGGCTGTATTTGGCATAGGCCAGGGTGTCGGAGTCCGGGGTCCACGCCAGGTTCGCCGTGCCCGTCCAGGCGTCCCACCGCGCCTCCAGGGGCCGCTTGGCCAGGCCGGTGCCGGCGTCGATCGTGCATGGGCCGGTGCCCAGATACTGCACGGCGGGACAGGCGGTGGCGTCCAAGGCAGGTGTATTGGCGCCGAAGGTTCCCGCCCCCAGGCCGAACCCCGAGGCATTGAACAGGATGACCCGGAAGGTTTCGTAGCCGACCTTGAAGTCGTTGGAATAGCGGATCCCCCCTGTCAGTTTCAACGTCGGCGTGAACTGCCAGTCCGCCTGGGCGTAGGCGGCCACGGAATCCTCATGAAGGAAAGTGTTCTCGTTGTAGACGGAGCCAGATGGGTTGGGCGCCGCCGGCGCTGCTATGCCTGCGAACAACGGAAACAACTGGAGCGGTGTGCGCACCTGAGCCTGGCTTGGATCGACGACGTTTATCGGCTGCTCATAATATTCATGATAGTAGTACAAGCCGGCAATCCACTGCAATTTGCCGCTATTAGTGGAAGTAAAAGTTAATTCATGGCTATAGAAGTTTTCCCATTCGTCAAACGTAAATTGTGTATGCGCCGAATTGACTGTGAGGTTCTGCGTGCAGCCGGCGTTGTTGAATATGGCAGCGCACGCCGGACTTGCGGTGGACGGCCCCTGCAGGACGTACGACTGGACGCTGCTGGAAATGCCTTCGAAGTTCAGCCACGGCGCCGCGAGATTGTAGGAGAACTGCTGGAACCCGAACAGGTATTTCACGTCGAACGCGGGAAAGTGGTAGGTGAGGCTGGTGGCGACGATGGCGTCCTTGCTCTCCTGGGACTTCGATCTGAAGTCGGCGTCGAAATTGCGCAAGGATGCCGTGCTGGGGTTGGTCGTGATCGTGTTTGGCAGGGCCGTCGCGCTGAGGATGGGATCGATCGTGCCGCCATAGTTCCCGGCGGGAGCCAGGCTGAACGGCGCGGAACAGCCGATATTGGCGGAGGCGCCCCCGGGTAATGCGCAAAGACCGTAGTTCTGATTGGGAAACAGCGCGTCATAGAATTCGCGCGTATCCAGAGGGCCGAGCAGCGTCTGGGTGTGGAAGCTGACGTTGTAGTTGCTCGTGGCGCCCTTCACCCAGAAGTCGAGCTTGTCGCCGATGTTGCCTTCGAACTGCACCTCGATGTGGTAGGAGTTGCCGTTACCACCTTGGGCGACGCTGCCGCCCTCGCGCGGCCCGTTCAGGTTCTTGTAGTAGCCGCCGTCCTGTTGGGTGTAGTTGCCGCCCACGCGGTACCGCAGCCAGTCGGTGACCGGCCCGGACATCACGCCTTCGGCGAACCATTTGGTGTAGCTGTCGTATCCGGTCCTGATCTCGGCTTCCCATTCCTTGGAGGGCCGCCTGGAGACGAAGTTGATCGCGCCGCCGTCGGCGTTGCGGCCATAGAGCGTGCTCTGTGGGCCGCGCAGGACTTCGATCCGGTCGACGAACAGCGTATCGCTCTGCAGAATCGTCGAGGCGTTGGAGCCGTTGTAGACGCCGTCGATATAGTTGGCGACGCCCGATTCCACCGCGAGGTTGTCGGTCTGGCGGCCGACGCCGCGAATATAGGGCCGGTTGTCGTATGAGGTGTAGGCGAGACCCGGCGTGAAGTCGGTCAGGTCCTGCAGCGAGGAGATCCCCACAAGGTCGCGTTGCTGGGACGTGTAGGCCGAGATCGCCACCGGCGTCGTCTCCAGCCGCTCTTCCCGCTTTTCCGCCACCACCACCAGTTCGCCGATCGCCGTCGGTTCGCTCGCCGTCGTCGCCGCCGTTCCGCTCGCGGCGGCGGCGGCCTCGGCCGCGCGGGCCTGCCCCGACACCGCGCCGGTGAAGAGGGCGACGGCGGACGCGCCGCACAGAAGCACAGTTTTCATGGCACTCCTCCCTGGCTGCGAACCCGCTCTGCCGGCGGGCGTTACTTGATGAGAGTGCGCCCCCTCTGACAGAGCGTCAACACGCATGCCGTCAGGATTCTGAATTCGACAGTGCGTGCTAGTCTTCCGACTGCCTGAACTGAGTTTATACTGCGTTTGCGAATTGTGCGCTGCGGCGGCGGTCCCCGGACAAAGCCCCTTGACGGCCGAACAAAACCGGAACAGAACGAACCGGGAACACATTTGGAGGCAAAGCCCATGTACCAGTTCGCGCGGGAATCCCTGGCCCTGGCTTCGGTGATCGGGTTTGTATGGATGGTGTGTCAGGCCGCCCAGCTGGCGGGTTAGACAGCGCTCTGGCCAGCCGTCGCCGAGGCGTGATTCGCCCCGGCGACGCGGCCGACAACGACGGGAGCAAGGCGATGGTCGAGGACGGGGCGTGGTCGGACGGGTTCGTTCACCTTCGCGTCCGCTCGGCCTATTCGTTGCTCGAGGGGGCGATCAAGGCCGACGCGCTGGGCGTTCTGGCCAAGGCGGCGGACATGCCGGCGGTGGGTTTGGCGGATCGGGCCAATCTGTTCGGGGCGCTGGAGTTCTCCGTGACCGCCAGCCAGGCGGGCGTCCAGCCGATCATCGCCTGCGCCCTGCCCATGAGCCGGCTTGGCGCGGGGCCGCCGGAACGGTGGGCGCGGACCCCGACCATCGTCCTCCTGGCGCAGAACGCCGTGGGTTACCGCAACCTCTGCGAGCTTTCCTCGGCCGCCTTCCTGGAGACCGAGGCCAGCGAAGCCCCGCACGTCCCGTGGGCGAAGGTGGCGGCCCATGCCGAGGGGCTGATCGCCCTCTCCGGCGGGGTCGACGGGCCGATCGACCCCCTGTTCGCGGCCGGACGGGTGGGGGAGGGACGCGCGGCGCTTGAAACCTTGGCCGAGGCGTTCGGCGACCGCTTCTATGTCGAACTGCAACGCCATGGCCTCGCGGCCCAGGCCGCCGCCGAGCCGGGCCTCGTCGCCTGGGCCTATGAGCGGGATGTGCCGCTCGTCGCCACCAACGACGTCTATTTCGCCAAGCCCCAGACCTGGCAGGCCCATGACGCCCTGCTGTGTATCGCCGACGGCGCCTTTCTGGGCCAGGACGACCGCCGGCGCGTCACGGCCGAACACTGGTTCAAGCCGGCGGCCGAGATGCGCCGGCTGTTCGCCGACCTGCCGGAGGCCTGCGACAATACCGTGGAGATCGCCCGCCGCTGCGCCTTCATGGTCAGGAAGCGCGCGCCCATCCTGCCGCGCTTCCCCACGCCGCCGGGGCTGACCGAGGACGAGGAGTTGGCGCGGCAGGCCCGGGAGGGTCTGCGCCGGCGCCTGGACGCAACCCCGCCGGCCGGAGAAGACGAGAAGCCCTATTGGGAGCGGCTCGAGCGCGAGATCGGCGTCATCCAGTCGATGGGCTTCTCCGGCTATTTCCTGATCGTCTCGGAC
>JAQGIW010000265.1 GCA_028290905.1 Caulobacteraceae bacterium | reverse complement strand
GGAATCGTCGCGGTCATCCGCGCGTGGAATTTCCCGTCCTCGCGCCACCATGTCCAGATCGAGCCTTCGAGGTTGGTCGTGTCGACGACCACCCCGACGAAGCCGTACTGCTTGACCGGGTCGTGCGCCGGGCGGATCTCCAGCGCCATCTGGTGATTTTCGCCCAGGTCGATGGTCTGGACGTTCTTGCGCGCGCGCAGATCCCAGAAGTGGAGGCGGTGGCCGTACTTGTTCGAGAGCAGGTCCTCCGGCACGATGCCGTTCTCGAACTGCGGCGGGTGCGCCCATTCGCTGGAGACCATGTAGTCGCGCGGCAGGTTCCACCAGAAGTCGTAGTGTTTCTCCTGGCAGCCGCGGTCGATCTCCCAGCGGCCGACCACGTCGAAGGTCTCACAATCCATGATGAAGACGCCCGGCGGCCCATCCATCCCATCCGGACCGCCGCCGCCTAGAGTGGAGACGTAGATTCCCTCTGGACCGCAGTGGACGGTGTGCGGCCGCGAATAGCCGGTCTTGTGGAACACTTCCTCGGGTTCGATGATCTTGTGAATCCGGGCGCTCGTCGGTCCGCCCTGGGTGTCGATCACGTAGATCCGCGACGACCGGATCCCCGGGATGATCAAGAATCGGCGTTCCAGGAAGGCGTGTCCGGACAGCGGATACAGCGCCGAGGAACAGGCATTCCAGCCGAAGTGGTGAAACTCGTCGCCCCTGTTGGGCATGACGACCGTGTGGACGATCTTGCCGAAGTCCTTGGAGGACCGGTCCACATTGACCACCGCCAACCCGTCGGGCCGTGAGAAGTCGGGGCTTAGCATCAGGGTGTAGGCGTAGGTCTCGACAGGCGCTTCCATCGCCAGCTTGGCGGTGGCGTGGAACGTTCGATCGGGGCGCACTGACATGGTCATCTCCCTAGCCCGCGCAGACTATCCTCTGCCTTGAGCGCCGGCTTGGGCTAAACCGGCCGAGTCCGTAAAGCCCCCTGTGTTGTGAGATACTTGTCACGGTGTCAGCCGTCTGGCGTCGGCCACTCCAAACATTAGCATCCCGGGCCTCGTCCGGCCATTGGCAACTCGGCGAGGCCTGTTTACCGGATTTCACCTGAGGCGTGTCCGCGGCGACTCGGTCTCGAAAACCTCGGGGTCGGCCTGCGGCCCGTTCCTCGGTCGCCGCAAAATCCGCCGGACGAGCCGACCTAGGGGGCCAGGCCCGCCAGAAGGGCGTCGACCATGCGTCCGGCCAGAAGGTCTGGCGGGCCCCAGGGGTATTCGGGCATGCCGATGACGCCGCTGGCGACCCCGTGCAGGCCGCAGAACAGCAGCTCGATGATCTCGCGCGGATCGCCGGTCAGCTCTCCGGCGGCTGACGCCGCCTTGGCCGCCTCCTCGAAGCGGGCCACCATGCGCGGCAGGTTCTCCGAGGTGTCGACGAAGTAGCGCTCGCCGGGCTCGGCGAGGCGGTCCTCGATCAGGAACAGGGCCCGGAAGTGGTCCGGATGCTCGACCCAGAACCGCACATAGCCGCGACCGAGGGCGCCCAACCTGTCTAGCGCGCGCGCCCGACCGGCCGCGGCGGCGGCCAGGTCCCGGTCCAGTTCGCCCAGGACGTCGTCCCAGATGTTGCGCAGCAACGCGCGCTTGTGGGGGAACAGCCGATAGAGGGCGGGGGCCGAGCAGCTGGCCGCTTTGGCCACGTTGCGCATGGAGACGCCTTCGTAGCCGCCCTGGGCGAACAGGGCCTGGGCCGCCGCCAGGACGCGCGCGCGGAGATCCCGCGTAGCCTCGGCGCTGCGTCGCGGCCGGCCGCGCGGCGCCGCCCTCGGTGGGATCACGGTCTCGTCCATGTCTCGAACATTGCTTCTTGCTTTATCGGAACGCGTTCACATAAATAACCAACGAAGGGAAGGAACAATGCAGCACAAGGCCGAAGTCGCCATCGTCGGGGCCGGGATCGCTGGCCTGAAGGCCGCCGCCAGCCTCGTCGATCTGGGCTGTTCCGTCGTCGTCCTGGAAGCGAATGACCGGGTGGGGGGGCGGCTGAAGGCCAGCGAAGTCGCCGGCCGGGTCGTCGACGTGGGCGGCCAGTGGGTCGGCGCCCGCCATACCGTCCTCCTGGAAGAGGCGCGGCGGCTGGGCATCGACACCTATCCGCAGTTCGCCAAGGGACGGACCCAGCTGCAACTGCAGGGCAGGTTGACCCGCTTCACCGGGGACGTTCCGCGCATGCCGCTCCTGGCCCTCCTCGAAGTGGCGCGGCTGCAAAGGCTGTGGGCGCGCGACATGGCGACGGTCCCGGCGGCCGCCCCCTGGACCGCGCGGAACGCTCGGGAATGGGACGCCATGTCCCTGGAGAGCTGGATTCTTGACCATTTGCACACGGCCGGCGCCCGGGCCTTCGCCCGCATCGTCCCGCGCGGGGCGTGGGCGGCCGAGGCGGCCCAGGTCTCCTACCTGTGGTTCCTCGACGCCCTACGCCAGTGCGAAGGGTTCGGCTACCTGATGGCGGTGGAGGGCGGGATGCTGGACGCCAAGTTCATGGGCGGCATGCACCAGATCGCCCGGCGCCTGGCCGAGGAACTGGGCGACCGCGTCATGCTGTCGGCGCCGGTGCGGCGCATCCGCCAGGACAACGCCGGCGTCGTCCTGGCCACCGACCAGGGCGAGGTCGAGGCGCGCTTCGCGATCATCGCCGCCCCGCCCGGGCCGATCGCCTCGATCCAGTTCGAGCCGCATCTGCCGGCCCTGCGCGACGGCCTGCAGCAGCGCATGCCCATGGGCCTGATCATCAAGGCCGCGGTGGCCTATCCCACCCCGTTCTGGCGCGTCGCGGGCTTTTCCGGACAGGTGGCCACCGACGACGACGTGCTGGGCATCGTCATGGACGACACCCAGGACACCGGCCCCGCCATCCTGCTGTGTTTCATCGAAGGCGAGGAGGCGCTCGCCATGAGCGCGGCCGTCCCCGCCGAGCGCAGGCGCCGGGTGCTCGCCTCCCTGGTCCGGTTCTTCGGCCCCGAGGCCGCCGAGCCGATCGGCTACGACGACAACGACTGGACCCGCGAGCCCTGGACCCATGGCTATGTGGGTGCGATGCCGCCGGGCGTGATGACCCGTTTCGGCGCCGCTCTTCGGGAGCCCTGCGGCCGCATCCACTGGGCCGGGACCGAAACCGCTACCGAATGGGCCGGATGCATCGAGGGCGCCATGCGCTCCGGCCTCCGGGCGGCGGAAGAAGTCGCCAGGCGACGCAACCAGTGAGGCCGCGCCCATGAGCCCGTCCATGGCGAAGGTCGAACACATCACCCGCGAGAGCATGAAGCCCCTGCTCGAGCCCTATGGCCTGTCGGAAGCGGTCCGGGTGGGCCAGATGCTGTACCTCGCCGGCCAGACGGGGATCGACGAGCATCACCAGATCGTCGACGGCGGGCTGGAGGCCCAGGCCCTCCAGGCCTTCCGCAACATCAAGGCTGTTGTCGAACTCGCGGGGGGGAGACGTCGCGAACCTGGTTTGCCTCACCTGGTACCTGGCCGATGGCCCGGAGGCCCGGTCGATGATGGAGGACGCCGCCACCGTCCTGGCGGCCAAGGAGCGGATCATGCCGGGGGTGAAGCCCGGCTCGACCGCGGTTCGGGTCAAGGAACTGCTGACCCCCGAGATCCTGGTCGAGATCGAGGCGGTCGTCGCGCTCTGAGGGTCAGCTTCACGCGAAGGATCGAAAGGCGCGCTCCACGCCCTCGAGGAATCGCTCCAGGCGAGGGCGCCCCGCCCGGTCCATGTCGTACAGGGCCAGGAACCGGATGGCGGCGCCGGGCGCGAGCAGCGGGGCGATCCCCCGCATCAGGACGGTCTTGCCGGGGTTTCCGAGCCCGAGCGCGATGACCCACCAGGGTGAGCCATGGGTGGTGACGACGGCGAAAGAACGGATGTTGGTGAGGCCGCGCCGAAGCGGGCCGCCGCGGGGTGGAAGATGGAAGGCTACGCCGGGCGCCCAGACCCGGTCGAACCAGCCCTTAAGGATCGCCGGCATGCCGAACCACCAGGTGGGAAAGACGAGGACTAGGGCGTCCGCCTTCCGCAGGCGCTCCACTTCCGGCCCGATCCCCGCGAGGTTCGCCCCGCCCTGGACATGGGCGGTCCACTCGCCCGGAGTCAGGACAGGGTCGAAGCCGGCGGCGTAGAGATCGAGCTCGTCGACCTCGTGACCTCGGGCGATGAGGGCCCGGACCACACGATCTCTGACCGCCCCCGCGAAACTGGCAGAGGAGGGATGCGCAAAGACGACATGGACCCGCATGGCATTTCCGTCCCGCGTCGGCGAAGGGCGTCTCCCGTCCTTGCGTATGTCTTAGGTTAGGTCATGCACCTGCGCCACGATCCCGAGGCCCCGGCCGCCGCGCCGATTTCTTCGAGCAGTTCCTCGCGGTGGATATTCGCGTCGGCCGCGTGGTGGCGGCCGAGCCCTTCCCCGAGGCTCGCAAGCCGGCCTACAAGCTGACGATCGACTTCGGCCCGACGATCGGGATCAAGCGGTCCAGCGCGCAGATCACCGAACACTACGCCGTCGAGACGCTCGTAGGCCGTGCGGTAGCCGCGGTCGTCAACTTCCCGCCCCGACAGATCGGCAAGTTCATGTCCGAGGTGCTGACCCTCGGCTTTCCCGACTCGGAGGGCGCGGTAGTCCTGTTCGCGCCGGACCAGGTGGCGCCGGTCGGCGGGCGTCTGTTCTAGCGGTGGCGGCTCGGCAGCGAGGTTCGAGCCCATTGCCGCGAATTCAGTTTCCCCCCGCCGCCGAACCGGGCACACCCCCCTGCTGGGATCGACGCCGGGAGCCCTTAAGCCTTGTTCGCCATGCTCGCCGTTGCGTCGCTGCTCACGAGCGGCCCGCAGCTGCCGCCCCTGCCGCCTATCAAGCGCGAGCCGCAGATCACCTATGTCGACCGCACCGGCGCGACCCTGGGGGTGCGTGGCGGGCGGTTTGGGCCGCCGGTGGACGTGGCGCGGCTGCCGGCCTACGTGCCCGCCGCCTTCGTGGCCATCGAGGATCGGCGGTTCTATTCCCACGAAGGCTTCGACGCCCTGGGGATCGCCCGGGCCATCGTCAGCGACCTGGGGCAGGGGAAGGCGGCCCAGGGCGCTTCGACCATCACCCAGCAGTTGGCGCGCAACCTATTCCTGTCGTCCGACCGCACCATGGAGCGCAAGGCGCTGGAGCTGGTCTATGCCATCGAGCTGGAGCGGGCGTACAGCAAGCCGCAGATCCTCGGGCTCTATCTCAGCCGGGTCTATTTCGGCTCCGGCGCCTATGGCCTCGAGGCCGCCGCACGGCGGTACTACAACAAGTCCGCCGAGCGGCTAACCGTGCGCGAGGCGGCGAGCCTGGCGGCGGTGATGAAGTCGCCCACCGAATACGACCCCGCCCAGCAGCCCGAGCGCTCGACGGAGCGCACGCGGCTGGTGCTCGACGCCATGGTGGAGACCGGCGCCATCACCCCCGGCCAGCGCGCGCGGGCGCTGGCCCAAACCCCCAAGGTGTGGAAGCAGGCGCCGGCCGAGCCCGCCCAGTACTTTGTCGACTGGCTCGATGGCCAGACGCGGCGGCTGGTGAACGCCTCGGCCCTCAGCCGCGACCTGGTGGTGGAAACGACCCTCGACGAGGGCGCGGAGGCGGCCGCCGCCTACGCCGCCGAAACGACGCTCGTCCGCTACAGAAGCCGGGGCGTCGCCCAGGCGGCCCTGGTGGCGATGGATGGCCTCGGGCGGGTGCGGGCGATGATCGGTGGCGCCGACTATCAGCACGGCCCGTTCGATCGGGCGGTGGACGCCCACCGCCAAGCCGGCTCGTCGTGGAAGCCGTTCGTCTACCTGGCCGCCCTGGAGGCTGGCCGCACGCCCGATTCGCCGGTGGTTGACGAGCCGGTGACCATCAACGGCTGGACGCCGGCCAACTACGAGCCGGAATACCTGGGGCCGATCACCCTCGAGACAGCCCTGGCCCACTCCATCAACACCGTGGCCGCCCGGCTCGCCGACGAGGTCGGCCGGCCGGTGGTGGCGGCCGCCGCCCGTCGCGTGGGCATCGTCTCACCGATCAACACCGATCCGGCCATGGCGCTCGGAACCACCCTGGTGACGCCGCTGGAGATGGCCCAGGCCTATGACTCCTTCTCCAACGGTGGCTATCGCGTCGCCGCCTATGGCGTCCAGCGCATCCGCGTGGCCGGCGGGCCGGTGATCTACCAGCGCCCCGAGCCTGCCGTCACGCCGGTCATCGCCAATCCGCCGCTCGGCGAACTCGACCAGATGCTGCGGGCGGTGATCACGTCGGGCACCGGCGTCCACGCCGCCATCCCGGGCTACGATCTCGCCGGCAAGACCGGCACCACCTCGGATTTCAAGGACGCCTGGTTCTGCGGCTTCACCGGCGGCCTCACCGCGGTGGTGTGGGTGGGCCGCGACGACGCCACGCCGATGGCGAAGATCACCGGCGGCAGCGCGCCGGCCGACCTGTGGCGGAGCTTCATGACCGCGGCCTTGAAGCGGCTCCCATACCAGGCCATTCCTACCGGTCCACCGCCCCCCGCGCCGGCCAGTCCTCTCGCCCCGGCCCCCTCGCCACCGGGACTCACCCCCCCTGGCCTGATCCCACCGGAGGGGGTTGCGCCGCCAATCCCGACCACGCCCTCGTGACGGGCAGGGCCCAGCCCTCTGCGTGGCGGGCCCGTCTCGGCTCGATCGCCTACCGGGTGATCGAACAGCTTCTCGATCCGGCCCAGACCGAACGCTACCGGGCGGCCAATGCGACGCTCCTGGCTGAGGCGGACCCGGGGCCGCGGGTGGTTTTCATCGGCGATTCCATGATCGAAGGCTGGAGCGGCCTCGAGGCCGTGGCGCCGCCCGGACTTCGCTTCGTCAACCGCGGCGTCTCGGGCCAGACCTCCGGCCAGATCCTGCTGCGCTTCGCGGACGACGCCATCGCCCTCACGCCGGTAGCCGTCGTTATCCTCGCCGGCGCCAACGATGTCCGCGCCGTCTGCGGACCGCGGGCCGCCATCGGCCCCGCGGCCCAGGCTCGCATCGCCCGCCATGTCACGGCCATGGTCGACATCGCGCAGGGGCGCGGAATTCGGGTGGCGATCGCAACCCTGCCGCCGGTGCGGCCGGGCCTCGCCGGCGCACGTCGCAGCGTCGCGCGTCGGGACCCGGCAGTGATTCTGGGCGTCAACGCCTGGCTGCGGGGCTTCGCGGCGGCGAGGGACTGTCCCCTGATCGACTTCCACGCGGCTCTGGTCGGCGACGACGGCGCTCTGGACGGCCGCTTCACGGCCGATGGGCTGCACCCCAACCGCGCCGGGCATGATCGGATGGCGTCTACCCTGACAACGGTCCTGGGTCGCCTTTGGTGATCCGGCGCGCGAACCAGGGAGTTCGCCGGGGTCAGTTCAGCACGGCTGCCAGGCAGGTGATGTCGTCGAAGGGGTCGGCGCCGGCGGTGAAGCGGGCGACGTCGTCCATAACCGCCTTCACTCGCGCTTCGGCCCCCAGAGCTCTCGCGGCGCACAGCCTCGCGGCGAGCCGCGCCTCGCCGTATTCCTCGCCGCCCGGATCGATGCTCTCGGTGACGCCGTCGGTGTAGAGGAAGACGCCGTCGCCCGGGCGAAGGGTGATCTCATGCGAGGCCATGCGCTTGCCGGGCGCGAGGCCCAGCGCCGTTCCGCCGCCCGGCAGGGGCTCGCAGCTTCCGTCGGCGCGCAGGATCAGCGGCGGGCAATGGCCGCAGTTGACGTATTCGAACCGTCCGTCGGCAAGGTCCAGCACGCCCCAGAAGGCCGTCGCGAACATCAGCGAGGGATTGTGGGCGCAGAGCATGGCGTTGGCGGCCTCCAGGATCGCCGGCGCCGAGGCGTGCTGCCGGGCGGCCATGCGCAGAGTGGTCATGGTCTGCGACATGAACAGGGCGGCGGGCACGCCCTTGCCGCAGACGTCGCCGATCGTCAGCGCCAGCCGGCCGCCGCCCGGCATGAAGACGTCGTAGAAATCGCCGCCGACGTCGCGCGCGGCCTGCATGTCGCCGAAGGCGTCGCACCGGCCGTCCAACGGCAGGTCGGCAGGATCTCCCGGCAGCATCGCCCGCTGGATCAGGGCCGCGCTGGCCATTTCATCGCGCTGGCGCCGCTCGCGGGTGATCTGCAGGGCGAGGCGGCGGAAGGCGTCGGCGAAGGTGCGCATCTCCGGACTGGGATTGTTCAGGTCGTCCATCAGCTCGGGGTCGAGATCGCCCTGTTGGAGGGCGGAAAAGCCGCCGGCGTAGAGCGCGAGGGCGATGTCCTTGACGCCCTCAACCGGGCGGCCGTGTTCGATTAGACGCCGATGATCTCGCCGATACCGCTCTCCCTGAGCACCTTCTCGACGTTCGGCTGGGGACTGGCGAGGACGAGCTTCCCGCCGAGCTCGGCCTGGGTCCTGGCCCCCACCATCAGGGTCCGAAGGCCCATCGAGGCCATGAAACTCACCTGCGAAAGGTCTATGACCAGCGCGCGCCGTAGCCTGGTGAGAACCCGAAACGGCGTCTCGATCTTCTGGGCGCCGTCGATGTCCATGCGGCCGATAAGCGCCGCCTGGGTCACGCCGGCCGGACCTTCATCAACGACCAGTTCCATCCGCAGTCCCCTCCAAGGCCCGCCTCTCCATAGAGGGGAATCTGTCCGCGGGCGAGCGTTCGTGTCAATCATGGCGATGCTGCGTTTGGGGGGTCGGATGAGCTTCGCGGATTTCATGCACGCCGTGATGGGGTTCCTGGGAGTCGACAAGGACTACCAGGCCCTGGGGCCGTTCTGGGGAGCGATCTTGGGGGCCATGCTCACCGCCGGGGTCGTCGGCGGAGTCGTCCAGAGCCGCACCAAGCGCCACCAGGAGGCCACGGCGCTGTTCGAGTTCTCCAAGCGCTTCCATCAGCTTCTCGACCAGGCCCACGACCTGGCCAAGGCCTACAAGGCGGCCGGCGGCATGCCCAGCGAGGCGGCCGCGGCCGAGGCGGGCGCCTACTACCGCAAGTTCTTCGATCTCCTGGTCAGCGAATACTATTTCTTCACCCAGGGGTTCGTCCGTAGGGAGACGTTCCTAGAATGGATGAACTGGCGTTGGGGGGCCTGGCACGACATCGAGGGAGCCAGGCTGGTCGTCTGCGGGGTGCCCTACCAGACCGCTTGGCGCGACTGGTCGCAGAGGCCGCTGATGAAATCTCATCCCCTGGTGCGTTTCGTCGATGATGTCCACGCCGCCCCGGACCTGGCGACCGTGCGGCGCCTGGTCGACCGCCTGGTCCAGCGCTGGCGGCTGTGAAGCCGGCAACAGGAAGCCTCACCGTGCGTTCGCTCCTGGCGACCATCGGCAGAGGAGCTCAACGGCATGGCGAAGCTTTGGACAGTGCTGGGCGAATGCCCCCTGCCGCTGAAGTTCACGTTTGTCAGCGCCCTTGGCTTCGCGGCCGACGCTACCGTACTTCATCTGCTGATGGAGGCCGGCGCCACCCCGGCCTGGGCGCGCGTCGTTTCGCTGTTGTGCGCCATGCAGGTGACCTTTCTGGTCAACGGGCTGCTCGTCTTTCGCTGCCTCGACCGCGCCCGGCCGTGGCGGCAATGGGCTGCCTACATGCTGGCTCACGGGCTGGGGAATTTCTGCAACTACTGGATCTTCGTCACCCTGGTGTCGGCGCATCGGTCGCCGTTGTCGGCGCCGTTGGCCGCCCTGGCCGTGAGCTCCGTGTTGGCCTGGGCGATCAACTACGCGGGGGCGCGCTATTTCGTGTTCCGGAAGACGCGGGAGATATCAGACCGGGTCAGGCCCCTGTCTGTTCACCCCCATGGTGGCCATGGACCAGCCTGACGGTGATCCGCTCGCCAGTGACGGCCTTGGCGGGCCACGCCCGGCCCATGCCGGAGGACGGTATGGCGGTGCAGTAGCTGAACGGCGAGGGGATCGGCCGGACCTGGCTGAGGCACAGGCGGGCGCCCTTGACGCGCCAGTGCCCGCGCGAGGGATCGTGCCGGCGGCCCTCCGCGGTGTAGCTCCCGTCAGGCTTCAGCCACAGCTCGGCCGTTCGCCCGTCCGGATAGGTAGAGACGATGGTGTTACCGAAGGCCTTTTCGACCAGCGAGGGATCGGCGCGCGCGCCGCTCGCCGCCAGGCACGCCAGCAGGCCGAGGAAGACCAGGGGACGGATCATCGCGGAACTCCGGATTGGACATGCGGCGAAACGCATAAGGCCGCGTTTGGTTGTGCCGGCAACGTGCGGGTCGGCGGGGCGTTGAACGGTCATGGTTTCCGCCAACGATAGTCCCATCTCGGAGTCGCCTGTCGCCGCTCGGCCCCGGTTCCAGCGCATCGAGGCCATCGTCAACGAGGCTGCCGGAAGCGTCGGTCCGGGGGCGGCGAAAGCCCTGGCCGGGGTGATCGCCGCCCACGGCTACGCGTGCAACCTGGCCAACCCGGCTCCGGCCGACCTCAGCCGGGCAATCGAGGCGGCCGTCGAGGCCGGACCCGACCTCGTGGTGGTTCTGGGCGGCGACGGCACCGCGCGCCTGGCGGCCGAACGCTGCGGGCCGGACGGACCTCTGCTGGCGGCTCTGCCCGGCGGGACCCTGAACATGCTGCCGCATGTCCTCTATGGCATGCGACCCTGGCGCGCCGCCCTGGAGGCGGCGCTAAGCGAAGGGATCGAGCGGTCCATCTGCGGCGGCCGGGTCGAGGGCAGAGCCTTCTACGTGGCGGCGGTTCTCGGCGAGCCCGCACTGTGGAGCGCCGCCCGCGAAGCGGCGCGGGCGGGCAAGATTCGGCAGGCGTGGCGGCGCGCCCTTTACGCCCTGCGTCGCTCCTTCACTGGCCGTATCCACTACAAGCTCGAGGGAATGCCGGAGCGCGACGCCGAGGCCCTGGTGCTGATCAGTCCTATCGTCTCGAAACTCATGAACGCCGCACCTTCCCTGGAAGTGGTGGAACTCGACGTGCATAACGCCACCGAGATGTTTCGACTGGCGTACCATGGCCTCGTCGGCGACTGGCGGCGCGATCCGGGAGTCACGGTCTACGCCGCCGTCCGCGGCCGCGCCGGCGCGCGGCGGTCGATACCGTGCATTCTCGACGGGGAATTGCAGCGGCTCGGCCACCGCGCTGAATTCGAATTCCAACCCCGCGCCTTCCGCGCCCTGGCCCTGCGGGAGGCCGGGGGGCCGGTGCTGTGACGATTCGTATCGCCCACCTGAGTGACATCCACTTCGGGGGCGAGCTTACCGAGGCCGTTGAAGCCGCCACCCGGGACGTCGCCGCCTTCGATCCGACGCTCACCGTGGTCACCGGCGATCTGACCCTCAATGGCCAGCCGTCGGAATTCCGCGCGGCGGCGCGCTGGCTCGCCCAGCTGCCGGCGCCGCGGATTGTCACGCCCGGCAACCACGACACGCCCTATTGGAACCTCATCATGCGGTCTCTGGCGCCATTTGATCGGTATCGCCGGTACATCGGCCGCGCCGAGGAGGCCGCCTTCGACGCTCCAGACCTTGCGGCCCGCAGCCTCAATAGCGCCAGGGGAGCTCAGCCGCGTCTGAACTGGTCCCGTGGGGCCATGTCCATGCGCCATCTCCGGGAGATCGACTGGCGGGCGGACCCGCCCGCGCCGCTGCGACTGTTCGCCTGCCACCATCCGCTGCTGTTTCTGCCGGGCGCGCCGGTGGAGGGCGGCGTGCGCTGCGGAACGGAGGCGGTGGCCGAACTGGTGCGGGCCGACGTCGACCTCGTCCTCAGCGGCCATGTGCACAATCCCTTCGTCGTCGCGCTGCCGGAGGCCGGGCCCGGGCGGTGGGCGATCGGCGCCGGCACCCTGTCGCGGCGCCTGCGCGGCACGCCGGCGAGCTACAACACCATCGTTGTCGGCGACGATGTCTTCGAGGTCACCGCCCAGGGCTGGACCGGCGTGAAATTCGAACCGTTCCAGACTTGGCGCCTGCCCACGCGGCCCGCCTGAAGCCTCAGCCGATAGCCGCCAGCGCCGCGCGCAAGGCGTGGCTGTCCTCCAGCCGCGCGGCCTGCAGGGTCTCGGCCTGGACCGCGCGCCAGCGAGGGATGGCCGCATCGAGCAGCGAGCGGCCCTTGCCCGTGATCGCGACCAGGCGCGCGCGCCCATCGTTGGGATCAGGATGAAGCTCGACCAAGGCGCCGCGTTCGAGGGGTTTGAGGGTCGCCGCCAGGCTTGTGCGGTCGAGGCCCAGCTCGGCAGACAGTTCCCCTACCGCCAGCGGCGTGCCGCCCGAAAGGGCCATCAGGATGGAGAACTGGCCGTTGGTCACTCCCAGACTGGCAAAGGCGCCGTCGTAGCGGCGGCCGAGGGTCCTCGCCGCGCGGCGCACGGCCAGGCACAGGCAGGTCGCAGCATAGACGCGAGGGTCCAGGTCATCGGTCATGGACAAGTTGCGTCGGATATAACGCCGAGGGTCAAGAGGGATGACGTCGACGGCCGATCGGACTTAGGCGACGCCTTCCGCGGGGTCCTCGGTGGGGACGCCCAGCACGAGGGCGTAGACGGCCGATTGGGTGGCCCCTCCGACGCCGAGCGTCTCCTCCACCGCGATGCGGCTGAAGGCGCCGCTCGGATTGGCGACGATCCCATGGCGGGTGGCGACGAGCATGATGTTCTGGGCGATGTGACCGGCTTCCATCATTACGACCCGGTAGCCGTGAGGATCCTGGTACTTCCACATCACTCGGTCGAAATTCGCCACCAGGAACACCACGGCCGCGGCCGGGGACGACCATTGCTGACCCGCTAGCAAGGACGGGAAGGGCGGAGGCCGGCCCTCGCCCACGACGCCCAGCGTCCGCTCCAGGGCGGAGTAGTGATAGGTTCCGGGTGCCAGGCCGGTGACGTTCCGGACGCACACATAGGCTTCATAGGGGTTTCGTCCGCCGCCCGAGGGGGTCATCTTCAAAGGCAGGTCGACGGTCTCGGGATCCTCGATAAAGGCGGTGATCGCCATTGAGAACAACAGGCAATCGGCGAGATGCTCCACGGTGATAGGCGCATCGAGCATGACGCGGTTCGTCCGCCGCTTCGCCATCGTCAGGAACGGCTCGGAATAGTCCTCCCGAAGCGGCAGGGGGACGTCGGTCGCGGGATTCGAATTCAGCTGATAGAGGGGAGGAGAGGGGATGAACTTCGCCTGCTGGCGAAGGAGCTCCATCCCTTCTTCGGCGGAAATGAAGGCGCCGTCGCGTGTCCCGAAGTGGTACGCGGCGGAAATGGGGCCCCATGCCCAGGTCCTGGTGTAGTCCTCGTCCAGGACGGCGGCGTCTGTTCCCTCGACGACGAGGGCGCCGAGTTCAACCAGTTGGTCTATCGATCTTTCGATCGATTCGCGTGAGTAGCCAGGAAAGTATTCCCCAAGGTTCTCGAGATCCGTCCAGACGTGCAGACGCCGGAGGATCTCAAGAGCCGTCGGATTGGCCGTGAATGTTTGCTGGCCGAGAAAGTTGTGGAAAACGAACTCGTCGTTTTCCAACAGGACAACAATCGCACTCGAACGCTTTACCCGCACTTTGGCGCGGTTTTACGCTTTTACGGTCGGTGTCGATCAGCCGACCGTCAGTATGCTCTTAGTCGCCTGCAGGCTCATCGCGCCGGCCGCGTAGGGCATGCGCATCGCGGCGACGGTCTTCGTGGCCCGGAGGTCCATGGCGCCGGCGGCGTAAGGCATGCGCATCGCGGCGACAGTCTTCGTGGCCCGGAGGTCCATGGCGCCGGCCGCGTAAGGCATGCGAACCGCGGCGTTCAGGAGGGTCTTGGTGGCCCGAAGGTCCATGGCGCCGGCGGCGTAGGGCATGCGCACAACGGCGCTATCGATGGCGTTGATGCCGAGGTCCATCTCCCGAACGGGAGCCTTGACTTCAGCGCGGGACAGTACAGCTTGGGTAAGGTTGTTCGACATGGTTGCTCTCCGATGTGTCAAAACGACGTGTTGATGTCTTCGAGGCGGTTGGTCGCAGCTGCCCCTTGCAATTGGTTCCGGTTCCGAGTGAGAGTTGAAGATGTTTCCGTCTTCAGTCAGCCGCGAACCGAATTTAACCTCCCACCCCGTAGAAGATAACGCACCCCCGACCGCCGCTTTCCGTTTGAAAGTCTGGCGGTAACTGGCCGGCCGCTATGACCGCCCCTTCATTTCTTGACCATTTCATGCAAAATGGAACTTGTCAACGGCGGTTTAAATTTCATGAGAAATGGAAATTGTCAACGAGGACTGCCCGGGGGGCATAGAGACCCCGAAACCTGTTGAAGGGGTTGGGTCGACTGCGGCGCTACGCCGCACCCGCCTCAGGCGTCGGTTAGTTCGGGCGCGCGGGCCTCGGACTCCACGTGGAGCGGGAGGGTGATGGTGAACACTGTGCCTTCGCCGTCGGCGCTTTCGCAGGTGATGATCCCATTGTGCCGGGTTACCACGGTGTGGACCAGGGCGAGGCCCAATCCCACGCCCGCTGTTCCGTTCAATGCGTCGCGCGAGGTGGCGAACCTACGGAAGAGCCGGTCCAGCTGCGACTGCGCCATTCCGCCGGCGCTGTCGGCGATCTCGCAAGCGACCGCGGGGCGACCATTTAACGCAGCGGGCGCGAGGCGGCAGACCACGGCCTTCCCGGCCGGGCTGTACTTCACGGCGTTGTCCAGCAGGTTGACCAGGGCCCGCGTCACTAGGCCGCGGTCGGCAAGGACGACGTATTCCAGCTCGGCGATATCGAACTCGACGGTGACGTCGCCAGCCTGGGCCAAGGGCCAGATGTTGTCCACGGCGTCGCTCAAAACATGAGAAAGATCAATCGGTTCAAATTCATAGTCGGCAGATTCGGCCTTGGCCAGCCTTACGAAGGCGTCGGCGAGCTCTAGTGTGCGGCCGGCCTGTCCCTCGATTCGCCGGCGCAGTGTCGCGGGGGCGCCCCGGAAATAGGGATGTTCGAGGCTCGCCAGGATCGCCGAGAGCGGCGAGCGCATGTCGTGAGAAAGCAGCTGCAGCGCCTCCTCACGCTGCCGCATCGCCGACACCAGGGGGGTGATGTCGGCAAGGTGGACGATCCAGCCGGTGGGTTCGTCCTCAGCGCTACGGGTCGGCGTGAACCGCAACTCATAGGAGCGTCCCGACGGCCCCTGGCCCGTGAGCGGGCGCGCGGACGCCGATGAGCCGAACATGTCGATTCCCTCGGGCGGTGGCCACAGGGGACGCGTGTCCCCGTCGGACGTCGCGATCTTGGAGAGGACGGGTTCGATCGGCGCCCCGGGCGCCGTGGATACCTCAAGGCCGTCGGCGAAGTCGCTCGCCGCTTGGTTGACGGTCAGGATGCGCCCGGCGCGATCCACCACCAGGACCGGGTCGGGGAAGTCGGCGAGGATGTCCGCGACGAAGCGTCGCAGATCCGAAATGCGCTTCCGGGTCTCTTCGAGGAGCGTCATCTGCTGGAGGACGACGTCGCCCCCCTTTTGTGCAACGGAGCGTGACTGCGCAAGGATCGCTCCGCCGGCATTTCGCTCCAGGACGCGCAACTGTTCCGCGAAATAGGCGCTGGCGGCGTTCAGGCGGCGCCAGCCCCAATAGGGCAGGATAATCGACATGGTCGCCAGATAGGGCGCCGGGGGGGCCCAGACGCCCAGCCCCACGACGCCCAGCACCGAGCCCGCCAGGGCGAGGCCGCTCAGCCCCGCCGCGAGCCGCAGGTTGCCCTGCGGACTTAGCCGGAGCAGAGCAACCAGCAAGACCCAGAGAAGGACTATGGAGACCGCCAGGGTTACCGGGCGCGACACCGGGGTGATCGCGACGCCGTCGAGCAGACTGTTGAGGACGTTGGCGTCGACCTCCACGCTGGGCATGCCCTTGGCGCCGGAACGAGGCGTCGGATAGTTGTCGAGCAGCTCCGGGGCGGTGGCCCCGATGAGCACGAACTTGTTCCTGAAATAATTCTTCGTGACCTTCCCTTGGAGCACCGAGATGGCGGGAACGGTGGTGAACGTCCCGGGAGGGCCCGCGTAGGGAATCAGCATCTCGCCGTTCCGCGAAACCGCTCGCGAGCCGTCGGGGTGGCGCCCGTCCAACCGCGCCATCTGCAGCACCATCCTGGGCGTGAGATCGTTCGACGGTCCCTCGAACAGCAGAGTGCGCCTGACGATTCCGTCCTGGTCGGGCTGCGAATCCCCCGCGCCCCAACCCGCCGCCGCCGAGGCGATCATGGGGGCCGGCTGAAGCGGGTGCGCCCCGCGGCCGCCGTTCGGTTCCCTGTGCGGCACCCCCAGATAGGTCCGGGTGCGCGCGATGGCATCGTGGAGCGCCTTGTCGTCCGGGGAGGGAAGAAAGAAGAGGAAGTGGAAAGCCAGCGCCGTCGGCCGGTCTCGGGCGATGTTGTTGACCAAATTGGCGATCAGCCCGCGATGCCACGGCCATTCGCCCTTCGCCTGAAGGCTCGCCGGATCGACGGCGACGATCACGATGTCCGGCCGGGCACTGGTGTGTTTGAGCCTCAGGCTCAGGTCGTAGATGGCATTGTCGAATCGGGTGGTCGCCCCGGTGGAGACGAGCACGGTAAGCAACACGGTGGAGAGGATCGCAGTGGCCAGCCACTCGGCGCGGAACCGCCGCCGGTCGGAGTTCAGGGAGCCGCCAGTCGGCGGCCGCTCGGCCTTGCGCGCCCAATCCTGTGCCCTGAGCTTAGACAGAACGACAATCCCCTCCGGCCACGGAGTCCCCCCGGACGCTTATACCACCGATCCTGCCAAAGAACCTCGCTTGAGGCAGCCTAGGACCGCAGCGCCGTTTCACTGCCGCACAGGCAATACGGCGAGAGCGGCCGCGGCTATAGCCGAAGGACCCCCACGGGGAACACGGAACAAATTTGACCATCGGAGTCAAACGCCCGCTTCCAGTTCCGGTCGCAAGTTTTTTGACTTGTTGGTGGGTGCAGTAGGATTCGAACCTACGACCCGCTGATTAAGAGTCAGCTGCTCTACCAACTGAGCTATGCACCCGCGCCCGCCCGTGGGCCATGCAGGCCGCCCATGCGCGAGGCGGCGGACCATACCCAAAAAAGCGCCGAAGGCAAGGTCGGCTGCTCTCCCTCCGGCTAGATCCCCGCACCGTTGTTCAAGGTTTCCAGCGCCGCCTCATGCGCGGCCGCTTCGGCCTTGATCCAGCCCACAAAGGCCTTGACCTGGGGGAGGCGGCCCTTGGCCTTGGGGTGAACCAGATAGTAGGCGAAGTCGACCGACATCGCCGCCCCCATCGGCGGCGCGATCAGGCGTCCCGCGTCCAGATCGTCCTGGGCGAGGGCGCGCTTGGCGAGCGCCACCCCGCGGCCGGCCACCGCCGCCTCGATCACCAGGCTGGACTGGTTGAACCGTGGACCGCGATTGGCGTCGAAGCCGCGCACGCCCCGGGCCGCCAGCCACATCACCCAGTCCGGGCAACTCTCGTCAGCCACGGGCGAGCCGTCGTGCAGGAGCACGTGGCGGGCCAGGTCGGCGGGGGAGTTCACCGGATTGGCGGCGGCGAGTTCGGGGCTCATCACCGGCAGCACCGATTCGCCCATCAGGCGAATCACCTCCAATCCCAGGTAAGGGCCGGCCCCATAGCGGATCGCCAAGTCCACGTCCGTGGAGGCGAAGTCCACCAGCTCCATGTCTGCCGAGAGCCACACGTCCACCTGCGGATGGGCGGCCTCGAATCGGCCCAGCCGCGGCACCAGCCACTTGGCCGCGAGGGAGGGCGGGGCGGTGAGCGTCAGGCGCCGGCCGTCCACCGCCGCGGTAAGCAGGGAGGCAGCCTCGGCCAGGCGGTCGAAGGCTTCGCGCAGGGCCGGGAGCGCCGTCTGCGCCGAGTCGGTGAGCAGCAGGCCGCGGGACGTGCGCTTGAAGAGCGACGCGCCCACATAATCCTCCAGGTTCTGGATCTGCTGCGAGACCGCCCCGGGGGTCACCGACAGCTCATCGGCCGCCCGGCTGAAATTCAGGTGACGCGCCGCCGATTCGAAGGCCCGCAGGGCGTTGAGGGGCGGCAGCCTTCGACGAGACTCCATAGATTTGCTGACACCCTGGCTAGAAGTCCTTGGGTTGCGAAATGGGGCTTCGCCGCCCAATTGGCAATCATCCCGTGGTTCGGTCGAGCCCCGGGTACTTTTAGAGTTTCTGAAACGGAAACGCCACCATGTCTTCCCGCCCGCCGCTGTCGAAAGCCGCGCGCCTGGTCGTGCTGGGAGCCCGCTCCCCCGGTCCGGCGGGCGGCCGCGCCGCCGGCGCAGTGTGGTTGGTAGGCGCTGGTCCCGGCGATCCCGACCTGCTTACCGTGCGCGCCCTCAAAGCCATCCAGGCCGCCGACGTCATCGTGCACGACGGCCTGGTCTCGCCAGCCATCCTGGGCCTCGCGCCCGCCCGGGCCCGCCTGATCAATGTCGCCAAGCGCCGCTCGCGCCATTCCTATCCGCAGGAAGAGATCAACCGCATGCTCGCAGCCTTTGCGCTCGAGGGCCTGGCGGTGGTGCGCCTCAAGGGAGGCGACCCCTTCATCTTCGGCCGCGGCGGGGAGGAGATGGAAGCGTGCCGCGGGGCCGGCGTCGACTGCCACGTGGTTCCCGGCGTCACCGCCGCCCTGGCCGCCGGGGCGGGGGCGGGGGCGCCGCTCACGCACCGGGGCGCCGCCCAGGCGGTCACGTTCGTCACGGGCCACGCCAAGGCGGGCGAGGCGCCGGACCTCGACTGGCCCGCCCTCGCGCGGGCCAACCAGACCGTGGTCGTCTACATGGGCCTGGCGAACGCCGCCGCCATCGGCGCCCGCCTGGTCGCCGCCGGCCGCGCCCCGGCGACCCCCGCCCTGATCGTCGAGAACGCCAGCCTGGACAGCGAGCGCCGGGTCGTCACCACCCTCGGCGCACTCGGCGAGGCGGCGGCCGGGCTGTCCGGTCCAGCCATCCTGATCGTCGGCGAGGCGATGGCGCTGGCCCTGGCGGCGGGGAACGCCTCCTCCGTAGCGGCGCACTGCGCCGCGCCATCTCCCTCGCGTGGGAGATCTCGCCGGTGAAAGCGCTCACCGCCAATCACCTGGCCGACGGCGAGGTCGTGTTCTGGACCGGCGAGAGCTGGTCGGAGCGCTTCGTGGACGCGGTCCTCTACGAGGACAACGAGCTGGCCGAGGCCGCCGAGGCTCACGCCAAGGCCCAGATCACCCTGCTGGTCGATCCCTATCTGATCGAGGTCGCCGCCGTGGACGGCGGCCTCGCGCCAATCAGCTATCGGGAGCGGCTGCGCGCGCTCGGCCCCACCAACAAGCCCGATCACGGCAAGCAGGCCCTCGGCGGGGAGGACATCGCCGTCCTCGCCAGGGCCCATGGCGCCGCCCGGTCCAAGGGCCGCGTCGATCTGATCAGGCGCAAGTAGAGGCGCGAACCCATGTACCGCTACGACGACATCGACCGTGAAATGCTGGCCGACCGGGCCGCGGAATTCCGCCAGCAATGCGTCCGGCGCCTGGCCGGGGAGATCACCGAGGACCAGTTCAAGCCCCTGCGGCTGATGAACGGCCTCTATCTGCAGCTGCACGCCTACATGCTGCGAATCGCCATCCCCTACGGCGCGCTGAACAGCGTGCAGCTGCGCAAGCTGGCCGACATCGCCCGCGAGTACGACCGGGGATACGGCCACTTCACCACCCGCACCAACCTGCAGTTGCACTGGATCAAGCTCAAGGATGCCCCCGACATCCTGGATGAGCTGGCGACGGTGGGCCTGCACGCCATCCAGACGTCGGGCAACTGCATCCGCAACCTCACCGCCGATCCCTACGCCGGCGCCACCGCCGACGAGGTGGACGATCCGCGCATCTGGGCCGAGGTGATCCGGCAATGGTCGACCTTCCACCCCGAGTTCTCGTTCCTGCCGCGCAAGTTCAAGATCGCGGTGACCGGCTCGCCCAAGGATCGGGCGGCGATACGGGTCTATGACATCGGCCTGCGCCTGCACCGCGACGGCGAGGGCGCCCTGAGCTTCGAGGTGATCGTCGGCGGGGGCCAGGGGCGGGCGCCGCATATCGGCGCGGTGATCCGCGAGCGTCTGCCGGTGCGACGGCTCCTCTCCTACATGCAGGCCATTCTGCGCGTCTACAATCGCCACGGCCGCCGCGACAATCCGAACAAGGCGCGGATCAAGATCCTGGTCGCCTCACTGGGGGCCGAGGAGTTCGCGCGCCAGGTCGAGGAGGAGTGGAGCCTCACCGACAAGGAAGCCGTCGACCTGCCCGACACCGAGCTGGCCCGCATCCGCGCGGGCTTCGCGCCGACGGGCTTCGAGGCCCTGCCGCCGGTCTCCGCGGCCTACGAGAAGGCCAAGGCCTCGAGCGCCGCCTTCGCCCGGTTCGCCCGCCACAACGTCGTGGCCCACAAACAGCCGGGCTACGCGCTGGTGCATGTGTCGCTCAAGGCGATCGGCGAGACCCCCGGGGATTGCTCGGCCGACCAGATGGAGCTCGTCGCCGACCTGGCCGAACGCTACTCCCTGGACGAGGCGCGCGTCACCTATGAGCAGAACCTGTTGCTGCCCCATGTGAAGCTCGACGACGTGCCCGCCGTCCATGAGGCGCTGGCCGCCGCGGGCCTGGCGACGCCGAACATCGCCTTGATCAGCGACATCATCGCCTGCCCGGGCCTCGACTACTGCGCGCTCGCCAACGCCCGGGCCATCCCCATCGCCCAGGACATCGCCCGGCGGTTCGCCGATCCCGTCCTGGCCGAGACCATCGGCGAGCTGAAGATCAAGATCAGCGGGTGCATCAACGCCTGCGGCCACCACCACGTGGGCCATATCGGCATCCTGGGCGTGGATAAGAAAGGCGAGGAGTTCTACCAGCTCACCCTCGGCGGCTCGGCGGATGACGACGCCGCGATCGGCCAGGTGCTGGGTCCGGCCCTGCCGGCCGACCGCGTCACCTCGGCCATCGACCATCTGGTGGAGGTCTATCTGCGCGAGCGGCGCCAGGGCGAGCGCTTCCTCGACACCTTCCGCCGCGCCGGCCTCGGCGTCTTCAAGGAGGCCGTCTATGCCGAAGCTCATTAGGTGGCAGAGCGGCGTCGCGGCCTGGGCGGAGGATCCCTTCACCGCCGTCGACGACGACCAGAGCCTGCCGCGGGGCGAGGTCATCGTCTCCCTGGCCCGCTTTCAACGCGAAGGGCGCGATCTGCTGGCTGGCGGGCGGGGCCTCGGGGTTCGCCTGGAGAGCGATGACGCGCCCGAGGCGCTGATCCTGGATCTGCCGCAACTGGAGGTGGTGGCCCTGACGTTCCCCAAGTATCGCGACGGGCGCGCCTACAGCGCCGCGCGGGTCCTGCGCGAGCGCCTGGGCTTCCGCGGCGAACTCCGCGCGGTGGGCGATGTCCTGCTCGAGATGGGTCACCTTCTGGTGCGGTGCGGCTTCGACACGGTCGAGCCGGCCGACGACACCACGCCCGAACAGTGGACCCGCGTCGCCCGTCGCTACCGCCACGTCTATCAACGCGCCGCCGACGGTCGCGAGCCGGCGTTCGCCGAGCGAGTGAGGGTTTGACCATGGCTTTCGATCAAACCGACGGACCGCGGCTCCTGGCGCAGCGCCTGGACGCGGAGCTGCGTGACGCCCATCCGGCGACGATCATCGAGGCGGCGGCCGAGACCTTCGGCGACCGCCTGGCGCTGGTCTCCTCGTTCGGAGCGGAGTCGGCGGTGCTGCTGCACCTGGTAGCCCGGGCCAATCCCGACACGCCCGTGCTCTTCCTCGACACCGGCATGCTGTTCGCCCAGACCCTCGACTACCGGCGCAACCTGGCCACGCGTCTGGGCCTGACGCAGGTCCGCGACCTGCGACCGCACTTCGAGGACCTGGCAACCACCGATCCGAACGCCGATCTCTGGCAGACCAACACCGACGCCTGCTGCCATATCCGCAAGGTGCTGCCGCTCGACCGGTCCCTGGCGGGATTCGACGCCTGGCTGACCGGCCGCAAACGCTTCCACGGCGGCGACCGCCTTCGGCTGCCGGTGGTGGAGGCGAGCGAAAGCCACATCAAGTTCAACCCCCTGGCCAACTGGGGTAAGGCCGATCTGGACGCCTACGCCGCCCAGTACGACCTCCCGGCGCACCCGCTGGTCGCGGCCGGCTTCCCCTCCGTGGGCTGCTGGCCCTGCACCCGGCCGGCCGATGCCGAGGGCGATGTGCGGGCCGGACGCTGGGCGGGTTCGCAAAAGACCGAATGCGGCATACATACCGCCCGCGCGCCCGGCGCCGCCCCCTTCCTGGGCGGGGATCTCTAGGCCCCGCGCCCCGACAAGCCGCCCCTGGCCCTACGACGACGAAAGGCGAGAGTTCGATTTCCAGCATGTCCCAAGCCGCTGCCCCCCTTGACGCGACTTTGGCCGCCGCTCCAGCGGCGCCCTCGAAAGCCAGAGGCGCCTTCAACGTCGAGCGCGTCACCTGGCTGCGCCACTGGACGCCCGAGCTGTTCTCCCTGCGCACCACCCGGGACCCAAGCTTCCGTTTCGCCAGCGGGCAGTTCGTGATGTTGGGTCTGGAGGTTGAGGGAAAGCCGCTGCTGCGCGCCTATTCCATCGCCAGCGCTTCCTACGCCGACGAGCTCGAATTCTATTCGATCAAGGTCAAGGACGGGCCGCTTACGTCCCGGCTGATGAACATCACCGAGGGCGACGAGGTCCTGGTGGGCCGCAAGCCGACCGGCACCCTTGTCCTCGATGGCTTGCGGCCCGGCCGCAACCTCTATCTGCTGGGCACAGGCACGGGCCTCGCGCCGTTCCTGAGCCTCGTGCGCGACCCGGAGGTCTACGAGCGTTTCGACAAGGTGATCGTGACCCACACCGTGCGCGGGGTGGCCGACCTCAACTACCGCGAGTTCCTCGAGCAGGAACTCCCCAATGATCCCGACCTGGGCGAAATGATCGCGCCCAAGCTGGTCTACTATCCCACCGTCACCCGCGAGCCCTTCCGGACCCGGGGACGGATCACCGACCTGATCGAATCGGGACAGATCTTCGAGGACATCGGCCTGCCGCTCCTGGACAGGACGAGGGATCGCCTGATGCTCTGCGGCGGCCCCTCGGTCCTGGCGGATCTGAAAAGTCTGCTCCTGGCCCGCGACTACGAGGAAGGCTCCGTGGCCGCTCCCGGCGACTTCGTCCTCGAGCGCGCCTTCGTCGAGACCTGAATCGGTCGCTTCTTGGCGGCGTGTCTTGGCGCTGTCACCCGAATGGGCGACAACCCCCGGTCACAAGACGGTGGACGGGGTGAGGGATGGCCAGAGGCTTCAGCGGGCTTGTCGGCGCGGCTCTGGCGGGGGTCCTCGCGCTGGCCGCGCCTGCGCTGGCCGATGAGATCACGCCGACCGGACAGGCCCTCACCCCCATGGCCGCGCCAGGGGCGATCTTCCAGCCGCTCAATCCCGACCTGCCGGGCGATTCGGCCTTCACCGCGGGCCAGGCGGCGGCCGTCGCCCTGTCGCCGGACGGCCGGACCCTGCTGATCCTCACCAGCGGCTTCAACCGCACCTATGGCCCGGACGGGAAGTTCATCCCCGAACGATCGAACGAATACGTCTTCGTGTGGGACGTGTCGGGCGCAGCCCCCGTCAAGCGCCAGGTCATCAACGTGCCGAACGCGTTCCAGGGCCTGGGCTGGGCGCCGGCCGGCGACCGGTTCTTCGTTTCCGGCGGCGTCACCGACAACGTGCTCGAATTCGTCGGGTCCCCGACCGGCTTCGCGGCGGGACGGACCTTCGCCCTCGGCCACAGGTCGGGGCTGGGCCTCCTGGCCCAGCCCGAAAGCGCAGGTCTCGCGGTCAGTCCCGACGGGCGCCGCCTGCTGGTTACCAATATCCAGAACGACTCCGTCACCCTGATCGACCTGGCGAGCGGGGCCATGACCGAGCAGGATCTGCGGCCGGGAGTCATCGATCCGGCGCATCGTGGCGAGCCCGGCGGGACCTTCCCGCGCGCGGCGGCATGGAGCTCCGACAGCCGCGCCTATGTGGCCAGCGAGCGCGACCGCGAGATCATCGCGCTCGAGGTTGCGCCCGCCCGGCTGCGGGTGGCCGCCCGGATCCACACCAGCGGACAGCCGGTGGCGTTAATCATGGGGGCGGGAGATAGGCTGTTCGCCGCCCTGGACAACACCGACGGCGTCGCCGTCATCGACACCGCCTCGGACCGGGTCATCGAGACGATCCCCACCGCCGGCGTGAAGGCGTGGGCGCGGGAGCTGGGCGGCGCAGGCTCGAACGCCCTGGCGCTGTCGCCGGATGGCCGGACCCTGCTGGTCACCAATGGCGGGGAAAATGCGCTGGCCGTGTTGCGGCTGGACGCCAAGGCGACGGGGCGAGGCGCCGGCGCTCTACACCGGGACCAGGACGTCGACGAGGACATGGAGGCTGGCGGCGCCTCCGGCGTCGTCGGCCTGATCCCCACCGGCTGGTACCCGACCGCCGTCGCGGCGCGGCCTGATGGACGCCAGATCTATGTGGTCAACGGCAAGAGCAACACGGGCCCCGTGCCGCTGACCTGCCGCACCAACCTGGAGACGACCAAGGGGAGCCAATATGCCTGCCAGGCCGCCAACCAATACGTCTGGCAGAAGGAGAAGGCGGGATTTCTGACGATCCCGCCGCCGTCCCCCTTGGATCTGGCCGCCCTCACCGCGCGGGTGGCCGCCAACAACCACGTGTTTGGCCGACCCCCGGTCGCGGACGTGGCGAAGCTTACCTTCCTGAGGGCCCACATCCACCACGTGATCTACATCGTGAAGGAGAACCGCACCTACGATCAGGTGCTGGGGGACCTCGAGGTGGGGAACGGGGATCCGAAGCTGACGGTGTTCGGCGCGGCCATGACGCCTAACCTGCACGCCCTCGCTCGCCAGTTCGTCGACCTCGACGCCTTCTTCGATAGCGGCGAGAGCAGCAACACCGGCTGGAACTGGACCGTGGCTGGCCGCACCAATGATTGGACAGAGCGCGAAGCGCCGGTAAACTATTCAGGGCGCGGTCTGCAATACGACCAGGAAGGCGCCAACCGGGGGATCAACGTCGGTTTCGCCACCGCCGCCGAACGGCTGAAGGTGAACCCCGTCGCTCCCAAGGATCCCGACATGTTGCCGGGGGTGCGAGACGTCGCGGCGCCTGACGGGCCGAGCGGCGACAGCGAACATGGTTATCTGTGGGACCAGGCCATGAAGGCCGGCCTGAGCGTGCGCAACTGGGGGTTCTATGGCGATCTGACGCTCTATTTCGTCCCGGGGCCCGACCGCATGCCGCTCGAGCGCGAACCCTGGAAGAGCGGGCTCAAGGTGTTCACGCCGTCCAAGGCCTCGTTGATGGCCGTCTCCGACCCGTACTTCCGCGGCTTCGACCAGTCGTTTCCGGATTTCTGGCGGTTCAGGGAGTGGGAGCGTGAGTTCGATGCGTTCGTGGCTTCCGGGAACGCGCCGAACCTGATGACGGTCCGCCTCGCACACGATCACACCGGCAACTTCGGGCGGGGAATCGACGGGGTGGATACCGTGGAGACCGAACTGGCCGACAACGACTATGCGGTGGGCCTGCTGGTGGAGAAGGTGGCCCACAGCCCCTTCGCGAAAGATACCCTGATCTTCGTGGTGGAGGACGACGCGCAGGACGGCCCCGACCACGTCGACGCCCATCGCTCCATCGCCTTCGTCGCCGGGCCCTATGTGAAGCACGGCGCGGTGGTTTCGCACCGCTACGCCACGGTGAACTTGGTGCGCACTATCGAAGACGTGCTGGGGATCGGCCCCATGGGACTCAACGACGCCCTGGCCGAGCCCATGGCCGAGCTGTTCGACACCGCCCAGGCCGACTGGACGTACAACGCGCGGGTCCCCGCCGTGCTGCGCGCGACCGCCCTGCCGCTGCCGCTGCCGCCGGCAAAGGCGGCCGACGCGGGCTGCGCCGTGAAGCCGCGGTCGGCCGACTACTGGGCCGCGGCCATGGCCGGCCAGGACTTCGCCGAGGAGGACCGTCTCGACACGGCGCAATTCAATCTGGCGCTGTGGCGGGGGCTTAAGGGCGACGCGCCATATCCGGCAACGCGGGATGGACGGGATCTGCGGGCGGGCCGGAAAAAGCTGCTCGCGGCGGCGGGCGCCACCGGCTGCGACTGATCTGCGTTCGCTTCAGCGGGCGGCGACGACCGCGCCCAGCACCGACCCTATCTCATCGTGCAGCACGAGGTCGGCGAAGCCGTCCTGGTCGGTCGGCTCGCGGTTGACGATGGCCAGGGCCGCGCCATTGCGCTTGGCGATCAGGGGCAGGCCGGCGGCGGGAAACACCACCAGGGACGATCCCAGCACGAGAAACAGATCGCAGGCGACGGCTGCCTCCTCGGCGCGCGCCATGGCCTCGGCCGGCATCGGCTGGCCAAACGAGATGGTAGCCGTCTTGACCAGGCCGCCGCACACCCGGCAGGCCGGTATGACGCCATGTTCGAGGAACGGTCCCCTCAGGTCGGCGAGCTCGTGACGCTCGCCGCAGCTGAGGCACTTGGCGTAGGCGGCGTTGCCGTGCAGTTCGATGACCCGCTCTTCCGGGACGCCCGCATCCTGGTGAAGGTTGTCGACGTTCTGGGTGATCACCACCTCGACCTTGCCCTCGTCCACCAGCCGCACGATCGCGACGTGGCCGGCGTTGGGCTTCGCGCCCACCCAGCCCGCCGCGCCGGAAAAGGTCCGCGTCCAGGCCTCGCGGCGCCGCTCCTCGCTCGCGACAAAGTCCTGGAAGTAGATCGGCTTCATCCGGCTCCAGACGCCGCCCGGACTGCGGAAATCCGGGATGCCGGATTCGGTGGACATCCCGGCGCCCGTGAACACCACCACGCGCCGGGCGGCGTCGACCATCTTCGCGAGTTGATAGCGGTCGCCCATGGCGGGTCAGCTCCGCACGAGATCGCCCGGCCCGGCCGCCTCGGGGCCTCGCGCCAACCGGCCCGACAGATAGAGGGCCGCCACCAGGGCGCCAAAGGGCAGCAGCGCCAGGGCATCCGCATAGGGTCCGGAGAAGAACGGATTGTGGGCGGTCATGAAATCGGTCACCCGCTGGTTGAATCCGGTCAACGCGCCGGCCATGAAGGCGATGCCGATGCCCGCGATGGCGCCCCCGGCGATGTAGCCCGACGCCACCAGCACGCCAGGGCTCTTGTCCGTTTCGGCGACCAACTCGGCCGGTGTCAGATGGGCTTCCTTGAACCGCCGCGCCAGATGCCGGTCCACCAGCCAGCGCACGGCTCCGCCGATAAAGATCGGCGACGACGACGACAGCGGCAGGTAGACGCCGACCGCGAAGGCCAGGGAGGCGATGCCGCACATCTCCAGGACGATCGCGATCGCCCCGCCCAGGATGACCAGGGTCCACGGAAGCTGACGGCTCAATATGCCCTTGATGATGTAGCTCATCAGGGTCGCCTTCGGGGCGGCGAACTTGTTGACGGCCGTGCCGTCCGGCCGGACGCGGTGTGTTCCGTTGATGCCGGGATCGACCAGGTAGGCGGGCGTCCCGGCGTCGTCGACGAGGTAGCGGCCGGGCTCGCCGCCCACGGCGTCGGTCTTCTGCCAGACGTGGTAGCTCCGTGCGTCGTTCCTCGCCTGAGGCCCCTTCACCCGGTCGGTCTGCAGGGTCGCGACGGCGGCGGGCGGCACACGCCAGCTGGTTTTCACCGGCACATAGACGGTGGCGGCGTCGTTCAGGGCCAGCAGGATGGGGCCCAGGACGAGGGCGGAGGCGAAGGCGCCCGCCAGGATCGCGATCTGCTGCGAGCGAGGCGTGGCGCCCAGCAGGAACCCCGACTTGAGGTCCTGGGAGGTCGTTCCGCCGTTGGCGGCGGCCACGCAGACGATACCGCCCACCGAGAGCGCGGTGACGTAGTAGCGCGGGCCGGTCCAGCCGAGGATGAGGAAGATCAGGCAGGTGAGCAGCAGTGTGGCCACCGTCATGCCGGAGATCGGATTGGACGAAGAGCCGATCTCGCCGGTGAGACGCGAGGAGACGGTGACGAACAGGAAGCCGAAGAGCACGATCAGTCCCGCGCCGAATATGTTCATCTGCAGGCTCCGCGCCGACAGGATCCCGGCCATCAGCAGGATCAGGCCGATCGCCACCACCCGAGGCGGGAGGTCCAGGTCGGTGCGCGGCGTCGCCGCCCGCGCCTCGGTTTCGGTCCGCCGGGCGCGCCAGTCGCTGAGGCCCCCGGCGAGCCCGCGCGCGATCATCGGGAGGGCCCTGAAAACGCTGATGATGCCGCCCACCGCCACCGCGCCGGCCCCGATATAGAGCACATAGGCGCCGCGGATTTCGTCGGGGCCCATGGTGGCGATGGGCGCGGTCCCGGGGGGGATGATTCCGGCGGCGCGGCCGCCGAAGAAGGCGATGGCGGGGATCAGCACCAGATAGGCCAGCACGCCGCCGGCGGCCATGGTGGAGGCGATCTTCGGCCCGATGATGTACCCGACGCCCAGCAGCTCCGGCGAGATCTCCGCCGACAGGGACCCGGCCGCAAGGGGAGGGCCGAACACCTTCTCCGGGGTGTCCTTCCACAGCTAGAACGCCTCCATCGCCAGCTTGTAGAGGGCCCCCGCGCCGAAACCCGCGAAGATGGCCGTCGCTCCTGATCGCCCCTCGGCGGCGGGCGCGGCGACGTCCGCCTGACCCATCGCGCGCTCGGCGGGCGTGGCGCCCGCCTTCAGCACCTCGGCGCAAGCCGTGCCCTCCGGGTACTTCAGGACGCCGTGCTGCTGCACGATCAGGGCCCGCCGCAGCGGGATCATCATCAGGATGCCGAGCAGACCCCCCAGCAAGCCCACCAGCATCACCCGGGTGATCTCCAGGTCGAAGCCCAGGATCATGATCGCCGGCATCGTCACGCCGATGCCGAAGGCGATGGATTCGCCCGCCGAGCCGGCGGTCTGGACGATGTTGTGTTCGAGCACGCTCGCCGAGCGAAGGCCGAGCCGCCCGAGCAGCCGGAACAGGGTGAGCGAAATCACCGCCACCGGAATCGAGGCGCTGACCGTCAGGCCGACCTTCAGGACGAGGTAGAGGGACGAGGCGCCGAACACCACGCCCAGCAGCACCCCGACGATCAGGGGCGTGGCCGAAAGCTCGCGCAGGCGGGCGGCGGCGGGGATCAGCGGCCGGAACCGAGGCGGCGCGGAGGGGAGGCTCCGGTTCGCGGGTCTTTCCAGTGCGGTCACGTCGCCTCCCAGCCCGCGGCGAGTCATCTGAGCATACTCCCCAGTCACAGGCCAGCGGGGGCGCCAGGATCAGTCGGTCGCAAGGCTGTTGGATATCGAGGCGGCTGCTACAGCGACCTGAGCGGGTTGGCTCGGTAGTCGGCCGGGAAGAGGCTCTTCAGCGCCGCCACCTTGGGCAGGTCGTAGGTGGCGATGTAGGCCGCATCGGGGTGCCGCAGCAGATAATCCTGGTGGTAGGACTCCGCGGGGAAGAACCCCTTGTAGGGGTCAAGGCGGGTGACGATCGGTCGGCGGTAGACGTGGGCGGCCTGAAGCTGGGCGATGTAACGCTCGGCCACCGCCTGCTGAGCGCCGTCCAGGTAGAAGATGTCGCCCCGATACTGCGGCCCCTCGTCCGGGAACTGCTGGTTGAGCTGGGTGGGATCGGTCGCCACCGAGAAGTAGACGCGCAGGATCTCTCCATAGGAGATCTGGCGGGGATCGAAGACGATCTTCACTGATTCGGCATGGCCGGTGGTCCCCGTGCTGACCAGCTCGTATTGCGCCAGACCCTTTGGGCCGCCCGCATACCCCGCGAGAACCTGGCGAACGCCGCGGACATGCTCATACACGCCTTGCAGACCCCAGAAGCAGCCGCCCGACAACACGGCCGTCTCGGTGGCGGAGGCCGCCGGGGCGGGAGGGTCGAAGGCGGGCGCGGGCGCCTTGACCGGGGCGGC
>JAQGIW010000254.1 GCA_028290905.1 Caulobacteraceae bacterium | reverse complement strand
GCTGCACTCCGGCGTGACGATCAGGGTCGCGCCCGCCGCCGCCGCCTCCCGCACCAGGGGAGCGGTATGGGCCAGGGCGGCGGCCTGCGCCGCCGGCGTGCGTGTCTGGACGAGACCGATCTTGAGCATCAGGCGTGCAGCATGGGGTCGAATTTGCCCGCGCTGTCCAGGGCCAACAGGTCGTCGCAGCCGCCGATGTGAGTGTCGCCGACGAAGATCTGGGGGAAGGTGGTGCGGCCGGAGCGCTCTATCATCTCCTGGCGAAGGGCCGGGTCGAAGCCGGCCTCGATCTCGATGAAGGCGACGCCCTTCTGGCGCAGGACGCTGATGGCGCGGGAACAGAAGCCGCAGAATGGGCGGGTGTAGATGACGACGTTCGATTGTTCGGTGACTGGCGGGGCGTCTTGAGAGGTGTTCGGGGAGGTGGCCATGCTGGTTCCGGATCGGAAGACTGTCCCTGAAGTGGGTCATCCGGGCCGCCGGGTCAATTGCCCGACCCGTGCGATCACCGCCAGGTCCACGCAAACCGCCCCGGCGGCCTTCAGCGCCAGGGCGCAGCCCTCGGCGGTGGCGCCGGTGGTCAGGACATCGTCGACGAGAAGGATCCGGCGGCCGTCGACCCGGGCTCGCCAGGCCCGCGACACCGCGAACGCCCCCGCTACGTTCGTCCGCCGGGCCCCGCCCGACTTTCCCCCCTGGCTGGCGGTAGACCGGCGCCGGACGAGGGCGTCCGGCCAATAGGCGAGGCCCGCCTGGCGCGCGAGAGGTCGGGCGATCTCGGCCGCCTGGTTGTAGCGGCGGCGGAGCAGGCGCCAGCGGTGCAGCGGCACGGGAACAACGCCATCGATGCGCGGAAGCAGATCCGCCGCGGCGCGCGCGATCCAGCGGGCGAACAGCCCGGAGAGATCGGTGCGGTCCGCGTGCTTCAGTTTCAGGATCAGGTCGCTGGCCGGCTCGTCGTAAAGGCAGGCGGCGCGGGCGTGATCGAAGGCCGGCGCCTCGCGGCTGCAGGCCGCGCATCGGGCGCCTGGACCCAGGTCATAGTCGAACGGGACGCCGCAGGCGTCGCAGAAGGGCGCCTCGATGAAGGCGATGCGCGACCAGGCGGGCGGCGTGAGGCCGCGCCATTGCACGCCGTTGGCCTGGCCCGCCGCCTCGTCCAGCGGGCGGGGCGGCAGCAGGAGGTCGAGCGCGCCGTGAGCCGCGCGCCGCGCGCTGGCGGGCAACCGGAAATCCATGCGACACTCGCCCTCCGCCTCCCCTCCCACGGGAGCTGGGCCTTTGCATATCGCATGACTTTGCAATAACACCAAGACCGTTCGGATGGCCTCCCCTCCCCGCATCTTCGACCGCGACCTGCACGCCCGGCGCCTGACCCGGGCCGCGAAGTCCTTTTCGGCCGCCGATTTCCTGAAGCGCCGGGCGGCCACCGACATCGTCGAGCGGCTGGAGGCGATCAATCGCCGGTTCGAACTGGCCGCGGACCTGGGCGCGCGCGACGGGACGTTCGCCCGGGCCCTGGCCGCAAGCCCCGCAGCCGACAAGATAGGGCTCCTGGTGCAGAGCGATCTGAGCGCCGCCATGCTTGCCGGAGCGACCGGCCCGCGCCTGGTCGCCGACGAGGAGCGGACGCCGTTCGCGCCGGGGCGTCTCGACCTCATCGTGTCGTCCCTGGCCCTCCACTGGGTCAACGACCTCGTGGGCGCCCTGATCCAGATCCGCCTCGCCCTGGCGCCGGACGGCCTCTTCGTCGGCGCCATGCTGGGCGGGTCGACCCTGACCGAACTGCGCGCCGCCCTTCTCGCCGCCGAAGCCGACCTGCGCGGGGGCGCGGGCCCGCGGATCTCGCCGTTCGCCGACGCCGCCGACGGAGCCGCCCTCATGCAACGCGCCGGCTTCGCCCTGCCGGTGATCGACACCGACGTGGTCACCGTCCGCTATGAGCATCCGCTCCGGCTGCTCGCCGATCTGCGCGCCATGGGCGAGACCAGCGCCCTCCTGGAGCGGCCCGCCGTCCCTCTGACGCGGGCGGTGCTGACCCGCGCCTGCCAGCTCTACCAGGAGCGCAACGCCGGGCCGGACGGTCGCGTACCGGGGACTTTCGAGATCCTGACCCTGACCGGCTGGGCCCCCCACCCCGACCAGCAGCGGCCCCTGCGCCCCGGATCGGCGAAGGCCCGCCTGGCCGACGCCCTGGGCGCCGTGGAGCGGCCCGCAGGCGAGAAGGCGGGGGGCTAGAGCAGGTCGCGAAGCCAGGCGATCAGTGGGGCGTCGGCAGGGGGCATCGGATAGCCGTCCATCTTCTCCGGCTTCACCCAGGCAAGGGCGGCGTGTTCGCGGGCGGTGACGAAGCCCTCCCAGCGCCGGCAGAGGTAGAGCGGCATCAACAGATGCATGTGCTCGTAGCCGTGGCTGGCGAACACGAAGGGCGCCAGGCAGGCCTTGGTGACCTTGATGCCCAGCTCCTCGTCCAGTTCGCGAATCAGGCAGGCCTCAGGGGTCTCGCCGGCCTCGACCTTGCCGCCCGGAAACTCCCACAGCCCGGCCAGGCTCTTGCCCGCCGGCCGCTGGGCGATGAGCACCCGCCCGTCGACATCGATGAGAGCGCAGGCGGCGACGAGGACGATGTTGGCCACGGAAAGTCCAATCGAGGTCGGGAGCAGAGGAGTCACTATAGACGCGCGACAATCCGCGCACACCGCGCGTGCTTGACTTTGCCGGCCCGAACGACGATGTGCAGCCCACGCTTCGCTCTTCGAGGCGTTGTCGGTGCTCCAGCCGCGTGAGGGTCGCTTATCCAGCGATCTTGCCTGTCGAGCGCTCATAGAGCTTTAAACCGATCGCCCGGCCACGCGGGGCGCTCCCCAGAACCCTTCGCCCCTGGCGAGCGCCGCTCGATGCGGACTCTCCCCACGCGGCCATGAAAGACCGTTTCCCTTGACTCACTTCAAAGATCTTGGCCTCGCCAAGCCCCTGCTCACGGCCCTGGCCGAAGAGGGCTATGCGACGCCCACGCCCATCCAGGCCCTGGCTATTCCCACCGTGCTGGAGGGCCGCGACCTGCTGGGCATCGCCCAGACCGGCACCGGCAAGACCGCAGCCTTCGCCTTGCCGATCCTGCACCGCCTGGCCGCCGACCCCCGACCCGCGCCCCGGCGCGGCTGCCGGGTGCTGGTGCTCAGCCCCACCCGCGAACTGGCCAGCCAGATCGCCGAGAGCTTCCGCGCCTACGGCCGCCACATGGGCTTCTCCGTCGCCGTGGTGTTCGGCGGCGTCAAGTACGGCCCGCAGGTCCGCGCCCTGGCCGGCGGCGTCGACATCCTGGTGGCGACCCCCGGACGCCTGATCGACCACATCAACGAGAAGGTGGCCAATCTGTCGGCCGTCGAGGTGCTGGTGCTGGACGAGGCCGACCAGATGCTGGACCTCGGATTCCTGCCGCCGATCCGGCGCATCGTCGCCACGCTGCCCAAGAAACGGCAGAACCTGTTCTTCTCCGCCACCATGCCCAGCGAAATCGGCAAGCTGGCGGCCGAACTGCTGGTCAACCCCGCCCAGGCCTCCGTCGCCCCGGCAGCCACCACCGTCACCCGCGTCGCCCAGCAGATCCTGTTCGTCGAGAGCGACCGCAAGCGCCAGTTGCTGGCCGAGCTGTTCGAAGACGCCAAGATGGACCGGGCCCTGATCTTCACCCGCACCAAACGCGGCGCGGACCGGGTGGCCAAGTACCTGGACGGCGCCGGCCTCAAGGCCGACTCCATCCATGGCGACAAGTCGCAGGGCCAGCGCGAGCGGGCCCTGGCCGCCTTCAAGGCGGGCTCGGTGCGGGCGCTGGTCGCCACCGACATCGCCGCGCGCGGCATCGACGTGGACGCTGTGAGCCATGTCATCAACTACGACCTGCCCAACGTGCCGGAGTCCTATGTCCACCGGATCGGCCGCACGGCCCGGGCCGGCGCCGACGGGGTGGCGATCAGCCTGGTGGCCGACGACGAGCGCGGCCTGCTGAAGGACATCCAGAAGGTCACCCGCCAGACCATCCCCTCGTTCGATCGTCGCAACGACCGGGCGCTGGGCGCCCTGGCGGCGGTCGAAAAGACGAGCATGCCGGAGATGGCGCGTGCTAAGCGGTTCCAGGGCCGGGGGGGATCCCACGGCGGGGGATCGCGCGGCCGACGCCCGGGCGGCGGGTCGAAC
>JAQGIW010000229.1 GCA_028290905.1 Caulobacteraceae bacterium | reverse complement strand
TGATCCTGAAGACGGAGGGCGCGCTGCTGGCGCGCGCCTTCCGCCTCGCCTGGATCTTCGGCGCGGCCACGGTGACGGCCATCGTGGCGGTGAGCGTCGCCACCCTTTTCCTCCGCGCCGACTACCTGACGCGGTGGCTTTCTTTCCCGGACGTGCTGGGCACCGCCCAGGTGCCGCTCCTGGTGGCGATCGCCTCGGTCGCCCTCATGTGGGTCCTGCGTCGCCGCAACGAGACCTGGCCGTTTCCGATCGCGCTCAGCCTGTTCGCGCTGGGGTACGCCGGCCTGGCGGTCAGCCTCTATCCCTACATCGTGCCCGGGCGCGTCTCCATCTGGCAGGCCTCGGCCCCGGCCTCCAGCCTCGCCTTCATGCTGGTGGGGGCGGCGATCCTGTTCCCGATCATCCTGGCCTACACCAGCTACGCCTACTGGGTCTTCCGCGGCAAGACGGGCCGGGAGGGCTATCACTGATGGCCCGTTGGGTGACTCGGGGGGCGTGGTTCGTCGGCATCTGGGCGGGCAGCGTCGCGGCCCTGGGCGTCGTCGCGGGACTGCTGAAGCTGTTCTTCGGCGCCGTGCTACACTGATCGGCGGTGAACGAGACCGGGAGCGAACGATGAAACTCGAAGGCGGGTGCTATTGCGGGGCGGTGCGCTACACGGCCGAGGGCGCCCCGGTGATGAAGGCCCAGTGCCATTGCCGGGAGTGCCAGTACATGACCGGCGGCTCGCCGAACATGTTCATCGCCATGCCTATCGAGGGCTTCGCCCTCACCCAGGGGGAGCCGAAGAGCTTCACCCGCAGCGATATCGAACGGCCGGTCACCCAGGCGTTCTGCCCGACCTGCGGCACGCACCTGACGACCCGGGCGCCAGGGTTTCCCGCGGTGATCGTCAAGGTCGGGACGCTCGACGATCCCGCGCAGTTCGGCGGCCCGGACCTGGCGATCTACACGCTCGACAAGCAGCTCTTCCACCAGATCCCGGACGGCCTTCCCGCCTTCGAGCGCCTGCCCGGCAGGGCCTAGGGCAGGCGGCCGGGCACGCGCGAAGTTCCCGCGTAACCTTTGCGGGGCGGGCGACGGATAGGGCTGCAATCCAGTGGAGAGCCCGCCATGATCAGCCACATCGCCGCCGCGGCCGCCGCCCTGGCCCTGCATGCCAGCGGCGCCCGCGCCGCCGACGCCGCCCACCCGACGGTGGTCGAGCTGTTCCAGAGCCAGGGCTGCTCGTCCTGCCCGCCGGCCAACGCCAACGTCATCGCCCTGAGCGCGCGGCCGGACATCCTCGCCCTCAGCTTCCAGGTCACCTACTGGGACCAGCTCGGCTGGAAGGACACCTTCGGCTCGCCGGAGAACACCGCGCGCCAGTGGGACTACGCCCGCGCCTTGCGCCACGACAACGTCTGGACCCCGCAGGTGGTGGTCAACGGCCGCACCGACGTGGTGGGCGTGCGCAAGGGCGAGATCGAACAGGCCATCGTCCGGGTCGACCGGGGGGCCTCGGGGCCGGCGGTGACCGTGGCGGGAGGCCGCGTGACCATCGCCGGCGCCGCCCTGGCGCGTCCGGCCGGCGTCTGGCTGGTGCGCTATGATCCCAACGTCGTCCAGGTCCCGATCAGGCGCGGCGAGAACGGCGGCCTGACCCTGCCGCACAAGAACGTCGTCAGGTCCCTGACGCGGCTGGGCGACTGGTCCGGCCCCGCCAGGAGCTACCCCCTGCCGGCGCCCGACGCCTCCGGCCTGAAGAGCGCCATCCTGGTCCAGGCTGGCCCCGGCGGCCCGATCCTCGCCGCCGCCCGCGCCTGACCGCCCCACCCATTCGGCCACGGCCGCAACGCCATCTCGGTGCGCCGAGATCAACCCGGCGCGCCCTCCGGCTCGCCCCAACCCTCGAACCAAGACCATCAAAGGAACAGTGACATGACCAAGATCCACGCCACCCTCGCCGCCGTGGCCGTCGCCCTCGTCGCGGGCTCAGCCCTCGCCCAGAGCGACACCGGGGCGATGTCCTCGGGCGATCACATGTCGACGGGCGCGATGTCCACGGGCGCGATGTCGAGTGATGCAATGTCGAGCGGCGGCCATGGCGCGATGAGCACGGGCGCCATGGCCAAGGGCGACAAGATGGCCCCCCACAAGAAGGCCGCAAAGAAGATGGCCGCCAAGGCGCACAAGGCCAGCGGCGCGATGTCGACCGGGGCCATGGCCCCCCAAGAGCATTGAGGTGGGCGGAGCATTGATGGAACTATAGGCGCCATGCCGTCCACCGCCCTCGACGATGCTCTTGATGTGGATGCTTCGTGGGTGGCGCTTCCGGGCGGCACGCCCCTGGCCGAGGCGGGAGAGCCCGCCTCGGCTCTCTACCGCCTTGTCGCCGGGCGCCTGGCCGAGGTCGAGAAGGTGACGGGAAATGGCGAGCGGCTGACGGCCGTCCATCGGCCCGGCGCGGTCATCGGCGCCGCCCAGATCCTGAGCGACGAGCCCTACGGGACCACCGTCACCGCCCTGCGAGACTCCGAGCTGCTGGCGATCCCGGCGGACCGGGTCGACGCCCTGATGCGCCAGAACCCCGAATTCCTCACCGAAATGGCCCGCTCGGCGCTCAGCCGCATGGGCGCGGCCACGGGCGCCGACCAGCGCAAGAGCTCGATCCTCGGGTTCGTCGCGGTCTGCGACGGCGTGGCCATGCGGGAATTGGTGGAGCGGCTGGCCCGGGCGATGAGGGCCGTGGGCGTCAAGGTCGCCGTCCTCGGCGTCGAGGCCGACGACAGCCCGCCCACCCTGCTGTCGGCGCTGGAAGCCGAAAACGACTATGTGCTGATGTCGGCCGAGCGGCGGGAGCTGAAGTTCGCCGCCTACTGCGGCCGCCAGATCGATCGCCTGATCCTGGTGGGCGGAGCCGACACTCCTCTGCCCGATGGGCCGATCACCTTCGCGGCGGCCGCCATCCGCCGCCACCACCTCCTCGACTTCGTCCTGGTCCAGCCCGCCGACACCCGTTTCCCGGCCAATTCGGAGCGCTGGCTCTCGGCCGCGCCGGCCTCGCGGCTGTTCCAGATTCGCCAGGGGGACGGCGCCGACCTGGCCCGGCTGGCGCGGATCTACGCCGGCAAGTCGGTGGGCCTGGCGTTGTCGGGCGGCGGCGCCCGGGCCTATGCGCACGTGGGCGCCGCCAAGGCCCTGCGCCAACTGGGCGTGCCGATCGATTTCCTGGCCGGGACCTCCATGGGCGCGGTGATCGCCGCCGGCCTCGCCATGGGCTGGGACCTGCAGGAACTCGACCGCCGGATTCGCCAGGCCTTCGTCGAGTCGAGCCCGCTCTCCGACATCGCCCTTCCCCTGCTGGCGATGACGCGCGGCCGCAGGGTGGATCACCGGCTCGAGACCCACTTCGGCGACACCCAGATAAGCGACCTGTGGCGGCCGTTCGCCTGCGTCTCCACCGACCTGACCACCGGCGGCCCCTACATCCATCGCCGGGGCCTGCTGCGGCGGGCCCTGCGGGCGTCCCTGTCCCTGCCGGGCGTGTTGCCGCCGGTGGTGGAGAACGGTCACGTACTGGTCGACGGGGCCCTGGTGCGCAACCTGCCGGTGGACGTGGTGCGTGAACAGCACGACGGGGTGACGATCGGCGTCGACGTCGCCGTCGCGCAGGGCCTGAAGCCCGACGACCTGCTGCTGCGCCCCTCGGGCTGGCGGTGGCTGACCTCCGGCGCCTGGCGCAAGGGCCCGCCCATCGTCTCGGTGCTGATCCGCTCGGCCACCCTGCCGAGCGTCACGGCCATGGCCGCCGCCCGCGACTCCCGGATCGTCGAGATCATCCCGGACGTCGAAGGCGTCGAACTGCAGGATTGGAACGCCTTCGACAAGGCCGTGGAGGCCGGCTACCGCGCCACCATGGAGGCGGCGGAACGGCTGGCCCCGCTGAAAGCCTGACCGGGCCTCAGATTCCCGCGTACCACTCGTAACCGCGGTCTTCCCAATAGCCGCCCTTGCCGCCGTACAGGCCCGACAGGCGGTCGATGAGCTGGACGCGCTGGACGTACTTGGCGTGCTTGTAGCCGAGCTGGCGCTCGACCCTCAGGCGCAGGGGGGCGCCGTGGGCGACGTCCAGAGGCCGACCGTTCATCGAATGGGCGATGATCGTCTGGGGATGGAAGGCGTCCGCCAGGGCGAGGCTCTCGTAGTACTGCCCGGGCGCCTGCATGCCGCCCTTCGCCGGCTCCCCCTCCAGGTTGTCGGCGCAGTGGAAGACGGCGTACTTCGCCTGGGGGAGGGGGCCGGCCGCCTTCAGCAGCAGGCCGACGGGAACACCGGTCCACTGGCCGATGGCGCTCCAGCCCTCGACGCAGTCGTGCCGGGTGATCTGGGTCCGGGAGGGGAGGGCGTGGATGTCGGCGATCGACAGCGACAGCGGCCGGTTGACCATGCCGTCGACGACCAGGCGCCAGGTGACAAAGTTCTCGTTCACCGCGTCCTCGTAGTCCTCGCCCGAGGGATAGAGCGTCCCGTTGGGCTTGAACTTCGGCGAGATGTCGCTGAGACGGTATTCCCGCGCCAGGGCGCCGCCGGCGAGCAGAAAGCGCTGGCTGGCCAGGGTCCAGCCCTCGGCATGCGCCAGCACCCGCTGGAAGTCGCTGCTGGCGGTCAGCTTGTCGCCGAAGACGACCTTCGAACAGCCGGAAAGGGCGAGGCCGGAACCGGCGGCGCCGGCGACCAGGGCGTTGCGGCGCGTGATCAGCGTCATCGGAGTCTTCCCCTCAATCGTGATCTGAACGGACCGCATAGCGGCCGGTGATCATGGACTTCACCTCGTTGACCGGGCCGGCCAGCACGACCTCCGCCAGGTGGACGACGATGAAGGCGACGATCCCGGACGCGCACAGGAAGTGGATCGACCGCGCCGACTGCCGGCCACCGAACAGGTCCAGCAGCCAGGGCGCGAAGGCGTCGAAGCCGGGCGACATGGTCAGGCCGGTGAGCACCATCAGGACCACCAGCGTGATCAGCCCCAGATAGGCCAGCCTCTGGAGGACGTTGTAGCGCTTCGCCGCCTCCCCGGTCGGGTGCTTCAGCCTGATGTGGTCGAGAACGGACCGTGGAATGGACTTCAGGTCGCCGACGGTCGGCCAAAGGTCTCTCTGGAGGTGACGGCTCACCAGGCTCCAGAGAAGGTAGACGAGGCCATTGATGGCCAGGATCCAGGCAAAGAAGAAGTGCCAGTGACGGGCGTCGGCGAGGTCCTGGTTGCTCGGAATGGTCAGCCACGACGGCCAGGCCTTCTGCAGCACCTGGCCGTGGTCGGTCGAGACGCCCAGCACGCCAGTGGTGTCGAGCTTCACCGGCCCGATCGTGGTGACGCCGCGCGGGCCCTTTGCGCCGTTCACGTCGTCGATGGACAGGAACGGCCGGTCCAGTTCGCTGCCCTTCTGCCCCCAGTAGAGGTGGGGGTGGGCGTTGAAGATGTTCAGCCCGCTGCCGATCATGATGACGATCGCCAGAGCGTTGAGCCAATGGGTCAGTCGCACCAGGAAGGTGTGACGGTAGATCACCTCGCGCCGTCGGCGCGGGGCGTCTCGGACGAGGTCCGGCGCGGTGTCGATCGCCGTGCTCATGGCCGCGACTCCTCTGATCGTTGACAGACTCCCGCGGAGCCGCCCCCAAGTCTCGCTCAGTTCGGATCGTATAGCCGCGAGGTTACACCCGTGGCCGAGCCTCGCCTCCCATTTCTGTAACCTTGCGCTCGTCGGCGACGAATTGGACAAGGGACTCCATGGAGACCTCCGACGGAGAGCTGAAGGTCCTGATGATCGCCGCCCTGGACGGCGACGGCGGCGCCTACCGCGCTCTCCTCGGCGACCTGCGCCTGCGCCTCGCCGCCTACTTTGGCCGCAGGCTGCGGCGCGATCCGGACGATGTCGAGGATTTGGTGCAGGACACTTTGATCGCCATTCACACGCGACGCGCCACCTACGATCGGGGCCAGGCCCTGACGCCGTGGGTCTACGCCATCGCGCGCTACAAGCTGATCGACCACTACCGGCGGGGCGGACGCCGCGTGTTCGTTCCGCTGGAGGACGCCGTCGGCGAACTGCGGGTCGCCGACCAGAGCGCCGCCTCCGACGCCCGCCGGGACGTGGAGCGGGCCCTGGCCTCCCTGCCCGAGCGCACCCGCGCCCTGCTGCGCGACCTCAAGATCGAGGAGCTGTCAGTGGCCGAGACGGCGGCGCGCGCCGGCATGTCGGAAGGGGCCGTCAAGGTGGCGGCGCATCGGGGGCTTCGCGCCCTCATGGACCGCTTCGCCGGTCCCGGGGCGACGCATGACTGAGGACCTGATCGATCAGCTGTCGCGCGACCTGCGTCCGGCCCGCAAGGGCGCCGTCGCCCGCCGGCTCGCCGTGGCCGTGGCTTCAGGCGTCGGCGTTTCGCTGTTGGGCATATCGCTGTCGCTCGGCCTGCGGCCCGATTTCCCCCAGGCCATGGCGTCGCGCCTGTTATGGATGAATCTGGCCTACGCGGGCGCCTATGCGGCGGTGGGCGTGCTCTGCGTCGAGCGGCTCGCGCGTCCGGCGGGCGCGGCGGG
>JAQGIW010000212.1 GCA_028290905.1 Caulobacteraceae bacterium | reverse complement strand
CTCTTCCCCCTCTGGGGGGAGTACGGCCGAAGGCCGGGAGGGGGGCCGGCGCTGCCCGGCCTACCGGGCGTCGTCTTCGCGGAGGCGCAGGATCATCGACTGGCTGGCGGTGGCCATCAGGCGGCCGTCCTCGGCGAACAGGCGCATGGCGCCGTGGGCGACGCCATTGGCGACGCCGCTGATGGTGACGTCGCACAGCACCCACTCGGTGGGGACGATGGTCAGGAAACGGATCGTGTTGTCGAGGCTGTTGCCGCCGGCGTTGCGCCCCAGGGCGTGACCGACGCCGGAGGGCACGTGGTCGGCCATGATCGCCAGCATGGTCGAATCCACCGCCTGGCCGCCGCGCGGGCGGATCCACAGGACCACCCGCCCATCGTCGCTCGGGCCTTCGGGGTTGGCGGTCCGCGTATGGCGTCCACGGGCGACCCGCACCTCGATCTGGCTGTGCAGGTCCTCGACGTCATCCCGCCAGCGCTCACTCTCCTCGCAATCCCCGGGCGAGGGGACCTCCGGGGCGGTCACCCACTGGTGATCGAGGTCGCCCGGCCGTTGGCCGAGGGCGGCGTTGACGGTGAGGATCTCCTTGTCGCCGACGTGGGCGATCACCCGCGCCTGGCTCACATATTTGCCCTCGGCGGGCGTCCAGACGTCGAGGTCCACCACCGAGGGCGGGCGGGCGTAGGAGAGGTACTGGGCCGTGGCCCAGATCACCGGCCGCCCGCAGGTCCCCTCCATGGCCCCGATGGCGGCGGCCATGCCCACGCCGCCGAACATGAAGGTCTTCCCCGGCGGACCGACGCACAGGGTCTCGCTGAGGGGCAGGTACCAGCGATGAGGATTGTGCGTCGGCCGAAGATCGAAGAAGTGTTTTCGCATGGGGGAACCCGTTCCTATTGGCCCCGCGCCTATAACAGAGCCGGCGGCGGGCTCCATCGCCGCGCGCCTGGACGCCCTGCCGCGCACGTGGCCCGCCTGGAAGCTGATCCTGCTGGTCTCACTGGGCGGCTGCTTCGAGTTCTACGACCTGATGATGACCGCCTACATCTCGCCGGGCCTGGTCCGCGCCGGGGTGTTCCACGAGGGCAAGGCGGGTCTCCTCGGCCAGAGCGACCAGGCGACCTTCGCGGCGGCGACCTTCCTCGGCCTCTTCATCGGCACGGCGGCTCTCGCCCGGGTGGCCGACCGGTTCGGGCGGCGGGCGATCTTCACCGCCTCGCTCATCTGGTACGCCATCGCCACCCTGGCCATGGCGACGTCCTCCACCGCCCTGGATCTGGTGCTCTGGCGCCTGGTCGCGGGGATCGGCATCGGCGTCGAGCTGGTGACCATCGACGCCTACGTCTCGGAGATCGCGCCGGCCCGGGTGCGCGGGCGGGCCTTCGCGATCAACCAGGCCGTGCAGTTCCTGGCCGTGCCGGCGGTGGCCTTCGCCTGCTGGCGGCTGCTGCCGCTGACGCCGTTCGGGATCGCCGGCTGGCGCTGGGTGATGATCATCGGCGCGACCGGTGCCGCGGCGGTGTGGGTCATTCGCGCCCGCCTGCCGGAATCCCCGCGCTGGCTGGAGCGCCAGGGGCGCCTCGCCGAGGCCGACGCCATCGTCCGGCGCCTGGAAGGCCGCCCCCCGGCCGGCGCGGCCGGGAAAGCGGATGCGGCGCCAGCGACGATCAGGCCGGAGGAGCCCGGCCGACTGGCCGAGGCGTTCTCGCCGGCCTACCGCAAGCGGACCCTGATGCTGGTCATCTTCAGCGTGTTCCAGGCGATCGGCTACTACGGCTTCGGCAACTGGGCGCCCTCGCTGATCGCCGCGCGGGGCCACTCCGTGACCCACAGCCTGGGCTACGCCTTCGCCATCGCCGCGGCCTATCCGCTGGGGCCGCTGCTGTTTTCACTCATCGCCGATCGCTTCGAACGCAAGGCCCAGATCATCGCCGCGGCCCTGACCACCGCGGTGCTGGGCCTCGCCTTCGCCGGGCAGAGCGCGCCGGCGGTGCTGATCGCGTTGGGCGTCGGGCTGACGTTCTCCAACAACCTGATGAGCTTCGCCTACCATGCCTATCAGACCGAGCTCTACCCGACCCGGTTCCGGGCCGCGGCGGTGGGCTTCGTCTATTCGTGGAGCCGGCTGGCGACGGTGTTCTCCAGCTTCATCATCGCCGCCCTGCTGACCGGCTTCGGCGCCGTGGGCGTGTTCGCCTTCATCGCGGCGGCCATGGCGGTGGTGGTGCTCGACGTGGGGCTGTTGGGGCCCCGGACCACGGGGCGGCGGCTGGAGAGCCTGGCGGCCTAGAGCGTGTTCCGATCTGATGGAATCAGATCGGCGCTCTAGTTCTTTGCTTTGACGCGCGTTTTGTCCCGAAAACCGGTTCCCACTTTTCGGAACGCGCTCTAGTTTCGGTCGGCGGTGACGAGGAGGCTGCGGCCTTTCTCCGAGCGGCCGCGGCCGCAGTGGAGGATCGTGAAGCCGCCGGCTTCGAAGGCGACGCGGACGGCCTCGAGCCACGCTTCCGGAGAAGGCGCGTGGGTGGCGGCCGCCCAGTCGTGGGTGAGGCTGACGAAGCGGCCGCCGGGCTTGAGGGCCGTTCGCAGGATGGCGACGTGGTCCTCGAACGGCACGCACAGCTGCCAGGTGTTGACGGCGACCGCGCCATCGAAGCTCGCTGGGTCGAGTTCCGCGAGGGCCAGGGTGGCGGCCCGCAGGACCACCCGGCCAGCGGCGACGGCGGCGCGGTTGCGGCGGGCGGCCTGGGCGACCATGGCCACGGAGGGGTCGATCCCCACCACGAAGCCGGCGGGCAGGCGCTCGACCAGGCAGGCGATCCCGACTCCCGGCCCGAAGCCGATCGCCAGCACCCGCGCGTCCGGCGCGGGGCCGAGGCGGTCGACCGCCTCGACCTCCGCCGGAGCGTTCAGGCGCGCCATCAGCCGGCCGACCAAAGCGCCGCCGATACCGTCGAACAGGCCGGGCATGCCCAAGGTTCCCTTCATGCCTTCGGCGCCATAGCTAAGACGTCCGGGGGCTCAGTTGAATGGGCGGGCCCCCCTGTTCGACAGGGGCGATCCGTGGTTGAAACGTGGGTGTGTCGGGGGAAGTGCATATGACCAAGGCGTCGGATCTGTTCGTGGCCTGCCTGGAGGCCGAAGGGGTCGAGTATGTGTTCGGCGTGCCGGGCGAGGAGAACCTCGACTTCCTGGACAGCCTGTCGCGGTCGACCAAGATCGAGCTGATCCTCAACCGCCACGAGCAGGCGGGGGGCTTCATGGCCGCCACCTACGGGCGCCACACCGGCAAGGCCGGGGTGTGCATGGCGACGCTGGGGCCGGGAGCCACCAACCTGGTCACCGCCGCCGCCTACGCCCAGCTGGGCGGCATGCCGATGATGATGATCACCGGCCAGAAGCCGATCAAGAGCAGCAAGCAGGGCCGCTTCCAGATCCTCGACGTGGTCGACATGATGCGGCCGATCACCAAGTTCACCCATCAGATGGCCTCGGCCGACAACATCCCCTCGCGGGTGCGCGAGGCCTTCCGCCTGGCCCAGGAGGAAAAGCCCGGCGCCGCGCACATCGAGTTCCCCGAGGACATCGCCGACGAGGACACCGACTCGACGCCGATCCCGGCCAGCCTGTCGCGGCGGCCGGCGGCGGACGCCAAGGCGGTGCGGGCGGCGGTGAAAAAGATCGAGAGCGCCAAATCGCCGCTGCTGGTGATCGGGGCCGGAGCCAACCGGGCCATGACCAGCCGGATGCTGAACCAGTTCGTCGAGAAGACCGGCATCCCGTTCCTCACCACCCAACTGGGCAAGGGGGTGATCGACGAGGACAACCCCCTGTTCGTCGGCTGCGCGGCCCTGTCGGCCGGCGACTTCGTGCACCGGGCCGTGGGGGCGGCGGACGTGATCATCAACGTCGGCCATGACGTGATCGAGAAGCCGCCGTTCTTCATGCAGCGGGGCAAGGCCGAGGTGATTCACGTCAGCTTCCGTAGCGCCGAGGTGGACCCGGTCTATTTCCCTCAGATCGAGGTGGTGGGCGACATCGCCAACGCCATCTGGCAGATGAAGGAAGACATCATGCCCCAGCGCAGCTGGGACTTCAGCCTGATGATGAAGGCGCGGAAGGCCGAACTGGAGCACGCCGCCAAATACGCCACCGACATGCGTTGCCCGATCTTCCCGCCCTATCTGGTGGAGCAGGTGCGCAAGGCGATGCCGTCGGACGGGATCATCTGCCTGGACAACGGAGTCTACAAGATCTGGTTCGCCCGCAACTACCACGCCCATGCGCCCAACACCGTTCTGCTGGACAACGCGCTGGCGACCATGGGCGCGGGCCTGCCCTCGGCCATGGCCTCGGCGATGGTCTATCCGGAGCGCAAGGTGATGGCGATCTGCGGCGACGGCGGGTTCATGATGAACAGCCAGGAGATGGAGACCGCCGTCCGCCTCAAGCTGAACATCGTCGTCCTGATCCTCAACGACAACAGCTACGGCATGATCCGCTGGAAGCAGGCCAACATGGGCTTCAAGGACTGGGGACTGACCTACGGCAACCCGGACTTCGTGAAATACGCCGAGGCCTATGGCGCCTCCGGCCACCGGTGCTCCAGCGCCGAGGGCCTGCCAGAGCTGCTATCCCGGGCGCTGGACACGCCGGGCGTGCAGCTGATCGAGGTTCCGATGGACTATTCCGAGAATGACCGGATCCTCAACAAGGAGATCAAGCAGCTGAGCGCGGCGCTGTGACCGGACTGAAGCCCAGCTATCCGCTCTACCTTGCCAACGAGGCGAAGACCCCGAACCAGGACCTGGCGGTCACCGACAAGTTCACCGGCGAGGTGGCCACCCGCGTGGCGCAGGCCGACGCGGCGACGATCGACGCCGGCATCGCCGCGGCGGTGAAGGCGACCGAGCCGATGGCGCGGATGGCGGCCTATGAGCGCCAGGCGGTGCTGGCCCACTGCGTCACGCGCTTCACCGAGCGGTTCGAGGAACTGGCCCTTGCCCTCTGCGTCGAGGCCGGCAAGCCGATCAGGGACTCGCGCGGCGAGGTGGGCCGACTGATCGACACCTTCCGCATCGCGGCCGAGGAATCGGTGCGGATGACCGGCGAGGTGCAGCCGCTCGACATCTCCCCCCGCGCCAAGGGCTATCAGGGGATGTGGAAGCGGGTGCCGATCGGACCCTGCTCGTTCATCTCGCCGTTCAACTTCCCCCTCAACCTGGCGGCGCACAAGATCGCCCCGGCCCTGGCGGTCGGCTGCCCGTTCGTGATGAAGCCGGCCTCGCGCACGCCGCTGGGCGCGATCATCATCGGCGAGGTGCTGGCCGAGACCGACCTGCCCAAGGGCGCCTTCTCGATCCTGCCGGCCCACCGCGAGGGCGCCGACCTCTTCACCACCGACGACCGGCTCAAGCTGCTGTCGTTCACGGGCTCGCCCGACGTGGGCTGGGACCTGAAGGCCCGGGCCGGCAAGAAGAAGGTGGTGCTGGAACTGGGCGGCAACGCCGCGGTGATCGTCGACCGCGACAGCGACCTGATCGACGCCTGCGACCGCATCATCTTCGGGGCCTTCTACCAGTCCGGGCAGTCGTGCATCGGGGTGCAGCGGATCATCATCCACGACGCCGTCTACGCCGATCTGCGCAAGCTGCTGGTCCAGAAGGCCGGGGCCCTCCCCTGCGGCGACCCCAAGGACGAGAACACCTTCATCGGCCCGATGATCGACGAGAAGGAAGCCCGCCGCCTCGACACCTGGATCCAGGAGGCGATCGCGAAGGGCGGGACGCTGCTATGCGGCGGGGGACGGAAGGGCGCGATGCTGGAGGCGACCCTGCTGGAGGACGTCCCGAAGGGGTGCAAGCTGCGCGACGAGGAGGCCTTCGGCCCGGTGGCGATCCTCAGCCGGTTCACCGATTTCGAGGATGCGCTGAACGAGGTCAACGACTCCAAGTTCGGCCTGCAGGCCGGCGTCTTCACCCCCGACCTCGAGCGGGCGCTGACCGCCTGGGACCGGCTGGACGTGGGCGGGGTGGTGATCGGCGACGTGCCCAGCTACCGCGTCGACAACATGCCCTATGGCGGGGTGAAAGACTCCGGCCTCGGCCGCGAGGGCGTGCGCTTCGCCATGGAAGACATGACCGAGATCCGCAACATGGTGATCCGTAGACGGCCGCTGTAGGGGCAGGCGGCCCAGGGCGGGCCGTGGGCTTGGCGTGGCCTGCCGTGGGGGGCCGAAGGCGTCGGGGCGGCGGGAAATGGCGGCGAACTGGCGGGGTCAGGCGGCCGCGCGGCTGGCTCTCCGCCAAGTTAAACCTCTGATTTTGCAAAGTCTATGGCCCTTCGGAAGCCTATCCTTTCGCGCTGGCGGTCGAGTTCCATACTCGCGCGCAGCCGGTCGACATCGAGCAGGATGAGGCGGAGCTCTCTCATCGCGGCGGGGGTCGTCGCCGCTTCGGCGCCCTTGGCCACGCGCAGGAGGGCGGCGATCACCGCCTGGGTGCTGGCCTGCTCCATGTCGGTCTGCAGGGCGCGCAGCGCGGCGACCCGTTGGGCGACGTCGTCACGGGAGGCGAGCCGGGCGGTCGACGGCGGCGTCCCCGCGCGCGCCGCCCACGACGATTGCGGCCTTACCCGTCATGGGACGAGCAGCAGCTTGCCCGTCGTCTTGCGGCTCTCCATGTCGGCATGCGCCATGGCCGCTTCCGCGAGCGGATACTCGCCGCCGATCCGGACGCTGAGCTTTCCCTCAGGGATCCAGTCAAACAGCTGCGCCGAGCGGGCGCGTAGCCGTTCCGGCGTCGGGATGTGGTCGAAGAAGACCCCGTAGCCGATCTTGATGCTCTTCGGCAGGCTCATGAGGTCGAGCGGCCCAGGACCGCCGAGGACCGGGCCATACCAACAGAAGACGCCCGATCGGCGAAGCACGTCGAGCGACCCCTGGAAGGTCTTCGGCCCGGACCCGTCATAGACCACATGCACGCCCTCGCCGTTGGTCAGGCTGAGCGCCGCCTCGGCGATCTTGCGGCGCGCGGCCCATTTGACGATCGGCCGGTTCGGGTCGCAATCGAGGATGGTGAAAGCTGGCGCCCTGGGCCGCGAGCGTCGGCGCCAGCACAAGGGTCGTTGTCGATTTGCCGGCGCCGCCCTTCGGGTTCGCCAGAACAATGGTTGCCATGCGATATCCTTTCGGAAAGACTTTCTCATGATGCCCTTCGAGTGTGCGGCTTTCCACCGGATGGCTTTCTTCTGGAGGGCCGTCGAGAGGAAGCGCTTCTTGAGGACTGTGGCAAGTGTGACTGAACCGGAAACTGTGCCGTTGCGCGTCTCGTGAATGAGCACGGGGAGGGCGAGCGGCTTTCGGACCTGCTGGCCTATCTCAGTCGGAACTGCCCTAAGCGTGGCGCTGCCGCGATGCTCGACCAATGCGGCGCGAGA
>JAQGIW010000210.1 GCA_028290905.1 Caulobacteraceae bacterium | reverse complement strand
GGCGTCGGCCCGCAGCCGCGCTCCATCGCGCACCTGATGGATGACGGCGTTGAGCGGCGCGTTCAGCCGGTCGACCCGCTCCAGAAAGTGCTCCAGCGCCCCCCGCGCCGTGATCTCCCCATCTCGTATGGCCCGCGCGATGGCCGTGGCCGACTGAAAGTGCAGAGCCGTCATATTGTTGGTCTCCCCTCACCGTCTTTGGTTCTGAATCGTATTATTCACCACAAAAGCAGGAAAGACACAAAGAAATCAGAGCCTTTGCACGATCATGTTCATTATATTTGGCGCACCGTGCGCGAGTATATAGGTGCTCTGTGTCCGAAGTGGCGGAGATTTTCTTCGTGTCCTTCGTGCCCTCGTGGTCAATCTTCCGCTTTTTGACCTGTCGCCTCTTCACCAGGGGCAAGGCTCCCAGCCGAGAGCGGTGATATCGGAGATGACCGCCGGGAACAACGGGGCCGCAATCGGTGTTGGTTGCGCATGGCCGTCTCCGTCGAACGCGATCGCGCCACGACCCCGCCTCCGAATCCGGCGAAGCGCTCGGCGAGGGGGCGGCGTGTGCTGCTCGTCTTCCCCCGCTACAGCCCCTCGTTCGGCTCGTTCGACCACGCCTTCCCGCTGGTGGGGGCCAAGGCGTTCATGCCGCCGCAGGGCCTGCTGGTGATCGCCGCCGCCTTGCCGCAGTCCTGGGAGGCGCGTTTCGTCGACGAAAACCTGCGGCCAGCGACGGCGGCGGATTTCCGCTGGGCCGAGATCGTGTTCGTCAGCGGCATGCACATCCAGCGCGCCCAGATCAACGACATCAACCGCCGGGCGCACGAAGCCGGCCGGGTGACGGTGCTGGGCGGCCCGTCGGTTTCGGCCTGCCCGGACTACTATCCGGACTTCGACTATCTCCACATCGGCGAGATGGGCGACGCCACCGAAGCTCTGTTCGCCCGGCTCGAGGCCGACGCCGTCCGGCCGGCCGCCCAGGTTGTGCTGACCACCGCCGACCGGCGCGACCTGGCGGATTTTCCCCTCCCCGCCTACGAACTGGCCCAGCTTCCCAAGTATTTCATGGGCTCGATCCAGTTCTCGAGCGGCTGCCCCTACGACTGCGAATTCTGCGACATCCCCGCCCTCTACGGCCGCAACCCCCGCCTCAAGACCCCGCAGCAGGTGTGCGCCGAGCTGGACAAGCTGCGCGCCTGCGGCGTCGAGGAGGCGGTCTACTTCGTGGACGACAATTTCATCGCCAACCGCCGCGCCGCGCGGGACCTGCTGCCGGCTCTCATCGACTGGCAGAAGCGCAACGGCTACCCCCTCCGCCTCGCCTGCGAGGCGACCCTCAACATCGCCAAGCGCCCCGAGATCCTGGGGCCGATGCGCGAGGCCAACTTCCAGACAGTGTTCTGCGGCATCGAGACGCCCGAGCCGGAGGCGCTCAGGGCCATGGACAAGGCCCACAACATGATGGTCCCGATCCTGGAGGGGGTGCAGACCCTGAACCGCTACGGCATGGAGGTGGTCTCCGGCATCATCATGGGTCTGGACACCGACGCTCGCGAGACGCCGGAGCGGATTCTCGCCTTCGTGGAGGCGAGCCAGATCCCGCTGCTGACCATAAATCTGCTGCAGGCCCTCCCGCGCACCCGCCTGTGGGACCGCCTCGCGGCCGAGGGGCGGCTCACCGACGACGAGAGCCTGGAGTCCAATGTCGTCTTCCGCCAGCCCTACCGGCAGGTGGTGGACGGCTGGCGGGAGTGCATGGCCAGGGCCTATGAGCCCACCGCCCTGTTCGCCCGCTTCGAGCACCAGGTCCGGGCCACCTATCCCCATCGCCTGACGGTGGAACGCAAGGTGACCTGGAAGGACGTGAAGAAGGGTCTGGGCGTGATCGCGCGGGTGCTGTGGACCTGCGGCGTGGCGGCCCCCTACCGTCGTGCGTTCTGGGACTTCGCCTGGCCGAGGCTCAAGGTGCTGGACATCGAGCGCGTGATCTCCGTGGGCGTGGTGGCCCACCACCTCATCACCTTCGCCTCGGAAGCCTCGCGGGGCGCCCAGAACGCCTCGTTCTACTCCGCCAAGCTGCGGCCGGCCGCCGATCTTGCCGCGCCGGGCGCGGTGACGGCGGCCTGAAGAGAGCCGCGGGAGATCACGGTGTCAGGCGATTGGCGGTGAAGGTTCCGGACTTGCCGAGCGCCGTGAGCTGGCCGCTCATGCGGTCGCCTTCCCTGACGCCGTCGTAGTCGACACCGAAGGGGATGATCCCGTAGTTCGACTGATAGGTGAATGTGACCTTGTTCCCATTGACCGAGCCCTTGGTCAGGGCGTGGCTGCGACCGCCCTTGACCTTGGCGTCCCCGGTGGGACCATCGACGCAGGCGCCCGAGAGGCGCTGTGAGGCCTGCGCGAACTTGCAGTCCAAGGTGAAGTCCCGACCGGCCACGTGGCCTGAGACGGCCCAACGTCCGGAGGCCTCATCCGCCCAGGTGGGGGCGGCGGCCAGGGAGATGAGGAGCGCGGTGGCCGCCAGGGCGCGGCGCTTCAATGGGGCTTCGGGGCGAACAGGATGCACCAGGCGTTGGGCGCGATCGAGCCGGCGACGACCTTGCACGTCCCCGCCGCGCCCGGCTTGGGACCGGGAACGTAGTAGGTGCAGGTGTCGCACTTGTTCGCGCCGTTCGGGTGGTCCTGGTACTTGGCGTTGGCCTTGGGCAGGGTTCCGGCGGCTCGGGCTCGGCGCGGCTCGGCCAGGATCGGCAGCCCGGCCAGGGTGGCGGCGCCGATCAGGAGCATACGGCGCGTGGCCGGCTTCACGTTTTCCGTCATCGAATTCTCCACCGATGGAAGGCGACCCTTTGCGGCGCCGCGCCTCAGGACGCAAGGGAGGCCGCCTTGGCCTCCAGCCCCTTGCTGCGCAGGGGGTGCATGACTCCGGCCCCGGCCGGCCAGACGCCGGGTTGGGTCTCGATGGCGCGGGCCAGTCGCTGGACGCGGCCGGGATTCAGGGTTCAAAACTTCGGGCCGGTCGCGGTCTCACCCTTCGCCGATAGCTGCTCGGCGTCTGGCAAGGGCGCCTCCAAAGCGTCCGTGAAGGTGCGGCGCCACCACATCACGTCCTCGCGCATCACATTGTCCATCAGTTGGGTCCAGCGGTCGATGCGCTCGTCCAGGGGCATGGAAAGAGCCTGGTCGATCGCGTCGGAAATCTCTTCGGCGGAATAGGGGTTCACCAAGACGGCCGCGCCCAGTTGCAGGGCGGCGCCGGCGAAACGCGACAGGATCAGGACTCCCGGATCGCTGGGGTCCTGAGCCGCAACATATTCCTTGGCGACGAGGTTCATGCCGTCGCGGAGCGGCGTTACGAGCCCGATCCTGGCGGCGCGATAGATGCCGGCCAACTGGTCTCGTGGATAGCCCTTGTTCACGTAGCGGATCGGCACCCACTCGATGTCGGCGAACGCGCCGTTTATCCGGCCCGAACTCGCTTCGAGCTCAGCGCGGATTTCCTGATAGCTCTGCACATCCTCTCTTGACGGGGGCGCGATCTGCAGCAGGAAAACGCCGCCGGCCCGTTCGGGCCGGTCCGCAAGGAAGCGCTCGTAGCCGACAAAACGCTCCTGCAGTCCCTTGGAATAGTCGAGCCGATCGACACCGAGGATCATGGCACGGCCGTTGGCGCTGACCATCATCCGATCATAGATTGCGCGCGCTCGCGGGCCATCGGCCATGGCGGCAAAGGCCTCCCCATCGATCCCGATCGGGCTGGCGATGGCGCGGATCGTACGGCCGCCGGCGGTGACGAGTCCGTCCTCGCCGACCACGCCGTCCATCTCGTGCGTCACATAGTCCAGGAAGGACTCCAGCCACACCGCCGTTTGGAAACCGACGACGTCATATTCGAACAAAGCCTCGACGAGTTCCTTGTGGCTGGACAGCGACAGCAGAATCTGTCTGGGCGGCCAGGGGATATGCAGGAAGAAGCCGATCCGGTTCCTGATCCCGCGCGCCCTCAGGGCCTGGCCCAGCGGGATCAGATGGTAGTCATGGACCCAGACCAGATCGCCCGGTTCGATCAGCGGTTCCAGGGTGTCGGCGAACCGGTCGTTGACCCGTTGGTAGCCGCCTTGAAAACCGCGCTCATACTCCGCCAGGTCGATGCGATCGTGGAACAGCGGCCACAGCGTCCGGTTGGCGAAGCCGTTGTAATATTCATCGACATCCTGTTCCTCGATGTCGACCGTCGCGGTGGTGACGCCCTCGGTCCGCTGGATACTGATCTGCCCGGTGAAAGACTCGGTCGTCTGGCCGGACCAGCCGAACCACAGACCGCTGTATTCGCGCAGGGCGGCCGACAGCGCCACGGACAGGCCGCCTTGATTGCCCTCGCCCCCACCTGACGGCGGCTGGACACGATTGGATACCACGATCAACCGGCTCATCGAACGGCGCTCCACGGCTTGCTGAGCAGGACCGCGCAATTGATCAGCCCAACCAAGGAATAGGTCTGCGGATAGTTTCCCCACAGCTCGCCCGAGACGGGGTCGATGTCCTCTGAAAGCAAGCCTGCGGCTGTCCTGCGCTCCAGCATCTCCTCGAACAGGCCACGCGCATCGGTCTTGCGCCCTGTCGCGTGCAGCGCCTCGATCAGCCAGAAGGTGCAGACGTTGAACGCCGTCTTGGGCAGGCCGAAGTCGTCCTCGGTCGCGTAGCGCAGCATGTGCGAGCCGCGTCTGAGCCCCTCTTCGACCGCCGCCAGGGTCGCGCGAAACCGGGCGTCGTCGGGCTTGAAAAAGCGCAGGTCGAGCAATTGGATCAGGCTGGCGTCCAGGTCGTCGCCCCCGAAGGTGGCGGACAGACGCCCCGTCTGCGTCCGCCACGCCGACGTCTCGATCTTTGCCCGGATCGCGTCGGCCCGGCTCTGCCAAAGGTCGCGACGCGGCAGAAGCCCTAGCGTCTCGGCCGCGTTGGCCAGCCGGTCGCAAGCCGCCCAGCACATCGCCGCCGAATAGGTGTGGACTTGCGACCTGGTGCGCAGCTCCCACAGGCCCGCGTCGGGCTGATCATGCGCCGCCCAGGCCCGTTCCCCCACGGTCTCCAGCGCCTTGAAATCCTCGGGGCCCGCCACGCGATAGAGGCGCTGATCGAAGAAGGCCTGGGTATTCGACAGGACGATCTGCCCATAGGCGTCATGCTGGATCTGGGCGTAGGCCTCGTTGCCGACGCGGACGGGGCCCATGCCGCGATAGCCATTGAGCCCAGCCGCCACCCACTCGTCCAGCCGGGCCTCGCCGCCCACGCCGTACAGCGGCTGAATAAAGCCCCTCCTGGCGTTGTCGACGACGTTGCGCAGATATTCGAGGTAGCCTTCCAGGACGTCCAATGCGCCGAGGCGGTTCAGGGCCTGGACCGTGTAGTAGGCGTCGCGGATCCAGCAGTAGCGGTAGTCCCAGTTGCGGCCCGAGCTGGCGTATTCGGGAATCGAGGTGGTCAGGGCCGCGACGATCGCGCCGGTCTCCTCATGCTGGCAGAGCTTGAGGCTGATCGCCGCCCGGATCACCGCCTCCTGCCATTCCACCGGAGTCGCGAGGCCCCGCACCCACTGCCGCCATTCCTCGATGGTCTGGTCCAGCATGGTGTCCGCGGCGATCTTGAGGTCGTCGGTGAAGGCCTCGTCCGGGCCGAGGAAAAAATGCAGCGGCCGTTCCAGCCGGAACAGACGTTCGTCCTCGATCCATCCGACCGGGGCGGTCGTGGTCAGGCGCAGGGTGAAATCCGCCAGCAGGTAGCGGACATGATTCGATCCGCGCGTCCGCGGCGCGTCTTCCGCCCCCCAGTCCCTCGACGGGCGCAGGCGGACGCGAATGCGGGGGCTGCCGCTGACGGGCCTGACGATGCGCACATAGGCGACCGGCCGGTAGGTCCGCCCGTGGCGGCGATAGCGGGGGCAGAAGTCGGTCACCTCGACGGCGTTGCCCATCGCATCGGTGTGGCGCGTGACCAGGACCGGCGTGTTGCGCAGATAGCTCTGGGTCGTCTCCACGCAGTCTTCCAGATCGATCTCCCAGAAACCCCTGGCCCCGGCCCCGGCCCTCGGGGCGTCGTCGAGCAGCGAAGAGAAAGCCGGATCGCCGTCCACGCGCGGAACACAGCCCCAGACGAACCGGCCGGCGCGGTCGACCAGGGCGGAGACCTGACAATTGCCGATGGGCCAAAGGTCGAGCGTCGCGGTCATGCGATCGCCGTCGCCAGCCAGGCGCGGACCGCCTCGACGTTCTCCAGGCGATAGAGGGCCGCCGTCGCTCGCGGCGCTCCGACCAGGACTCCGGCCCCGCCCAGCGCCCGCGCCGCCGAAAAACCGCCTTCGTCGGTCAGGTCGTCGCCGATGAACAGGGGCCGGGCGCCGGCCATTGGCGGGTCACGCATCAAGGCCCTCACCGCGTCGCCCTTGTCGCCTGGTCCCCGGAGTTCGACCATCATCTTTCCCGTCTGCAGCACCAGGTCGGTCGCCCTCGCCAGATCGCGGCAAAATGTGTAGACCGCCGCCTCGTGTTGCGGCGCGGCACGGTAGTGCAGAGCCGCCCCGTGGCTTTTCAACTCAACGTGAAGTCCCGGATTTGCGGCGGCGAACCCCGCCAGATCGCGCTCCACCGCATCCAGGGACGAAGGCCGCTCGGGCGCGGTCAGCTTGCCGCCCAGTCTGCGCAGTTCCACGCCATGGCTGCCGGCGAGCGTGAGCATGGCTCCAAGCGGCCCCAAGAATGCGTCCAGCTGAGCGACGGATCGTCCGCTGACCAGCGCGACCCTGCCGGACAACGTGGCGTTCAACTCGGTCAGCAGATGATGGAGCGCGCCATCGACGCGGATCTCGCCCGGGTTGTCGACCAAATCGACCAGGGTGCCATCGAAATCGATAAATAGGCTGACCGGTTCCAAGTCGCCCAATCTCGGCGGCGGCCCTCCCGCAATCGCCGGTGGAAACATCATATTCCGATCTGGACAGCCACGGTCAGCTATAGAGACGCCCCTGCCGGGCGAACTTATCAAAATTACCCAGCCGGGCTGAGGCGCGTTGCGGCGGAAGTCGGCAGACTCCCGCGGGCCATCGATCGGCCGAAAGCCGCCAAGACGCGGCTTCCAGTTCGATGGCGCCCGATCGACAACGAATACGCAGCCGGCTTGTTCCGGAACCTGGGCCGGGCTGGTGTCTTTTAGACCGGGGCGCTGAACGTCCGCGAGGTCCCATGGACGATCCCGCCGCGAAGGTGGCCGAATTCATCGCGCGCATCGGCTGGCTGCCCGCCTGGGCGCAGAGCCTGTTGCTCGTCATCTTGGCCGTGGGCGTCGCCTCGGCCGTCCATGCCCTCGGCGTGATGGTCGTGCGGCGGGTGCTGACGCGCCGCGACGCTTTCTGGCGGTCGCTGGTGCTGGGAACCCAGGGCCCCGGCCGGCTGACCCTGATCACCCTCG
>JAQGIW010000208.1 GCA_028290905.1 Caulobacteraceae bacterium | reverse complement strand
CGCGGAACTCGGCGGCCATTCCGCGCATGTGGGCGACGAAGCGCCCCACCTTGCGCATCAGGATCGGCAGATCCTTTGGTCCCACGACGATCAGCGCCACAACGCCGACGATCAGGAAGTCGAAGATCCGTCCTTCAGGAAACATGCGTCGTCAGAGTTCAGCGGGCGACGGGGTCTTTTTCCGACTCCGCATGCGGCAGGGGCTGGGCAGTCGCGGGCGGTGGAGAAGGTTCGTCGCCCTTGAGGCCGTCACGGAAGGCGCGAATCCCCTTGGCGGCGTCGCCCATCAGGCCCGACAACTTGCCGCGGCCGCCGAACAACAAAAGCACCACGACGGCGACGATCAGCCAGTGCATGGGACCGAAACTACCCATCGACTCTTCTCCTTTCGCCAACCGCGCGCGCGCTGACGCGACCGACGCCGCGCCGATGCGACGGCGATCCTTCAAAGTGCGCTCTGATATAGGCCGCCTTGTCCCGGGGCGCCAGCAAACCCGAGCCGGATCCGCCGCGGGTCATCGCGCTTTAATCCGAGCGCTCGCCGTCTCCCAGGAAATCCTGGTGGAAATCGTGCGCCTCGTCCGCATCGAGCGGATCTTCCTCAGGCGAGGCGGCGGAGGGGTCGGGCACAGCGAACCCCGGCGGAAGATCGAGGCTGAGCAGGCCGGCGGCCTTCATTTCCGCCACCCCGGGGAGGTCCGAGAGGCTGGCTAGGCCATAGTGAACAAGGAAGGCGTCGGTGGTGCCCCAGGTCACCGGACGACCAGGCGTGCGCCTGCGCCCGCGCATCCTCACCAGATCCAGTTCCAGCAGGACATCGAGGGTGCCGGCGCTCGACTGGACGCCCCGGACGGCCTCGATCTCCGCCCTCGTCACCGGCTGGTGATAGGCGATGATCGCCAGGGTCTCCTGGGCCGCGCGCGACAGCCGCCGCGGCTCCTCGCGCTCGCGCGTCATCAGGTGGGCCAGGTCCGGGGCGGTCTGGAAACGCCACCGATCGCCCACCTGGACCAGTTCGACACCCCGTCCCTGGTATCGAACCGCCAGCGCCTCCAGCGCTGCGGGGATGTCGGCGTCGGCCGGCAGGCGGTCGGCGAGGTCGGCCGCGCTCAGGGGTTCGGCGGCCGCGAACAGCAAGGCCTCCACCATCCGCTCGGCGTCGTCCGTCCCGGTCACGGCCTCGCCGTGGCGCGCAAATAGACTTCGGAGAACGGCGCCAGCTGCCGGGCTTCCAGCTCGCCCTCGCGCACCATCTCGAGGCAGGCCGAGAGGGTGGAGGCCACATAGGAGGCGCGGCTCGGGCCGTCGGGGCGCTGTTTCGGCGCGACGCCGGTGAGAGCCGTCCAGTGGTCCAGTCCCGGCAACTGCGCACGCAAGTGCGCCCTCGCCTCCTCGAGCGGAAAAGCCGCCATCGGCCTTGGCCGATAGACACGGTCCTGACCCCGGGCCCGCGGCTCCACGTAGGCCGCCATCAGCGCGCGCAGATCGCCGGTGGGCCGGCGGTGGGAGATCACCGAGATCGCGTCGGGGTCGCCGCGCGGGAAGACATCGCGCTTGAGGATCGGCCGCGCCTTGAGGGCCTCGGCCGCCCGCCGCATGGCGTCCAGCTTGGCGATGCGAAAGGCGAGCTGGGCGGCGAGCGCTTCGGGGGCCGGTTCATCCTCGCGCGGGCGCTCGGGCTTGGGGAGGAGAAGCCGGGACTTCAGGAACGCGAGCCAGGCCGCCATCACCAGGTAGTCGGCGGCCAGGGCAAACCGCTTGCGGCGGGCCTCGCGGACAAAGGCCAGATACTGGTCGACGAGGCGCGTGACGGAGAGCTTGAGCAGGTCGACCTTCTGGCTGCGCGCCAGGGCGAGCAGGAGATCGAGGGGGCCCTCGAAGCCGTCGATGTCGATAATCAGCGCCTCGCCGTCGACGGCCGCGGTCGTGGCCGCCTCGAAGTCGAGCCCCGGCTGGAAGGGCGCGTTCATGCCTGGAGCCGTCGTCCGAGCAGGGTGTCGAACCGCTCCGTCGCTTCCTGGAGATCCAGGGGCTCGACGACGGCGATGCGCCGAGCCAATGCCGCCCGCGCCCGCTCGGCGGCCCGGCCCTCCAGTTCCCGCGCGCCGGCGACCACCGCCTCCATCTCGGCCAAGTCGCCGTTGCAGTGCAGGACGATGTCGCAGCCGGCGTCCAGAGAGGCTGCGGCGCGCTCGGCGAGGCCGCCGCCGAGCGCCTTCATGGACAGATCGTCGCTGATCAGCAGCCCCTCGAAGCCGATGCCGCGCCGGATGACCTCGGAAATGACGGAGTGCGACGTCGTCGCCGGCTGGGTGGCGTCCAGGGCCGCATAGAGAACATGGGCGGTCATCGCGATCGGCATGTCGGAGAGCATGCGGAAAGGCGCGAAATCGACCCGCTCCAGGTCCTCGCGGCTCGCGTCGACAACCGGAAGCCGCTCATGGCTGTCGGCGGTGGCGCGGCCGTGGCCCGGGATGTGCTTGATGACCGGCAGGACGCCGCCGGCCATGAGGCCCTCGCAGACGGCCCGCGCCAGGACCCCGACCTGTTCGACGTCATCGGCATAGGCCCGGTCGCCGATGACGTCGTGGGCGCCGGGCGCAGGGACGTCGAGGACCGGGGCGCAGTCGACATCGACGCCCACGGCCGCAAGGTCGTGGGCGATCAGTCGCGCGCCCAGCCGGGCCGCCTCCCGCTGGCCGGAGGGCGGCAGCGGCAGGGCGGCGAAGGCGCTGGCCGGGGGATGGCGACGCCAGTGCGGCGGGCCGAGGCGCTGAACGCGCCCGCCCTCCTGGTCGATCAGCACCGGGGCGTCCGGGCGATCGACGGACGCGCGCAGGGACTCCGTGAGGGTGCGCACCTGGTCGGGATTCTCCACGTTGCGGCCGAAGAGGATGAAGCCCCAGGGGCGCCGGTCCCGGAAGAAGGCGACTTCCTCCGCGGAGAGCACGCGTCCGGCGCAGCCGAGGACGCAGGCGAGAGTCAACGGACGAAACAGCTCGCGCCGGCCGCCTGGAGGCGCTCGCAGAGGGACTGAGCCTGCTCGCGGGAGGCGAAGCCAGTGATGGCTGTTCGGTAAAGAGTGGCGCCGTCTTTGGTCACCGCGACCACCCGCTTGCCCTTCCCTGCCATGGCTCCTGGGGCGACGGCCGCGGCCTTGCTCCACTCCTTGTCGGCCAGGGTCTCGGACGAGAAGGCGCCGATCTGCACCACGGCGGGGCCGCCGGAGTCCCTGGCCGCGTCATTGGCGGACTCTTTGGCGGGCGGCGCCTTGGTCTTCGAGGCCTCGGTGATCAGCCGGTCGATAGGGTCGCCCTTCTCCGCTGCCTTCGCCGCTGTCTTCGCGGGAGCGGGCGGTGGCGGGACGGTCGGGCTGGAGGCCGACGCGCTCGCGGACGTCCGGGCCGCGCCGTCCTGAGACGCCGCCGCAGAAGGGGCGGGCTCCGGCAGGGGCGCCTCGGGCGGCGGCGCGAGAGTGGGCGCCGCGGTAGGGGCGTTGGGATCGTCCTTGGAAATGGTCAGGCCCGCCGCCGCGTCCGGGGTCTGGGCCTGCGGCGGCGCGGGCGCGCGGACGTCGCCGAGCGGCGCACCCAGCGGCTGCGGCGCCTGGCCCGCGCCGCGA
>JAQGIW010000204.1 GCA_028290905.1 Caulobacteraceae bacterium | reverse complement strand
CGTCTGCTCAAGGTGGGAACCGACCGCCTCGACGCCGCCGGCCTGCCTGCCTATCTAGAGACCCAGACAGAGCGCAACATCGCGCTCTATCGACGGCATGGCTTCGAGGTGATTTCCGAGAACCGGCCCCGCCCCGACGCGCCGCCGCTTTGGAGCATGTGGCGCCAGCCTATGGAACTTTCGTCCTGACTCTTTCGTTATACAGGCTTAGCAGTGGAGTACTCCCCATGAGATCGACCGGATTGGCGCAGTTGGCGGCGGTCTTCGCCCTGAGCGTGGCGGCGGGAACAGCGCAGGCGCAGACCTACGACTCCAACGCCGCCTACCCTCGACATCATCGCCATTATCGCCACGACACCCGCTACGACGCGCGCTATGACAATCGTTACAATGACCGGTGCCGCAACTCCAGGCGGTCGAGCGCCAACACGGGCACAGTGGTCGGCGCGGTCGGCGGCGGGATCCTGGGATCCTCGATCGGGCACGGGGGGGTCGGCAGCACCCTGCTTGGCGCCGGCGCCGGCGCGGTGGCCGGGCACGAGATCGGCAAGCACAGCGTTCGCTGCTGAACCAGAGCGCGTTCCGAAAAGTGGGAACTGGTTTTCGGATCGAACGCGCGGCGAAATAGCAGCCTAGGCGGCGGCAGAGGCCGGCTCGGGAATCCTCTCCTTGGGCTTGCGGGAAAGCAGGCTGATCCCGGCCATGCCGCCCGAGCTTAGCAGCCCGACGTCCGCCACCAGGATCGGGATGGCCCATTTGTTGGGGGCCGCGATGTAGCGCGGCTGCCAGACCGGGTCGTACTTGTCCTTGAAGCGGTGCACGCCCCTGAAGTTGTAGATCTCCTCGCCCCTTTCGAAGAGGAGCCGGCCCACGCGCGACATGATCGGGGCCAGGGGCCGGTCCTCGAGCCCGGCCAGCGGGGCCATGCCGAACTCGAACGCCACATAGCCCTGCTCGCGGCCCCAGTTGAGAAGTTCGACGAACAGGAAGTCCATGACGTCCTTGGGCGCGTCGTCGGCGTAGCGCATCAGGTCGATGGAGAACGAACCCTTCGAAGCGGTGGCCCACAGGGTGGCGAAGGCCAGCACCCGGTTGCCGACCCGCACCACGGCGACCGGGAAGTTCCAGATGTAGGGCTCGTCGAACCCCCCCATGGAGAAGGTCTTCTCGCCGCCGGCGTGGTGCGACAGCCACTCCTCGGAGACCTGCCGCAGCTCCTCCGCCAGGCACTGGGCGCCGCCGGCGGGAATGACCTCGAAGCAGGCCCCCTCCTCGCCGGTCTTGCGCCAGCTGCGACGCAGATTGCCCTTGCGCCGGCCCTCGAGGGAGAAGCTGTCGAGCGGCACGGCCGCGGTCTCGCCGATCTTCTGGATGGAAAAGCCCAGTTCGACGAGATCGGGCAAGTCCTCAGGCCCCACGCCATAAATGCCGGCCCGTGCGGCGTTGACGTCGGCCAGTTCGCGGAACCGCCAGAGCAGGTCGAGCTTCTCGCACCGCCGGCCCACCGGCGCCCCCAGGGCGATCCAGGAGCGGCCCCTGACGCCGAACATCAGGAAGCTTTCACCCGAGGGTGAGAACAGGAACCGCTTGTCGCCGCGCAGCGCGAGGTTGGCCCAGGGTTCCGCGCACTGGGCGTTGGCCAGGATCGCCAGCACCCGCGGGTATTCCGGATCGGTCTCGCCCATCACCGGCGGCTTGGCGGGGCTCACCAGCAGGCGCCAGACGCCGACCGCCAGCAGCAGCACGGCCGCACCGGCCGAGGAGCGCAGGGCGCGCTCGGCATCCTGGTCGGCCATGAGCTTGAGCACCGAGACATTGGTGTAGTCGAGGTGCTGGAACGACCACCAGCCGACCAGTCCGGCGCCCGCCACCGCGGCCACGGCGGAGAGCAGCCACCCGGGGGTGATCTCCAGGCGCGACAGGCGGGAGCGGCGGTGGAAGGCCTCGCGGCACGGGGCCATCATCAGCAGCAGCGCCACCAGGGCGACCGACTCCTCCCAATTGAAGCCCTTGAAGAGGGCCAATATCGCCGCCAGCGTCAGGGTGACCGCCGTCGCCCCCCACGCGCCGTCCAGTCGGCGCGACAGGCCGAAGGCCAGCATGATCAACACCAGCCCCAGGATGCTGGACAGGAAATGGCTGATCTCGATCAGGATGATCGGCGTGTGCTGCGCCAGCCACATGAAGCGAGCGGGATCGGAAGGCGTCGCGCCCGACGTCAGGAGCATCACCCCGGCGGCGGCGGTGAGCAGCGCCAGCAGACCCGGCGCCCCGGCCAGCATGGCGGGTCGCAAATCGCGTAGCCAGCCCATTCGTCTCCCAGTTGGCGGCGGCCGGGGCGCGTCCGGCATATGTGACTATAACCACATTCGCGCCGATTAGGCTCCGTCTTCGATCGTCTTCTCGCGGGGACGGACCGCGCCAGCCCCTGCGACCCGCCACTTGCGACGTTGGGCCGCGGCGCTAGAGTGCGGACGCTCGACCCACTGGAGGACGCCATGGCCGATTTCGGAGCGACCGACCTCGACACCTTCCGCGGCGAGGTCCGGAGCTGGCTGGCCGAGAACTATCCGACGGAGCTGCGCGATTCGAAGACCGCCAGCGATCCGGAGGCGCAGTGGGGCGGCCGCCCCTTCGTCGGCAGCGACGATCCGCAGATCGTCTGGATGCGGCGGATGGCGGCGCGCGGCTGGACCGCTCCCACCTGGCCCACGGAATACGGCGGCGGCGGCCTCACCGCCGAGCAGGCGCGGGTCCTGGAGTCGGAACTCGCGGCCGGAAAATACCGCCCGGCGCTGGCCTCGTTCGGCGTCTGGATGCTGGGGCCGGTGCTGCTGGAATACGCCAACGAGGCGCAGAAGCGCGAGCACCTGCCCAAGATCGTTCGCGGCGAGATCCGCTGGTGCCAGGGCTACTCCGAACCGGGCGCCGGCTCGGACCTCGCCAGCCTCGCCACCCGCTGCGAAGACGCTGGCGACCACTGGCTGATCAACGGCCAGAAGATCTGGACATCCTACGCCAACAGGGCCGACTGGTGTTTCTGCCTGGTGCGCACCGACACCACCAAGAAGCACGAGGGCATCAGCTTCGTCCTCATCGACATGACCACGCCGGGCATCGAGACCCGGCCGATCAAGCTGATCTCCGGCGAATCGCCGTTCTGCGAGACCTTCTTCACCGACGTGAAGATCCCCAAGGGGAACCTGGTCGGCCGGATCAACGGCGGTTGGGAGATCGCCAAGCGGCTCCTCCAATACGAGCGGCAGAACATCTCCGGCGGCTTCGCCTCCGGCGGCGGCGGGGCCGGCGGCGCGGCGGGCGACCTCGCCGAGATCGCCAAGCGCTACATCGGCGTCGACGAGACCGGGGCCCTGGCCGACCCGGACCTGCGCAGCCGCATCACCCAGAACAAGATCGACCTGCAGGCCTTCTACCTCACCCTCTCGCGCGTGGCCGCGGAATCCAGCGCCAGCAACGGCCCCAGCGCCGCCACCTCGATCATCAAGTACGCCGCCGCCACGCTGGCCCAGCAGCGCTCGGAGCTGATGATCGAATCCATGGGAAACCAGGCCCTGGGCTGGGAGGGCGACGACTTCACCCCCTTCGAAAAGACCGTCACCCGCGGCTGGCTCCGCTCCAAGGGAAACTCGATCGAAGGCGGTACGTCGGAGGTGAACATCAACGTGGTGTCGAAGCGCGTGCTGGGATTGCCGGACCCGAAGTAGGCGCTCGGGATGATCGGCCGCGAAAGCCGCTTGCGGCAATTCGCCAGCAAGCGGGCTTGGGGGGCCACGAATCGGCTCAGCGCCGGCGGGCCTCGGCGAGGTCGAACCAGGCCTCAAGGGAGTCTGCGACAAAGTCCGGCAGCCGCCCCTCCCGGAAGAAGCCCCACTGGTTGAAGGCGCCTTGCCATTGCGCCTCGATCAGCCGGGCGGCGAGCTCGGGTGGCACGGGCAGAGGCGGCAGCCGCTCGGCCACCGCCTCGCGCAGCATCCTCCAGCGCTCGCGGGCTAGGGCGTTCAGCGCAGGATCGCGGAAGTCCTCGCGCAGCCATAGCAGTCCGGTGGCCAGGACGTCCGGGTCCTCGATGTCAGGGGTGAGCAGCCGGAAAAGGCCGATCACCGAGGCGCGTCCGCGCGTCCGCGGCGCCTCGGCGATGGCGGCCGCGAATTCGTCGTTGTCCTGGGCGAGGGCGCGCAGGATCAGGCCGCGCTTGTCGCCGAACCGCTGCACAAGCGTCGGCGGGGCGATCCCTACCTCCGCTGCGACGGCCGCCAGGGTGAACTCGGCGGGCCCCTTGCGGAACATCACCCTCAGCGCCCCTGCAAGCGCGGCTTCATCGCTGATCCGCCGAGGGCGAGCCATCTTGACCTAGTTTACGAATGAATGTTCACTCATAAATAACTTAGGGTGGTTCGCCCGAACCGCCAAGGCCGGAGGTGGAGGCGCGCGTGGCGAACCGACCCCTACACGGGAAAGTGGCGCTGGTCGCCGGCGCGACGCGAGGGGCGGGCCGGGGCATCGCCTGCATGCTCGGTGCGGCGGGGGCGGTGGTCTATTGCACGGGCCGCACCGGCGAGGGCCAGTCCTCGCCGATGGCCCGGCCCGAAACCATCGAGGAGACCGCGGCTCTGGTCGATGGCCACGGCGGCGAGGGCGTGGCCGTGCGCAGGGACCACACCCGCGAGGCGGATGTCGCCGCCCTGATCGCCCGCATCGAGGGGGAGCGGGGGCGCCTGGACATCCTCGTCAACGACATCTGGGGCGGCGACCCGATGGTCGACTGGAGCGCCAAGTTCTGGCAACTCGATATCGGCACGGTCCGGGCGCTCGTGGAGCAGGCGATCCTCAGCCACCTGATCACCGCCCGCCACGCAGCGCCTCTGATGATGCGGCAGGGCAGCGGGCTGATCGTCGAGGTCTCGGACGGCCACCACGACGGCTATCGCGGTCAGCTACTCTACGACCTGGTGAAGAACACGGTGAACCGCCTCGGCTACGCCATGGCCTGGGACCTTATCGGAACGGGCGTGACCGCGCTCGCCCTGTGCCCGGGCTTCCTGCGCTCCGAGGCGGTGCTTAGCCACTTCGGCGTATCGGAGGCCAACTGGCGCGACGCGGTCGCCAAGGACCCCTTCTTCGCCGAGTCGGAGTCTCCCTTCTTCGTCGGCCGGGCCGTCGCGGCGCTTGCCGCCGATCCTGATGTGCGTCGCAAGGCGGGCCAGGTGCTGTTCGCCGCCGATCTCGCCCACGAGTACGACTTCACCGACATCGATGGCCGCCGGCCCGCCTTCCATCCGATGGTCGAGCGGGTCACCGCCGAGCTGGCGGAGCGCAGTGGCGATCTCGATCGGAACGAGCGCTTTCTCGTGCTTGCCCGCTACATGCAGATCCATCGCGAGCCCGCCCAGGCCGACGCGGCGCGCCGGCTCGCCGCGAAGCTCGCGCTGGAGGACCTGGGTCCCGGCCTTGGGACAGACCAGGCCAGACTCGCGGCCGGATGAGCCAGCTCTTTCGGCTCTCCGGCGCGGTCAGACGGGAGCCGGCGATCGACGCCTGGTTCTCCGGCCCGGTCCGACTGGACCGGGAGATCGACGCCTGGCGCCCTGAGCCGGACGACGCGCTGCGATGGATCGCGCGCACGTGGTTTGAACATCTGCGCAGCTCCGGCGCCGACGTCCGCGAGCTTATGCACGATGGCTGCCCCGTCGCGTGCGTGGAGGACGCGCCATTTGGATACGTCAACGTCTTCAGGACCCATGCGAACGTCGGCTTCTTCTACGGCGCGGCCCTCGACGATCCCGCGCGCCTTCTGGAAGGCGCAGGCAAACGCATGCGGCATGTGAAATTGCGCTTGGCTCAACAGGCGAACGCCGCCGCGCTGAGCGAATTTATAGCGGCGGCATACCGGGACATCCGGTTGCGCCTTGGATCCGAAGGAGCCTGAACCATGTACGTCGCCGGCCTCGTGATCCCTGTGCCCGGGGAAAAGATCGAGGCCTATCGCCAGTGGGCTGAGAGCGGAGCGAAGTTCTTCAAGGACTATGGATGTCTGGAGATTGTCGAGTGTTGGGAGGACTTCGTTCCCGACGGCAAACAGACCGACTTCCGCCGCGCGGTCGCTGCGAAAGACGGCGAGAAGATCGTCCTCACCTGGCAAATCTGGCCCGACAAGGCGAGTTTCTATGCCGCCGACGAAAGGATGCACCAGGACGCGCGCATGGATACCGCCGGGGAGCCGCCTTTCGATGCGAAGCGCCTTATCCTCGGCTGCTTCGAGCCCATCGTTTCGATGGGCAGGGGTTGATCCTCGCCAGGCTCAGCGCGCGACGCAGAGGCCGGACCAGTCGTCGGTCGCCGTCCGTGCGTCAGTTCCGGGCCGGCGCGAGCAGTTCCAGGATCCGTTCGTCGGCGGGAGCCATGGGGTCTTCGGCGACGCTCAGCGGTTGGATGCACACGTGGTCGGCGCCGGCGTCCCAGTGGGCCTGGATGCGTGCGCGAATCGCTCCCTCGTCTCCCCAGGCGACCATGGCGTCCACCAGTCGGTCCGATCCGCCGTTGGCGACGTCGTCGCTCGTGAAGCCTAGGGTGAACCAGTTGTTCGCGTAGTTCGGCAGCGGCAGATACACCGCCAGCGTCCGGCGGGCGGCCGCGCGGGCCGTGGCCGGGTCGGTCTCGAGCAGCACCATCTGTTCGGGACACAACAGCTTGCCGGGCCCCAGGATGCCGCGGGCACGCGCGGTGTGCTCGGGCGTGACGTTGTAGGGATGCGCGCCATCGGCCAGCTCGGCCGATAGCGCCAGCATCTTGGGTCCGAGCGCCGCGACCAGCGTCGGCGGCGTCGCGCCGAGCCGCGGCGCCATGTAGGGCGCGCTGGCCTTGGCGGTAAGATACTCGCGCATGGTCGCGACGGGTTTGCCGTAGGCGTGGCGGCGCACGCCCTCGACCAGCGGCATGTGCGAGACGCCGAGCCCGAGGAGGAACCTGTTGTTCGAGGCCTCGGCGAGGGCGAGCTGAGCCCCGGCGCAGGCCATCGCGTCGCGGCCGTAGATGTTGGCGATCCCGGTCGCGACGACCAGCGAGGTGGTGTGCGCCAGGATCCAGCCGGAGTGTACCAGCACGTTTCGGCCCAACGCCTCGGGCTGCCAGAGCGCGCCGTAGCCCCAGGCCTCCACCCTGCGCGCCTGCGCCACAGCGTCGGCGGCGGTCAGCATCTCCTGGCTCATCCAGACGCCGAGTTTCCCGATTTGCATGGCCGCCCTCCCGCTCCTGCTCAGAGCCGAGATTCGTATCTCATAGCGTGAAAAATCTCCTGTCGAGAGCACGTAAAGATGTCCGGTTTTCGTAACACATTAAATGTCCGCTTCCGTTGTGGTTGAGCCTGTGGGGTTGTGGGCGAGCGGAGCTCGTCCACAAATCCACAGGCCCGCCGCCGAGCGGGCTTAAGCGGCTGATCTGGCGTTGGTTTCTCCGCTGATAAGGACGCCGTCGGCGGTGTAGTCGGCCAGCCGGCGCGGTCCGTGGAAAATGGCCAGCGCGCCGTCGTCGTACTGACGCACCTCGACGGTGACGCGGACGTAGTGCCTTCGGTGGCGCTGCTCCGGGATCTGCAGGTCCAGCTTGCCGAACCGAATGCAGTTGTCGTTGCCCACGGTGCGGTGATGCTTGACGCACAGGATCGCGCCCAGATCCCCGACGAAGGGAACGAACGCCGTTCCCTCCTCCTCCGGCGCCACCGCGAACCTGGCGTTGTGCGCGTCGATGTAGGTCTGGGCGAGGAAGCGGTTGGCCGCCTCGATCGTCCCGATCTCCTCGAGGCGCAGAACCTGCGGCAGCCGGCCCTGCAAGGTTCCCCACACCCGCTCCATCCGCCCGCGACCCTGGGGGCTGTAGGAGGCGATGTGCCGGATGCCCAACTCCTGGAGGGCGCGGCCGACCTGGGTGAGCTGCGCCCGGGACACCTTCTCGCCGGCCTTGGGCGTCACGAAATAATGGCTGCCCCGGTCGGTGTAGAACGAGGAGAACAGCCCCACCTTGCCGATCGTCTCGGCAAGACCCCGCAAGGTCGAGGCCGTCCCCTCC
>JAQGIW010000200.1 GCA_028290905.1 Caulobacteraceae bacterium | reverse complement strand
ACCGCCGGCCACGGAAGCCGCGCCCGCCAGAGCTCCGGCGCGTTCTCGAACAAGGTGACGGGCGCCGCGCCCGCGGCGGCTTGGCCCGCCCTCTTCTCGCCAAGGCCGATGTCGCCGACCACGACCTCGCCGCACAGGGTGCGGCCCGGCTGCAGCGCATGCGCCGGTTTGCGGCGGTGGAAGGTCACGGTCAGCTGGGCGCGGAAGCAGACTCCGCCGAGGGGCTGGCCGCTGTTTCCGGCCAGGCCGCTGGGAACGTCGATCGCCACCACCGGGGTCCCGGCCCGGTCCAGGGCCAGCGCCAGGCGGGCCGGTTCGGGGGCCAGCGGGCGGTCGAGTCCGGCCCCGAACAGGGCGTCGACGATCAGCTCTGCGGCGGTTCCACGCGGGTTGAACGGCTCCACGGCGCCGGTCCACGTCGCGGCGGCGGCCTGGGCGTCGGCCGATCGCGCGGGCGCAAGGGCTTCGACGCGGACCGGCCAGCCTCGCTCCTGCAGCAGCCGGGCGACCACGTAGCCATCTCCGCCGTTGTTCCCGGGCCCGACCAGCACGGTGGTGGGACAGGGCGCGAACCGCGCCTCGATCGCGTCGGCCACCGCGCGGCCCGCGCGTTCCATGAGCACGACGCCGGGCGTGCCGGCCGCGATCGCCGCCAGGTCCGCCTCGGCCATCTGGGCGACGGTGAGGATCTCGCGGGGAGAAGGCGCGGCGGTCGCCGTCATAGGACCCCCGTCACCGCCTCGTCGCCGCGGGCGACCAGGGTGATCGCGCCACCTCCGACGGCGAGGGTGGTCACGGAGGTGTGGTCCGGCCGAAAGCCGATCACCCGGTCGTCGCCGGTGACTACGGAGAGCACCGCGTTGATGGCCACGAAGTGGCTGAAGATCGCGGCGTTCGGCCGCCGGGCCACCGCGTCGGCGACCCGCCGGCGCCACGCCTCATAGTCGATGTCGCCCTCGATATCGGCCCAGGCGCCGGTGAAGGCCGAGCGCAGCCAAGCCGGGCGCTCGGCGAGGTTCAGCGCCACGGGAGTCGGGATTTCCCCCACCGCCGGGTCGATCTCCAGCGCGACGCCCAGGGCGTCGGCCAGGGGCTGGGCGGTCTCCCGGCACCGCCTCAGGGGCGAGCTGACCACCGCCCGCGGCCGCTCCGCCTCCGGCAGGGCCGTCAGCCGTTCGGCGATGGCGCGGGCCTGGCCATGCCCGGTCTCGTCGAGGCCGGGATCCTCGTCATCGCCCCAGGCGGCGGCGGGCTTGCCGTGGCGGATCAGATAGAGCGTCAACGGCAATTACTCCGGCACGAAGAGGTTGCGACGGTGGTCCCCTGGGCCCCCAGCCTGCATCCGGCTGACGACGCCGCGCCGGCCGATCTGTTCGGCGGCTTCCATGCCCCGCAGGGTCGCCTCGTCGCGGGGCGTGTTGGCCACGAACCGCCGCCCCTCCGCATCGCGGCCGATCACGATCCCCATGCGATAGCCCTGCCTCGCGTGGACCACCGTATAGGTCTCCACCGTGGCCGGGCCTTCCGGCGCCTCGGTGATCGGCGGATGATCGAGGGCGTCGATGGACCGCTGGATGATCGCCGGATCCTCGCGCTCGAAGGGGCCGCGCGGCGGACGGGCGGAATAGACCCCGGTCGACTGCTTGGTCAGGAACCAGCCGTTGGCGGTCGAGAGCCCCCAGTCGTCCGGCCGCCCGCGCAGCCGATGGACCAGCGTCGCGATCGCGTGCAGGGCGTAGTTGTTTCCGGGGCCGCCGAAGTACGGCAGCCCACCCGTCACCGTCAGCCCCCGGGGATCGTCCAGGGCGAGGCCCAAGGATTCGGCGCCGACCTCCACCGCGGACGGGAAACAGGAATAGAGGTCGATGTGGGTCAGGTCCGAGACGCCGATCCCCGCCATCTCCAGGGCCCTCTGGCCGGTCAGCCGCATGGCCGGGCTCGAGTGGTAGTTCTGCCGCTCCAGGGGGAACCAAAGGTCGGCGGCGTCGGCGCAGCCGTGCAGATAGACCAGGCGATCCTCGGCAACGCCGAGCTCGCCCGCCTTCTGGGCGCTGGCGATCAGCACCGCGGCGGACTGGTCAACCTGCATGATGGCGTTCAGATATTTCGGATAGGGATAGCCGATCATCCGGTTTTCGGGGCCGACCGCGATCAATTCCTCCGGCGACCGCTCGACCTGGAACCAGGCGTGGGGATTGGCGGCGGCGACCCGGGTGAACGGCGCGAACAGCCTGCCCATCCGTTGCTGGTGCGCCTCCAACGAGCGGCCGTCGCGAGCCCGCAGGGCGTTTTCGAACATCGGATACATATTGACCGGCAGGCCCAGGCCATGGGCCTCCTCGTGGGGGGTGACGCCGGGCCGGGGATCGCCCACGCGCTCGGGAGGCGTGGTCTCCGCGTCGTCGTAGCCCACGAAAGGAACGCCGCGGGCGAGACGCCTCATCACCGAGCCCAGGAACTCAGCCCCGACGACCAGGGCGAAATCCATCTCTCCCCGCGCGATTCTCTCGCAAACCAGATTGATCAGGTGCTGGGGGCTGTTGCCGCCCATGTGGGTGTAGGCCGACCAGCGCGGCGCCGCGCCCAGCGCCTTGGCCAGGCTGGCCGGCGGATTGACGAGGCGCGGGACCGGCAGCTCGGCCAGGGCCCCCGGCGCGTCGAGGGTGAAGCCGACGACGCCGATCCCGTCCAGGCCCCGGAGGTCGCTTTCCGACAGGCCGGCATCGCCGGCCGCCCCGCGCGCCACGCGCGTGACGAGGCCGAGCGGCGCCGGCGCGGTCTCCGCCCCGCCCCGCCAGGTGAATTGCGACGCCCCGATCAGCACCGGCGTCTTGGCCTGCGTTCCCATTCGATCTCCCGCTCCGGCGCGACGGTTCTAGGACCGTCGGCGGCGACCGCAAGGGCTTCCGCGGCGAGATTAATTTTTAGGCGATCCGAGCCACATTTTTAGGCTGGAGCTGGGCGCCCAGCCGATTGACATAGGCCGATCCGGACGGCCTCTTGTGCGCCCAGGACGCCTCATGCAGTTCGAACTTGACCGGGCCCCCGCCGCAACGGGTCGGAGTTGATGAAAAAAATCGAAGCAATTATAAAGCCTTTCAAGCTCGATGATGTGAAGGAGGCGCTGCAGGAGCTTGGTCTGCAGGGCATGACCGTGCTTGAGGCGAAAGGTTTCGGCCGTCAGAAGGGCCAAACTGAACTCTATCGAGGGGCGGAATATGTTGTTGACTTTCTGCCCAAGATCAAAATTGAGGTCGTCGTCGCGGACGATCAACTCTCGAGAGCGGTCGACGCCATCCAGGCGGCGGCGCGCACCGGGCGTATCGGCGATGGCAAGATCTTCGTGTCGGAAGTCCTTGAGGTTGTTCGAATTCGGACCGGCGAAACGGGCGCGAGCGCCATCTAAATCAGTCTAAAGAGGGTCTTAAGATCAATGATGACATCCACTGACATCCTGGCCGAGATCAAGGAAAAGGAAGTCAAATACGTCGACGTGCGCTTCACCGACATTCGCGGCAAGCTGCAGCACGTCACCTTCGACATCGACCTGGTCGACGATGATTTCCTCAACGACGGCACCATGTTCGATGGGTCGTCGATCGCCGGCTGGAAGGCGATCAACGAGTCCGACATGAAGCTGCGGCCGGACCTGGCGAGCGCCTACATCGATCCGTTCTACCAGCAGACCACGATGTGCCTCACCTGCGACGTGCTCAACCCGGACACCAACGAGCCGTACAACCGCGATCCCCGCTCGATCGCCCGCAAGGCGCTCACCTACACCGCGGCGTCGGGCGTCGGCGACACCGTCTATTTCGGCCCCGAGGCCGAGTTCTTCATCTTCGACGACGTGCGCTGGTCCACCGCGCCGCACGACACCGCCTATTCCCTGGACTCCAGCGAATTGCCGGTGAACACCGGCAAAATCTATCCAGAAGGCAACATGGGCCACCGGCCAGGCCCCAAGGGCGGTTACTTCCCGGTCAATCCGGTGGACTCCGCCCAGGACCTGCGCGGCGAGATGCTGGCGGTGATGGGCGAACTGGGCATGCAGCCCGAGAAGCACCACCACGAGGTGGCGCCGGCGCAGCACGAGCTGGGCCTGAAGTTCTCCGACCTGATCACCATGGCCGACCGCCTGCAGCTCTATAAGTACGTGGTGCAGAATGTCGCCGCCTCCTACGGCAAGACCGCGACCTTCATGGCCAAGCCGATGTTCGGCGACAATGGCTCGGGAATGCACGTCCACCAGTCGATCTGGAACGCCGGCAAGCCCCTGTTCGCCGGCGACAAGTACGCCGGGCTTTCCGACCTCTGCCTGTGGTACATCGGCGGCATCATCAAGCACGCCAAGGCGATCAACGCCTTCACCAACTCCACCACCAACTCCTACAAGCGACTGGTGCCGGGTTACGAGGCGCCGGTGAAGCTGGCCTATTCGGCCCGCAACCGCTCCGCCTCGATCCGCATCCCGCACGTCGAGAGCACGATGGGCAAGCGCATCGAGGTCCGCTTCACGGACCCGATGGGCAACCCCTACCTCTGCTTCACCGCCATGCTGATGGCCGGCCTCGACG
>JAQGIW010000177.1 GCA_028290905.1 Caulobacteraceae bacterium | reverse complement strand
TGAAGGGACCCTATCGCGATGTGGGGGCCGTACCGACCAACTACGTCATCGATCGATCCGGAAAGATCGTCTACGCGAAGGCGGCCGCCTTCGACATCGACGCGCTCAACGCCCTCATCATCCCTCTCCTGAACGAGCCCATCCCGGAGACCCCGCCGCCATCCCCACCCGCGTCGGCGCCGGAGAAGAAGCCGGCGGGGTGAAGCCCGCGGGTCGGTCAGAAGAGGAGGGTCTCGCGCGGCCGCGGGGCTCGGTGACGGTCGGTAGAGAAGCGTCAAGAGCGAACATTGCGATCCATCCGGAAAGCAGGCGGTGGCGAAGTCCGCGCCATAGCTTGCACGCCGCTTCAGAGAGCTTGGCCTTGAACCGCCCGCTCCCGCCCCCATGTTCTTAGTTTGTGCCGAACCCGCCTTTGCCGAATCGATCTCATTCGGGCTCTTTCACAGATGGGAGCCTGAGAGCGCCTGGATGTACCTGACCGCCTACGTTGATGAGAGCGGCACGCATGGAAGCGACTCGCCATGCATCGTGTTGGGCGGCTTCCTAGCTTCCGCCGTGAAATGGCGCGACTTTGAAATCCGCTGGCGGAAGCTCAAGCTTAAATACGGTTTTCAGCACTTTCACAGCAAGGAATTCCGCGCTGGTCGCGGTGATTTTAGGGGTTGGTCGAAGACGCAGACAGATGCGTTCTTGGCCTACACTGACAGGCTCCTTGCACGACGAATGATGTTTGGCTTTTCCTTCGTATTAACGCTTGATGAATACAATAATCTGTATTTGAGAACCCCAAAACCGAAGAAAGAGCAATTGGATAGTGCCTATGGGCTTTGCTTTCGCTTCTTGCTGGGGTGGATGGCCAGAAATCTGCGCAGATTTATAGACGATCCGAAGGCCATTTTGCATATCGTTCTAGAATCTGGCCACAAGAATGCGGGAGATATCAACCGTATATTTGCCGGCTTTACAAATATCGACGAGACCGATTGGGAAAGCACAATCAAGAGTGTGACGTTTGTGGTAAAGGGAGCCTCACCTGGCATCGAAGTCGCGGACATAATGGCTTACTGGATGTTCAGTCATACGCGAGCGCCACACCCCGATCTTGTCGAGGCGTTCGAAACTCAAGAGACTGCGAAGTTCGACCTCAAGCAAGCAAAAGCGGAATCCAGCTTAGGTTGTCCGATATTCCGCTTGGACGTCTCCGCCAAGGCGATTCAGGATTTGCGCGCGAGTATCGATGAGCGCGAGCAAAAGAGGTTGCACCATGGCAGGCGGCCTAGCGATAGGACCCAAAATGACCGCTTTCCACCCTGAGCAGCGGTTCGGAACGACGGCCTTGGCGACCGCAGCCGTGTGATCCGACGCGGCGAGAATGCGCTACGGTCACGAGCGCACTTCCAGAAAGAGGTCGTTCCGCTGTCTAGGCCAGGCGGCAGGCGGCAGGCGGCCATTCGGTGTCGCGGCGCTCCCACGCCCGATTTGATGATACGATCGACAACATTACTTCGTGGTATCGACATCATTGCATCGTGGTATGGTGCGATCTGGGGTGTGGAATAAATGAGCTTCGAAGGCTCCCAACCACGATTGTTCGATGGCGACGGATGGGGGCGACGTCCGCCACCAGGACTGAAGTCTTTTCTCTTCACACTAAATCTTCAAATGGATTGGTTGCTCGAAAAGATCACGTCGATCCGCTATGGCTTCGATCCGATCATCTGGGCTGCCGGAGAGACCGAAATCGAAAAACTCACACTTCTACTTGAGGACCGCTGGTTTTTCGAACACGCCGGCATAGATTTTCGCGCTGTGCCACGTGTGTTACGGCAGCTCGTCACTTTTAAGCGCGTCGGCGGCGTTAGTACAATCGAACAGCAACTCGTCCGGACCATATTAGAGAGGCGGGAGCGGACCTTCCGTCGAAAGGGGCGGGAATTGCTGCTAGCCTGGATTCTCAGCTACCGTCTTTCGAAGCGCGATATTCTCAGGACATATCTGTCGACCGCCTATTTCGGGTACCGCTTGAGAGGATGCGACCAAGCCTCGGACCTCCTCTATTCGACACCGTCCCCCAACCTCGATCCGAAGCAGGCCGCCCTCCTCGCAAGCCTGCTGGTCTATCCGCTCCCGAAGGTCGTGCGAGAGTCAGCCGAGCAACAGCAGCTTCATCCAATTCTGGATAGCGATGCCTACCTCAACGCCGTCGCAGCGGTCGCCCCGCGGTGGGCAAAGCGCGTACGAAGGCGCATGAGCTACGGCCTAGCGCTACGCCACAAGACCGAACAGACGCGCCAGTAGGAAGCCCGAGCTGAGATTGTCCCAGTTGCGGTACGAGAGTTCGTTCCGGCCCTCAAGGCCGTTAATCTCTTCGCGCTGAATGCGTTCGAGCAGGCGATGCATGAACTCGTAGGACGAGCGACCGAGACGATCTAAGTCCCGCTCCTCGTCGGTCAGGTTCGTTCCATGTCCCGTTCGGAGCGCCAACTCAATACGGCGGCCGTTCCGGGCGAGGCGATCATGAATTTGCGTTTCAAAGCTCATTGCCGTCCACTTATCGAAAGACACCCACAGCTCAGCCTTCGTCCTGCCTAGATTGTCCATCCACTGGAAAAGGGCGGAACGATATTCTTGCCGCTCGGTCTCGATCTCGACCGGACTTCCCCGCCGAATCGCCCAGAGAAACCGCCTTTGGCGATAGAGGCGTTTGTCTACCATCTCTGACGCCTGCTCGACCGTTGCTAGCGCCGCTCTAGTTCGATCGCTCCTCAGCTTTTCCCAATTCTGATACTTCCAGCTTCGTTGTTGAAGCCACGCTCCCACCGCGGCTCCGAGCACGGCGAGGGCCAGGGTCAAAATCAAGAAGATGAAGTTTATCGCAAATTCGCCCACTGGTTCCGCTCGGCTGGCTACGCTAGCAGCATTGTACCCGATGACTCAGCTCGTCCAGTGCGCACTATGCGGACTCTCCAACCGTCCGAGATGAGCCACACTCCGCCATCCGGCGCCGTCAGGTCCATTGCACAGAACGACCTCCGTTGTATCGTGCGCACGACGCAGCGCGCGGACCCGATCCGGGAGCCCACGGCGGCAGGGTGGGCGCTGGATCGGGTCCGAGGCTCGCAGCACCTGTTCAAACACGGCGATCGTCCCGGCCATGTCGTCGTCCCGCATCCGAAAAAGGACCTCGGGGTCGGGCTGGTCGCCGCGATCCGCCGGCAGGCGGGGCGTTGAGGAACGGCTCATGCGCTATCCCATCGCCATCGAACCGGGGGACGAGACCACCGCTTTCGGGGTGGTCGTGCCCGACCTGCCTGGCTGCTTCTCGGCGGGCGACACCCTGGACGACGCCCTCGCCAGGGCCGAGGAGGCGGCGGCCTGGATCGACGCCACACTGGATGCCGGCGGCGCTGTCCCCGCGCCTTCCAGCCTCGGGTCCGTGCTGGGCGTTCGGCGTCATCAGCCTCGATCCGGCGCTGCTCGACGATACGACCGAGCGCGTGAACATCACCTCGCCGCGCCGCGCGCTGAAACGCCTGGACGCCCGCGCGCGCCGCCGGGAAAGCCGGTCCGGCTATATCGCCCGGCTCACCCTCGAGGAGCCGCGCACCCCCTCCCCGGCGTCCCTGCTCGATCCGCCCGCCGACGCCCCTGCGGCGGTCGACGAAGCCGGCCTGCTGGCGGCGTCCGTCGCCCGCGTCGAGCACCGCCTGCGTCTGCTCGACGAACTGGCCGAGATGGCCATGAGGATGGCGGTGTGACCGGGCGGGCCCTGGCCGAGGAGGCCGCGCCGACCGATGCCGCGGTGGAGGAGACGTCTTCGACCTACGCGGCCGATGACTTCGCCAAGCTCTCCCGCGCCGTGCGCCTCACCCTCGATCTCGCCGGCCGCCTCGAAGAGTCGCTCCGCGCCTTGCGCGCCGGCGAGATTGCCGTGCGCGCCGTCCGTCGGCAGGAAGGCGAGGCGCGCGCCGCCCGGGCGGGGATGGTCCGCGCCGCCGCCGCCTGCGACAAGGTGGCGGAACAGGTGGCCATGGTCATCTCTACGGAATCCGAATCCGAACGCGACAGCAGCGACCTCCTTTAGGCGCTCGAGGAGCGCCTGACCAACGATGTCGCCTACATCGACGTCGAGGATGAACCGCTGCGCGAGGTGGTCGAGCGGCTCTGCGCCGACCTCGGCCTTAAGCCCGACTGGTCCCGCTGGACCGACGACGGCTGGCCGGAGCAACCCTCCGAAGTCTTCAAGACCCGCCTCCCCTGGTCACCGTTCAGCCAGGTCAGTCGAAAACCGGTCCTCACCTAGGGCCGGGGACAAATCGCGGCGGGCCTGACAAGGCCAGGCGTCCAGCCCGCATTGACCTAGACATTGCATTATGCGATAATTCGTCTGTTCTTTCTCATCGTGTGGTCATCGGGGCCGCGGAAGGTGGCGCCGAATTTTCATGGCTTGAGCGGCGGGCTTCCAGCTCGCTCTTGCTTAAAACGCGGGCGGGACGCCCGCGGTCCGCGGCTACAGGTACGCCCAGGCTCCGATCCCCAGCCCCGCCACCGTCAGCGCGATGGCCGTCAGCCAGGGCCAGCGCTTCTGCAGGATGATGGCCAGGGTGGCGATGGCGATGGCCATGTGCAACAGCGTCGAGGCGATGGTCAGGCGGCCGTGGCGCTTTTCGTGCACCTCGGCAGCCTTGCTCCACTTGTCGCGGGCGGCCTCGAATCCCTTGGCCTGGACCTGGATGGTCTTCTGGTCGGCGGCGTTCTGGGCCGCGACCTTGGCGTAGGCGGTTGCCTTGGGTCCCGGCTGGTCGGCGGCGATGGCGTAGAGGTTCTTCTTGACGCTCTTGGCCTCGTACTCGTTCCAGGCGTCGGTCGCCCGGTTCTGCTGCAGCACCGCCTCGTTCTTGGCGACAATGGTCTTGTCGCCCTCGGTGGTCTCCAGGCTGGCGCCGATGGCGGCGATCACCGCCATCACCGCGATGGTCATGGTGACCTGGGAGATCAGGGGGCTGTTCTCGTGGGCGGCGTGCGCGGCGTGTTCGGCGTGCTCGTGCGCCTCCATCTCCTCCAGGGGCGAGTCCGACACGGCGGTCAGTCCTTGCGAACGCTCAGGGCGGCCTGCGACGCCGCGGCGCGCGCGCCCAGGGCCGCCTGGGCGGCCGCGAGCCTGGCGATGGGCACCCGGTAGGCCGAGCAGCTCACATAGTCGAGGCCGACGCTCTCGCAGAAGGCGATCGAGGCCGGGTCGCCGCCGTGCTCGCCGCAGATGCCGAGCTTCATCCCCGGGCGGGCCGCCCGCCCGCGCTCCGCCCCCAGGCGCACCAGGGCCCCCACGCCCTCGGCGTCGATGGACACGAAGGGGTCCTTCTCGAAGACGCCCTTGTCGATGTAGGTGTTCAGGAACCGCCCGGAATCGTCGCGGCTGATCCCGAAGGTGGTCTGGGTCAGGTCGTTGGTGCCGAACGAGAAGAACTCGGCGCTCTTCGCGATTTCGCCGGCGGCGAGGGCCGCGCGTGGCAGCTCGATCATCGCCCCCACCGTGTAGTTGATCGTCACCCCGCGTTCGGACATCACCTGCTTGGCCACCCGGTCGGTCAGGCCGCGCAGGATGTTCATCTCCTCGGCCTTGGCCACCAGCGTGTGCATGATCTCAGGCGCCGGCGCGGCCTTGCCCGACGCCGCCACCTCGCAGGCCGCCTCGATGATCGCGCGCACCTGCATCTCGTAAATCTCAGGATAGGAAATGCCGAGGCGGCAGCCGCGGTGGCCAAGCATGGGGTTGGTCTCACGCAGTTCGGCGGCGCGGCGCAGCAGCTTGGCGGCGTCGAGGCCCGTGGCCTGGGCCACCGCCGCCACCTCCGCTTCGGTGTGGGGCAGGAACTCGTGCAGCGGCGGGTCGAGCAGGCGGAAGGTGACGGGATAGCCGTCCATGATGTTCAGCAGCTCGACGAAGTCGCCCCGCTGCATGGGCAGGATGCGTTCGAGGGGCGCGCGGCGGCCGGCCTCGTCGTCGGCCAGGATCATCTCGCGCACCGCCGCCAGCCGATCCTCGTCGAAGAACATATGCTCGGTGCGCACCAGGCCGATGCCTTCGGCCCCGAACTGCCGGGCGGTGCGGGCGTCGAGGGGGGTCTCCGCGTTGGCGCGGACCTTCAGGCGGCGCACGGCGTCGGCCCAGCCCATCAGCAGGCGGAAGTCGCCCGACAGCTCGGGCTCAATCATGGCGATGGACCCCGCCAGCACCTCGCCGAGCGAGCCGTCGATGGTGATCACGTCACCCTCGCGCCAGACGCGACCTCGGGCGCGCATCTCGCCCGCCTTGGCGTCGATGACAAGCTCGGCCGCGCCGCAGACGCAGGCGCGCCCCATGCCCCGGGCCACCACCGCCGCGTGGCTGGTCATGCCGCCCCGCGCCGTGACGACGCCGCGGGCGGCGTCCATGCCGCGGATGTCCTCGGGCGAGGTCTCCTCGCGCACCAGGATCACCGGCTCGAGGGCCCCCTCGCGCTCGGCCGCCTCGGCCGTGAACACGATCTTGCCGGTCGCCGCTCCCGGCGAGGCCGGCAGGCCGGTGGCGATTATCTCGCGCTCGGCGTTGGGGTCGATGGTGGGGTGCAGGAGCTGGTCCAGCGACGCCGGATCGACGCGCAGGATGGCCTCGTCGCGGGTGATCAGCCCCTCCGTCGCCATGTCGACGGCGATCTTCAGCGCCGCCTTGGCGGTGCGCTTTCCGCCCCGCGTCTGCAGCATGTAGAGCCGCCCGCGCTCGACGGTGAACTCGATGTCCTGCATGTCGCGGTAGTGGCGCTCGAGGCGGCCCACCACCTCGCTGAACTGGCCGTAGACCTCGGGCATCGCCTCTTCCATGGAGGGCGCCGTCTCGCCCATCTCCTCGCGCGCCGCCCGCGTCAGGGGTTGCGGGGTGCGGATGCCGGCCACCACGTCCTCGCCCTGGGCGTTGATCAGGAACTCGCCGTAGAGCCGGTTCTCGCCCGTCGACGGATTGCGGGTGAAGGCGACGCCCGTGGCGCTGGTCTCGCCCATGTTGCCGAACACCATCGACTGCACATTGACCGCCGTGCCCCAGGCCTCGGGGATGTCGTGCAGGCGGCGGTAGAACTGCGCCCTGTCGTTCATCCAGCTGTCGAACACCGCGCCGATCGCGCCCCACAACTGGGCTTGAGGGTCCTGCGGGAAGGGTTCGCCCAGTTCGCGCAGCACCTCGGCCTTGTAGTCGGCGACGACGGCGCGCCAGTCGTCGGCCCCCAGCGCGGTGTCGATGGTGACCCCCAGCACGTCCTTCTTGTCGTCGAGGATCTCCTCGAACATGTGGTGGTCCAGGCCCAGCACCACGTTGGAGTACATCTGGATGAACCGCCGGTAGCTGTCGAAGGCGAACCGCCGGTCGCCCGCCAGCCGCGCCAGGCCCTCCACCGTCTGGTCGTTGAGGCCGAGGTTGAGGACGGTGTCCATCATCCCCGGCATCGAGGCGCGGGCGCCGGAGCGGACGGAGACCAGCAGCGGGTTGGCGGCGTCGCCGAAGCCCTTCCCCACCAGCGCCTCGACCCGGGCGAGCGCGGCGCTCACCTGTTCGGCGAGGTCGCCGGGGTGGGTGCGGCCTTTGTCGAAATAGTGGTTGCAGGCCTCGGTGGTGATGGTGAAGCCCGGGGGCACCGGCAGGCCCAGGGCGGACATCTCGGCGAGGTTCGCCCCCTTGCCGCCCAGCAGCTCCTTCATGTGGGCGCCGCCGTCGGCCGCGCCGCCGCCGAAGGCGTAGACCCACCGGGTCCTGGTGGAAATCGTCGTGGCGGCCTTCGTCATTCTCACCCGTCCTCAACAACCGTCGCGCGGAAACGTCGCTTCGGCGGCAAGCTAGCCCGAAATCGCCGAGAAGTCCGCGATCTTGCTCATCTCCCTCTGGACCGCGGCCAGCAGGCGAAGCCGATTGGCCCTCACATCCGGCTCTTCGGCGTTCACCAGGACCTTGTCGAAGAAGGCGTCCACCGGCGCGCGCAGGGACGCCAGGGCGCGCATGGCGCCGGCGAAATCCTCGCGCGCCAGGGCGGCGTCGATGAGCGGCCGCTGGGCGGCCAGGGCGTCGAACAGGGCGGCCTCCTCGGCCGGGGCGGCGGTGCGCACCGGCCCGCCCTCCGGCAACGGCCCCTTCCTGGCCTCCGCGGCGAGAATGTTGGCGGCGCGCTTGGAGCCGGCCAGCAGATTGGCCCCGTCCTCTGAGCTGAGGAACGCGCCCAGCGCCTCGATCCGCGCCGCCAGGCGGACCAGATCGTCGTCGCCCAGGGCGAACACCGCGTCCACCAGGTCGTGGCGCCGGCCCTGGTCGCGCAGCAGGACCTTCAGGCGGTCGGCGAAGAACGCCGCCACGGCGCCCGCCTGGCCCGACCCGCTCGTATCGGCGAGGCCCGCCAGGCGCCCGACCGACGCCCGCACGTCATTTTCGAACAGGATGCGGATGACGCCCAGCGCCGCGCGACGCAGGGCGAACGGATCGCGCGAGCCGGTGGGCGCTTCGCCGATCGCGAAGAAGCCGGCGAGGCTGTCCAGCTTGTCGGCCAGGGCCACCGCCACCGTGACAGGCGCCGTGGGAACGGAATCGCTGGGCCCCTGGGGTTTGTAATGGTCGCGCACGGCCTGGGCGACGGCCTCGGGCTCGCCCTGGGCGGCGGCGTAGTAGCCGCCCATCACCCCCTGCAGTTCGGGGAACTCGCCGACCATGCCGGTGGCCAGGTCCGCCTTAGCCAGCCGCGCAGCGCGCGCCGCGAGATCCGGGTCCGCCCCCACCACCGGCGCGAGCGCCCGCGCCAGGGTCTCGATCCGCTCCACCCGCTCGAAAAGCGTGCCTACCCGGGCGTGGAAGGTGACACCCTTCAGCGTCTCCAGCCGCGCCTCGAGCGGAACCTTGCGGTCCTCGTCCCAGAAGAAGCGGGCGTCGTCCAGCCGCGCGGACAGCACGCGCGCGTTGCCCGCCGCGATCAGCGCGCCGCCGTCGCGGGTCTCGATGTTGGCCACGCAGACGAAGTGCGGCGCCAGGGCGCCGTCCCCCGCCCGCCGGACGGCGAAGTAGCGCTGGTGGACGCGCATGGAGGTGCGGACCACCTCCGGCGGCAGGGCAAGGAACCGGGGATCCATGTCGCCGAGGATCGGGACCGGCCACTCCACCATGCCGGCGACCTCGTCCAGCAGGCCGGCGTCCTCCACCAGCTCCAGGCCGCGCGCGGCGCACAGGGGGCGGGCCTTCTCGAGGATGCGGCGCTTTCGTTCGGGGGCGCCAAGGACCACAAAGTGTCCGGCCAGGGCCTCGCGGTACTCATCGAAATCCCGAGCCCGGAACGGGCGGCGCGGGCCCATGAACCGGTGGCCCTCGCTGATGTCCCCGATCCGGACGCCGGGAATCTCGGCGGGAACGATCTTGCGGTCGAAGACGCACACCAGGCTGTGCAGGGGCCGGATCCAGCGCAACTTGCCGTCGCCCCAGGTCATGGACTTGGGCCAGGGAAACCGCGCCACGATGGTCTCGGTGAGCCGCGCCAGAATTTCCGCCGTGGGCCGGCCGGCGCGCTCCAGGACCGCGAACCAGACGCCGTCCTTCTCGATCAGCGTCTCGCGCGCGACCCCCGTCGAGCGCAGGAAACCGGCCAGCGCGGCCTCCGGCGCCCCGACCCGGGGGCCCTTCCTCTCCTCGACCCGGTCCGTCTGCGCCGCCGGAAGGCCGTCGACCACGAGCGTCAGGCGCCGGGGACCGGCGAAAGCGCGGGGCTCGTCGAACGCGAGTTCGGCCTGGGCGAGGCCTTCGCGCGCCAGACGGGCGAGGTCCGCGGTCGCGCCCTCCTGCATGCGCGCGGGGATTTCCTCGCAGAAGAGTTCGAGCAGGAACTGGGCCATCGCGTCAGGCGGCCGCTTCTTCCAGCGCCACCCAGGCCTGGGCGCACGCCTTGCACAGGTCGCGTATGCGCCCGATGTAGCTCTGCCGCTCGGCCACGGCGATCGAGCCGCGGGCGTCCATCAGGTTGAACAGGTGCGAAGCCTTCAGCACGTGGTCGTAAGCCGGCAGCACCAGGGGCTGGCCCTGTCGTCCCCGCGCGGCCAGAAGGCGGGGAACCTCCCGCTCCATGTCCTCGAAATGGCGCTTGAGCACAGCCACATCCGCCACCTCCAGCCCGAAGGCCGAGAACTCCCGCTCGTTCTCCAGGAACACCTCGCCGTAGGTCTTGAAGTCGGGGCCCTGGGGATCGTTGAAGGCGAGGTCGTAGACCCGGTCGACGCCCTGTACGTAGAGGGCCACCCGCTCGAGGCCGTAGGTCAGCTCGCCGGAGACGGGCGACACGTCTAGACCGCCGACCTGCTGGAAATAGGTGTACTGGCTGATCTCCATGCCGTCGCACCACACCTCCCAGCCGAGACCCCAGGCGCCCACGGTGGGATTTTCCCAGTCGTCCTCGACGAAACGGATGTCGTGCAGGGTCGGGTCGATGCCCACCGCTTCCAGGGACTTGAGGTACAGGGCCTGCATGTCGGGCGGATTGGGCTTCAGGATCACCTGGTACTGGTGGAATTGGCGCAGCCGGTTCGGGTTCTCGCCATAGCGGCCATCGGATGGCCGCCGGGAAGGCTGCACATAGGCCGCCCGCCAGGGCCGGGGGCCGAGGGCCCGCAGGACCGTGGCCGGGTGCAGGGTGCCGGCGCCCACCTCGACGTCGTAGGGCTGCAGGATCACGCAGCCCTGGGCGCTCCAGAAGGCGTTGAGTTCGAGGATCAGGTCCTGAAACGACAGGGGGCGGGAGGCGGTCATTCCAGGGCGCTGACGCGAGGGGTCCGGAAACAGGAAAAGGTCGGCGACCCTTTAGGGGCCGCCGACCTTCGCATCAAGCTCGGCCGGGTCTTCAGCTGCCGGCTGGGTTGTGCGTAGCGACCGCCGCGGAGGCGCTGGGGAGTGTCACGTCCGCGGGGATCAGCACCTTGTCGACCACGTGGATGATGCCGTTGCTCGCCCGCACGTCCGATTGGATGATGTCGGCGTTGTTGACCTTCAGCGGCGTGCCGCTGCCGTCGAGTTGCAGCTTGCTCGCCTCGACCGACGGGACCTGCCCCTTGGACCCCTTGATCTTGCTGCTGTCGAGGCTGAGGTTCACCAGGTGATAGATCAGCACCTTCTGCAGGACCGGCGCATTGTCGGGCTGCATCAGAGCGGTGAGCTCGGCCGGCGGCAAGGCGTTGAACGCTTCATCGGTGGGCGCGAACAGGGTGAGGCCCGGCTGGGAGCTCAACACCTTGCTGAGTTGCGCGGCGTCGAGCGCCTTCGTCAGGATCTTGAAGTCTCCCGACGATTTCAGCGTCGTGAAGATGCTGCCGTTAGGCGCCAGGTTGGGGGATGCCGGAGGGGCTGGAGCCGCTGCGGCCGGCGGGGCCGCCGCGGCGGAGGGCGCCGGGGCGGCGGTGGTGTCCGACTGAGCCCAGACCGCGGCGGGAGCCGCGATCGCGAGGGCCGTGACGGACACGAGACAAAGGCGTGGGAACAAGCGGTAATTCCTTGAGCGAGAGGGGCGGCAGGACCGGAGGGTCCCGGCGATTAGCCTAAATAGGCTCCAGGTTGCGAGGTCAATTGCCGCTGGGGGCGCTTCTCTTGCCAGCGTGGGACATCGGGGCGCCGTACTTCGCGCGGTTCGCCGGGGTGTCCGGGATCGGGCCGTTCGTCATCGTGCTGGCCACCACCGTCGCAGCCGGCGCCGGCGTCTGGACCTGATCGGGGACGGCCGTCGTGTCGCGGGCAGCGGCGGCGGGCGCGGTCGCGGCGGTGTCCGGGGCCGCCTGGGAGGGCTCGGCCTGGGCGACCGCCTGGGCCGCGGCCGCGCCGGCCATGGCGCCGACGGCGGCGACCATCGAAATCGTAGCGAGAATCTTCATGGCGTTAACCTTCCATTAAGGTCGCGGAGCTTTCCGCTTCGCGTCCGGTGAATACGCGCGAGGTCCGCTGGGGTTGCCGCCATCACGTGCATTTGACGCTCCAGGCCGCAAATATCGGCGCCTAATTTTTAGGCGGAAAATTCATTTCATGCTCGCCGGCAGGGCGTAAGGCGCCAATATTGCGAACGTTCCGCTTCCGAAAGCGGACCGCCATCCCGGCGCCGTTAAGGCTGCCTTCGCCGTTGTGGGCCCTACCCGAGCCCGCGCCGGCAACGGGGATAGTTCTGAAATTTCTATAACGAAGAAGCGCGCCGAAAGACAGTTTCGGTCCAGCGGGAGCAGCCGATGAAACTCATCATAGCCATCGTCAAGCCGTTCAAGCTCGACGAAGTTCGAGAAGCCCTTGTGGCGGCCGGCGTCGAAGGCCTCACGATATCGGAAGTGAAGGGCTATGGCCGTCAGAAGGGCCAGACCGAAATTTATCGCGGGGCGGAATACCAGGTCAATTTCGTGCCGAAGGTGAAGCTCGAAGCGGTCGTCGACGACGAGACGCTGTCCGCCGCCGTGGACGCGATCAAGGGAGCCGCGGCCACCGGCAAGATCGGTGACGGCAAGATCTTTGTCCTCCCCGTCGAGGACGCGGTGCGCATCCGCACGGGCGAAACGGGCTCCGCGGCGCTCTAACGACAATCCAGGCCACAAGGGGAAAGTGAAGATGCATCTTAGAGAACTCAAGAGACTGGCCGGGTTTGCCCTGGCGGTCATGATCGCGGGGAGCCCGCTGGGCGCGCTCGCCCAGACGGCCGCGCCCGCCGCTCCGACGCCCGCGCCGGCGGC
>JAQGIW010000171.1 GCA_028290905.1 Caulobacteraceae bacterium | reverse complement strand
AAACAAAGAACTGGAGCGGGCGATCTGATTCCGTCAGATCGCAACCTGCTCTAGCGCAAACGCCATCCAGGTGGAATCACCTGGATGGCGTTTGCGCTAGTCTCATAGACTGGGGCGTTCGCTGATCGCCGAACCAGTTCCCACTTCGGCGGCGAACGCCCTAGTGTGGAGATTCAGAAATTCGACGCTGTTTGTGGCGCCTCCGGAGCGAATTTCTGAATCTCCAGCCACACTAGAAACTATTGAATTCTGGTGTGCTTTTTGGATTTGAAGTTCGCACCCAGCCCGACCCCGCATACCGGCGAACTTCAAATCCAGCACACTAGACTCGCTCGACCGCCATCGCCACGGCTTCGCCGCCGCCAATGCACAGTGACGCCAGGCCGCGCTTTTCCCCACGGGTTTCCAGGGCCGAGAGCAGGGTGGCCAGGATGCGCGCGCCGGACGCGCCGATCGGGTGACCCAGGGCGCAGGCGCCGCCGTTGACGTTGAGGCGCTCGCGCGGGATCGCCAGCTCGCGCATGGCGATCATCGCCACCACCGCGAAGGCCTCGTTGACCTCGAAGAGATCGACGTCGTTCACCGCCCACCCGGCGCGCGCCAGGGCCTGGCGCATGGCCGGCGCCGGAGCGGTGGTGAACAGGCCGGGCGCATGGGCGTGGGCGCCATGTCCGGCGATGCGGGCGACGGGCTCGAGCCCCAGGCGTTCGGCCGTGGACGCGCGCATGAGCACCAGGGCCGCCGCGCCGTCGGAGATCGAGGAGGCGTTGGCGGCGGTGATTGCGCCGTCCTTGGCGAAGGCGGGCTTGAGCGTCGGGATCTTGGCGGCGTCGGCCTTCAGCGGCTGCTCGTCCTCGCGCACGATCTCCACGCCCTTGCGCCCGGCGATCTCGACCGCAACGATCTCTCGCTCGAAGGCGCCGCCCTTCACCGCGGACTGGGCCCGGCCGAGGCTCTCGATGGCGTAGCGGTCCATGTCGGCGCGGGTGAACTGATAGGCAGCCGCGGTCTCCTCGGCGAAAGCCCCCATCAGCTTGCCGGTGTCATAGGCGTCCTCGAGGCCGTCGAGGTACATCGAATCCATCACCCGGTCGTGGCCAATGCGGGCGCCGGCGCGATGCTTCGCCAGCAGGTACGGCGCGTTGGACATGCTTTCCATGCCGCCGGCGATGACGATGTCGGCCGATCCTTCCACGAGCGCGCCATGGGCGAGGATCGCCGCCTGCATGCCCGAGCCGCACATCTTGTTGACCGTGGTCGCCTGGACGTGCTGCGGCAGGCCTGCCCCCAGGGCGGCCTGCCGCGCGGGGGCCTGGCCTAGCCCGGCCGGAAGCACGCAGCCCATCACGACCTGATCGACCTTGTCGCCGCCGACGCCGGACCGCTCCACGGCGCCCCGCACCGCCGCCGCCCCCAACTGGGTCGCCGTGGCGCCGGCGAGGCTGCCTTGGAAGCCGCCCATGGGGGTGCGGGCGTAGGACGCGATGACGATCGGATCGGCGGACATCGGTGGAGTTCCTTTCTGTCTGACGGCTTCGGCGAGGTCTGTGACGATGGCGTGCTCAGGGGCAGGCGTGGGCGATGAAGCCGCCGCCGAGCACGCGGCTGGGCTCGGCGGCGTCGTAGAGGACGCAGGCCTGGCCGGGGCTGACCGCCTCCTCGGCTGTCTCGAAAGCGACCTCGACCTCGCCGCCGGCGCCCATCCGCAGCCGAGCCGGCGACGGCGGGCGGGTGGAGCGCACCCGGGCGAGCACGGGCCTGGCCGCATCGGCGGCCGTCTCGATCGTCGCCTCGTCTCCAAGCCAGTTTGTTTCCTTCAGGCTCAGGGCGGGCGCGAGCAGCGCCTCGCGGGGGCCGACGACCACCTCCCGGCGGGCCGCGTCCAGGCGCACCACGAACAGAGGATCGCCCACGGCGATGTTGAGACCCCGCCTCTGACCCACGGTGTAACGGCTGACGCCCTCGTGACGGCCGAGCACCCGGCCGTCGAGATGGACGACGTCGCCGGGCGCGGCGGCGGCCGGTCGCAGCTTGTCGATCACCGTGGTGTAGCGCCCCTCGGGCACGAAGCAGATGTCCTGGCTGTCGGGCTTGTCGGCGACCGTCAGGCCGAGACCGGCGCCCACCGCCCGCACCTGGCTCTTCTCGAGACCGCCCAGCGGAAAGCGCAGATAGGCCAGTTGCAGCGCGGTGGTCGCAAACAGGAAATAGCTCTGGTCGCGCGCGGGGTCGCAGCTGCGGTGCAGCTCGTTCCGCACGGCCCCGCCGATTCGGCGCGCATAGTGGCCGGTGGCCAGGGCGGCGGCGTCGAGATCGCGCGCCACATCCAGGAGATCATGGAACTTGACGGTCTGATTGCAGCGCACGCAGGGGATCGGGGTCTCGCCGCGGGCGTAGGCGTCGGCGAAATCCTCGATCACCGCCTCCCGGAAGCGGCTCTCATAGTCGAGCACGTAGTGGGGAATGCCGAGGGCGTCGGCGGCGGCGCGGGCGTCCAGGATGTCCTGGCCGGCGCAGCAGGCCCCCCTGCGGCCAACCGCCGCGCCATGGTCGTAGAGCTGCAAGGTGACGCCGATCACCTCGTAGCCGGCGCGCGCCAGCAGGGCCGCGGTGACGGTGGAGTCGACCCCTCCCGACATGGCGGCGACGATCCGCGCCCCGGTCGGAAGGCCGACGGCGAGCCGCGCCGCGTCCACCGCGTCGCCGATAAGGAATGCGTCGACGGTCATGAGGAGCGTCACTTAGTGTTTCGGCAGCGGTTTGGCGAGGGCGCGGTCGGCATTGCTCCCCGGGCGTCTCGCTGATAGCCGTCAGTTTCCACGGGCTCCAAAGGCGACGCGAAGGATGGCGTTCATGACTGCGACCAAGGGTGACTTGGCGCGCGCTTCGCGCCGGGGGCGGATCTGGTCCCTGCTCACCTTCGATCGGCTGATCACCGGGCAGGTGATCCACCTCGTCTATTGGGCTGGCCTGAGCGTCATCGTCATCGCCGCCTTTTCGGTGGTCGGGGCGAGCATCGGCGTGGCCTGGCGGGAGGGCAGCTGGGCGTCGATCCTGCTGGCTATCCCCGTGCTGGTGGTGGGCCTGCTGGTCGTCGGCGGCATGGGCCTGATCTGGCGGGCGTTCTGCGAGTTCTACGTGGCGATCTTCCGCATCAGCGACGACCTGAACGCCCTGCGACGGGGCGCCGAGAACGAAGCCGAGCGCTGACTCTTACGCGCCGTTGGGGCCGCCCCGGCGTCGATCACGAAAGATTCATCAAGAAAGTTCCGGTCGCAGCTTGGCTTGACTCGCCAAATCACCCTACCGAATCGCTACCAGGCGTTAACCATTTGGCGTCGATTACGATATCCGCCGATAGAGAGGGCAAGGCATGCGCGTCCTGTTGATCGAAGATGACGCCGCGGTGGCGCGGGGAATCGAGCTCAGCCTCAAGTCCGAGGGCTTCAACGTCTACTCGACCGACCTCGGCGAGGAGGGCGTCAACCTCGGCAAGGTCTATGAGCAGGATATCATCCTGCTCGACCTCAACCTGCCGGACATGAACGGCCTGGATGTCGTGCGCACCCTTCGCGCGGCCAAGGTCGCCACGCCGATCATGATCCTCTCGGGCAGCGCCGAGATCGAGATGAAGGTGAAGAGCCTGGGCGTCGGCGCCGACGACTATCTCACCAAGCCCTTCCACAAGCAGGAACTGGTGGCGCGCATCCACGCGGTGGTGCGGCGCTCGCGCGGCCACGCCCAGTCGGTGATCCGGACCGGCGAGATCGAGATCAACCTGGATGGCAAGACCGTCGAGGTGGGCGGCAAGCGCGTGCACCTGACCGGCAAGGAATACCAGATGCTGGAACTGCTCTCCCTGCGGAAGGGGACCACCCTCACCAAGGAGATGTTCCTCAATCACCTGTACGGGGGGCTGGACGAGCCGGAGGTAAAGATCATCGACGTGTTCATCTGCAAGCTGCGCAAGAAGCTGAACCAGTATGCCAAGGGCGAGTACATCGAGACGGTGTGGGGGCGCGGCTACATGCTGCGCGATCCGCAGCCGATGAAGGAAGTCGCCTGAGGCGCCGAGACCGCTCGGCGCTTGCCTGAGGGCCAGCCAGGGGCGACACTCGCGCTCATCCAGAAGCAGAGGCCCGGCCCCCGACCAGGCGGCCCGGGCCCGTCAGGGTGAGCGAAACATGACCCACGTCCTCGAAACCCCCGCCCCTCTCGTGCGTGGCGAGGCCGTCGCCACGAGCAACGGGCCGGTGCGCGGCTATCGGGACGGCGGCCTGCACATCTTCAAGGGCCTGCGCTACGGCGCGCCGCCGGTCGGTGTGCTGCGCTTCGGACCGCCCATCAGGCCGGGGTTCTGGACGGAGCCGGCGGACGCCGTGGCGCTGGGCACACCGGCCCTCCAGGCGGGCCTGGCGCCCGGCGAGAAGACCGGCGGGCGCAACGCCGGCGATCCTCCCGCCCCGGGCGAACCCGGCACAGGCGAGGACTGCCTGTTCTTCAACGTCTGGACCCCCGGCGTCGACGCCGGCGCGCGGCCGGTGATGGTCTGGCTGCACGGCGGCGGCTTCGCCAACGGTTCGGGCGGCGCGGCCATGTACGACGGCGCCGCCCTGGCCCGGCGCGGCGACGTGGTGACCGTGACGGTCAACCACCGGCTGAACCTGTTCGGCTATCTGCATCTGGGCGACCTCGGCGGCCATCCGGCGTCGGGCGTGGCCGGCATGCTGGATATCGTGCTGGCGCTCGAGTGGGTGCGCGACAACATCGCGGCCTTCGGCGGCGATCCCGGCAATGTGACGGTCTTCGGCGAGAGCGGCGGGGGCTGGAAGGTCTGCCTGCTGCAGGCGATTCCCGCGGCTGTGGGGCTGTTCCACAAGGCGATCGTCCAGAGCGGCCCGGGCCTGCGGGCCATCCCGCGCGAGGCGGCGACGAAGAGCGCGACCGCCGTGCTGGAGGCGTTGGGGATCACCTCCGGCGATCTGTCTCGCCTCGAGACCCTTCCGGCGGAAGCGATCCAGGCGGCGGCCGCCTCCGTTTCCGCCGACCGGCTGATGAGCGCCTTCGCTCCCTGTCTGGACGGCGTCGCCCTGCCCCGCGATCCCTTCCACCCCGACGCCACGCCCCTTTCCGCCGGCGTTCCCCTGATGATCGGGACCAACAAGGATGAGACCACCCTCTTCAACCTCGGGACACCCGGCTTCGGCCAGTGGACCGAGGAGGATCTGACAAAGCGCGCCAACATGGCGGTGGGCGACAAGGCCCTCGCGCTGGTGGCGGCGCTGCGAGCTGCCTACCCCGGCTATTCGCCGACCCACCTGATCTGCGCCGTGCAGACGGTGGCGATGATGTGGGCCAACTCGATCACCCTGGCCGAGCGGAAGTCCGCGCAGGGCGACGCGCGGGCGTTCATGTATCAGATGACCTGGGAGACGCCGGTGGCGCGCGGCTCGCTCAGGAGCCCGCATGCCCTGGAGATTCCTCTCGTGTTCGACAACGTCGAGGCCGCGCGCAACTTCGTCGGCCGCGGCGAGGCGCCCCAGCGGATGGCGGACCAGATGGCGCCGGCCTGGCTTGCCTTCGCCCGCACGGGCGATCCCAACACCCCTGCCCTCCCGCATTGGCCGGCCTATGAGGCCGCTTCGCGGGCGACGATGATCTTCGATCTGGAGAGCCGCATCGAGACGGACCCCCTCCGGGAGGTCCGACGCATCATGCAGGCTTAGGCGTCGAAGACGATCACCGAGCGGGCGATCTGGCCGGTCTTCATCTCGGCGAAGGCGTCGTTCACCTCCTCGAGCTTGATCCGGCGGGAGATCATCTCGTCGAGCTTGAGCTTGCCGGCGAGATACATGTCGACCAGCCGGGGCATGTCGACCGGGAAGTGGTTCGAGCCCATCAGCGAGCCCTGCAGCTTCTTCTCGCCGAGAAAGGCGTAGCCCGGAATCTCGATCGTCTGGCCGATCGGGATCATGCCGATGATGTTGGCCGCGCCGCCCCGGCGCAGCATGCCGAAGGCCTGTTCGGTGGTCTTCTTCAGGCCGACGGCCTCGAAGCTGTGCTGGACGCCGCCCTTGGTCATCTCCAGCACGGTCTTCACCGGATCGGTGTCGGCGGCGCAGACAAAATCGGTGGCTCCAAAATGGCGGGCCATGTTGTCCTTGGCCGGCGACATGTCGATGGCGATGATCCGGCTGGCGCCGGCGATCGCCGCCCCGTTGATCGCGGCCAGGCCGACGCCGCCGCAGCCGATGATCGCCACCGTATCCCCCGGCCGCACCTGGGCGGTGTGGAACACCGAGCACACGCCGGTGAGCACCCCGCAGCCGATCAGGGCGGCGCGGTCGAGGGGCATGTCCTTGCGGATGGCGACGCAGGCGTGCTCGTGGATGAGCATCTGCTCGGCGAACGACGACAGGTTCAGGTACTGGTTCATCGGCCCGTCCGCCTTGGCCAGGCGCGGCTCCTCGCTGTCCTCCCGCTTGGTCTCGGGGCTGGTGCACAGGCTCATGTGGCCGGTGAGGCAATATTCGCAGTGGCCGCAGAACGCCGACAGGCAGGTGATCACGTGATCGCCGACGTTGACCGTGCGCACCTCCGAGCCGACCTGTTCGACGACGCCCGCGCTCTCATGGCCGAGCACGGCCGGCAGGGGATAGGGATACGAGCCCTCGATGAAGTGCAGGTCGGAGTGACAGACGCCGGCGGCGGCGGTGCGGACGAGCACCTCGTGGGGGCCCGGCTTGGAGATCTTCACGTCCTCGATCTGAAGGGGCGTCCTCACTTCGCGCAGTACGGCGGCCTTCATCGTTCCAGCTCCCAGGGTCTCTTGGTTGATCTGCCGGCGCGCTTATCGCCGCTTACCCATGGGCCGCCAAGGGGGAATCCGCGGAGAAGGATCGTTGCCCGCGCGCGCCCGCCGTCCTACCCTGAAGGCATGCAACGCATGATTTTCCTGGCGATCTCCGCCCTGGCCCTGGCCTCCTGCGCCGAGGGGCCGGCCGGGTTCGGCTCGTCGCCGACCACTGCCTATGAACCCACGCCGCCCGCGGTCACCTTCGATTCGCGCGATTTCGCCTGGTCGACGGCGCCCGGAACAGGGGCGATCAGCGGAACCCTGGCCTATCACGGGGGCGGGGCGCGCTACAGCTGCGAGGGCGGCGACGTGCTGCTGACACCGGAGACCGCCTGGAGCCGACGCCGGATGATCATTCTCTACGGCTCCGCCGTCGCCGCCGCGGCGCCGGTCTCCATCGTGCGCGCCCGCACCCCGTCGGCGGGAACCGGCGACTATGCCCGCTTCGTACGCCGCACGACCTGTGATTCGGCCAACCACTTCAGCTTCGAGGGCCTGCCGGACGGCGCCTGGTTCGTCATCACCGTCGCCAAGCCGGTGGACCGTCCCGGCGAGCCGATGGCGATCACCCGCCGGGTGGAAACCCACGGTGGCGGGGTCTCCGTCACCCTGTCCTGAGGGCGACACGCGGAGGCCGCATCATGCGCCTCCCACGCCGCATTGCCGTCCTTGGCCGCGGTCTTTGGACCGTGTTCCCGAGGGCCGCGGACTGTCCGATGCGTCTCGACGACGTGGTCGAGACCGTGGCCGCCTGAGCCCTGGTCAGTGCACGGCCACCCGGCCGATCTCCAGGCCCTCGGGGCCAGCGTCGACATGGATGACCGAGCCGTCGGCCAGTTCGCCCGAGAGCAGCTTCTTGGCGATGGGATCGATCAGCTCCTTCTGGATCACCCGCTTGAGCGGACGGGCGCCGTAGACGGGATCGTAGCCGCGCTCGCCCAGCCAGTGTAGCGCGACCGGGCTCAGGTCCAGGCTCATGCGACGGCTGGCCAGCAGCTTCTCCACCCGCTTCAGCTGGATGCGCACGATGGAATCCATCTGTTCGCGGCCCAGGCGCTTGAAGAGGATGATCTCGTCGATCCGGTTGAGGAACTCGGGCCGGAAATGCCGTCGCACCACGTCCATGACCATCGGCCGGACCGCCTCGACGTCTTCGCCCTCACCCTGGGCGGCCAGGAACTCGGAGCCGAGGTTCGAGGTCATGATGATCAGGGTGTTGCGGAAATCCACCGTGCGCCCCTGGCCATCCGTCAACCGGCCGTCGTCGAGCACCTGCAGAAGGATGTTGAAGACGTCGGGATGGGCCTTCTCGACCTCGTCGAACAACACGACCTGATAGGGCCGCCGGCGAACCGCCTCGGTGAGGGCGCCGCCCTCGTCGTAGCCGACGTAGCCGGGAGGGGCGCCGATCATCCGGCTGACCGAGTGCTTTTCCATGTACTCGCTCATGTCGAGGCGGGTGATGGCGCTGTCGTCGTCGAACAGGAACTCGGCCAAGGCCTTGGTGAGTTCGGTCTTGCCCACCCCCGTGGGGCCCAGGAACAGGAAGGAGCCGATGGGCTTGCCGGCGTCCTGGAGACCCGCCCGGGCCCGCCGGACGGCGTCCGACACCGCCTCCAGGGCTTCCTCCTGGCCGACGACGCGCTGGCGCAACGAATCCTCCATGCGCAGGAGCTTCTCGCGCTCGCCCTCCAGCATCTTTTCCACCGGCACGCCGGTCCAGCGCGAGACCACGCTGGCGATCTGCTCGGCGTCCACCACCTCGGGGGTCAGGGCCTCCTGGTCCGCGGCCGCCTCCTCCTCGGCGAGGCGCCGTTCGAGCGCCGGTATCTCGCCGTAGGTGATCTCCGAGGCCCGCTGGAGGTCGCCGCGGCGTTGGGCGGCGGCCAGCTCGGCGCGAAGGCGCTCAAGGGCTTCCCGGGCCTGGGCGGCCTGCCCGACCTTCTCCTTCTCCGCCTTCCAGCGGGCGGTCATCTCGGCGGAGCGCCCCTCCAGATCGTCCAGCTCCTCTTCGAGCTTCTCCAGCCGTTGTTTCGAGGCCGGGTCGGTCTCCTTCATCAGGGCCTCGCGCTCGATCTTCAGCTGGATGATTCGGCGATCGATCTCGTCCAGTTCCTCGGGCTTGGAATCCACCGCCATGCGCACCCGGCTGGCCGCCTCGTCGATGAGGTCGATGGCCTTGTCCGGCAGGAAGCGGTCGGTGATGTAGCGATGCGACAGGGTCGCCGCGGCGACGATGGCGGCGTCGGAGATGCGCACGCCGTGGTGCGTCTCGTAACGCTCCTTGAGGCCGCGCAGGATCGAGATAGTGTCCTCGACCGTCGGCTCGCCGACGAACACCGGCTGGAACCGTCGCGCCAGGGCGGCGTCCTTCTCGACGTGCTTGCGGTACTCGTTGAGGGTGGTGGCGCCCACGCAGTGCAGCTCGCCGCGCGCCAGGGCGGGCTTGAGGAGGTTCGAGGCGTCCATCGCGCCCTCGCTCGCGCCGGCCCCCACCAGGGTGTGCATCTCGTCGATGAACAGGATGATCGACCCTTCGGCGGCGGTGACCTCGCCCAGGACCGCCTTGAGACGCTCCTCGAACTCGCCGCGATACTTCGCCCCGGCGATCAGGGAGCCCATGTCCAGGGCCATCAGCTTCTTGTCCTTCAGGCTCTCGGGCACGTCGCCGTTGACGATGCGCTGGGCGAGGCCCTCGACGATGGCGGTCTTGCCCACCCCCGGTTCGCCGATCAGCACCGGGTTGTTCTTGGTGCGGCGGGCGAGCACCTGGATCGTCCGCCGGATCTCCTCGTCGCGTCCGATCACCGGATCGAGCTTTTGGTCGCGGGCCTGCTGGGTCAGGTCGCGGGCGTAGCGCTTCAGCGCATCATAGCCCTCCTCGGCCGATGCGCTGTCGGCGGTGCGGCCCTTGCGGAGGGCCTTGGCGGCCTCTTCGAGCGCGCCGACCCTGGCGCCCGCGCCGGTCAGCGCCTTGGCCGCGTCGCCGCCGTCCTTGGCGATCGCGATGAGCAGGCGCTCGGTGGTGACGAAGGCGTCCGAGGCGGCCTTGGCGTCAGCCTCGGCGGTGGTGAAGACCCGCGCCATCTCGGGCTTCATGTACATCTGGCCGTCGCCGCCCTCGACCTTGGGTATCTTGGCCAGAAGGGCTTCGACGGCCTGGTCGGCGGCGTCAGGCCGCCCCCCCGCGGCCTCGATCAGGTTGCGGGCCAAGCCATCCGTTTCCTCGAGGAGGACCTTCAGAAGATGCTCCGGGCCGAGCTGTTGATGCTGGCGGGCCAGGGCGAGCGATTGAGCCGACTGGATCGCCTGCTTGGCGCGGTCGGAATAGAGATCGATGTTCATTGGGTCCCTCGCTTAAGCCTCTTCGGCCCATGTAGTGTTGCGAGAATGCCACACAAGGGCGGATTGAAGCGGCGCCCACGCGCCTGTCAGCCTTCGTTCACCCGGTCTTCCTAGACTGTACGGGCGGGGGAGACCCCTTAGGGAGAACCCTCAGGGAGAACCCTTAAGCGATCTGGCCGTTGACGGTTTGGCGGCGTCCTGGCGAGTGCGGAGACGGGTTGAATGTCTAAGCGTCCGAGAGGCATTTTGGGAGTATTCTGGGCCTGCCTGGAGAGTTCGGCCCAGGGCCGAACGGAGCATCGACCTACCTCCGCCGACTTCCCCGACAGCATCGTTCGGCGCTTCAGCTTCACCGCCGGCGGGGGGCTCGGCTGGAGGCTCTCGGCCTTGGAGACGCCGCGGCCGCAGCCCACGCCGTGGAAAATCGTGGTGATCACCGGTGCGCCGTCCTGGGCGGAGTACTGGGCCCCGGTGTTGGCGGCGCTCCCCGGTGACCGGGAAATGGTGGTCGTCGATCGTCCCGGCTTCGCCGCCAGCGAACCGGTCACCTGCGTCCCCGACCTGCAGCTACAGGCGGACGCCCTCGCCCCCCTGCTGGAAACCGCGCCGGGGCAACGCCTGCTGCTGGTAGGGCAATCCTATGGCGCCGCAATCGCCACCCTGATGGCGGCGCGCCGTCCCCGCGCCCTTGGCGGCCTGGTGCTGCTGTCGAGCTATCTCGGCGAACTCGGCCCCACCGCCCGCTGGCTCGTCGGTCTGGGCTCGCACGCCACGGGCGTCGTTCCACGCGATCTGCGCAACGCGATCACCGAGGTGACGCACCAGCGCGATCAACTTGCGCTGATGCGGCGCTTCCTGCCACGCCTCAATGTTCCGGTGCATGTGGTGCACGGCGACCTGGACGATTTCGCGCCCATCGAAACCGCACGGCGCCTGGTGCACGAGACCCGGACGCGCCGGCCGCTCCGCTTCCACGTCGTGCCGGGAGCCAATCATTTCTTCAACGACGGCCCGGCGGAGCGTCTGATCGCCGCCCTGGAGCAATGCATCCCGGCCGCCAAGCCGGCCTGGTCGTGGCGCTTGCCGTCCTTTGCGCTGCCGGGCCTGTCGGGCGCCGCTCAGGCCAGCTGACGACCCGGCCTCAGCCCTCGTCGCTCACCACTGGGCTGACCGCCGGCGGCTGCTCGGCCGCCACGGCCGCGGAGACGCGGCGACGTCGCGGACGCCGGGGTTCCTCGCCGTCCTCGGGCCGCCCCTCGCTCGGTCGAACCTGCAGAAAGGCGGGCGCGTGGCTGAGTTCTCCGTCGTCTGCCCGCAGCATCGGCGCCTCGCTCGGCTGAGCGCTGGCGGCGGTGAGCGGCGTGGCTTCGGGCTCGATGACCCCCAGCGGATCGCGGTCGGGGCGCTCGGCCCGGGGCGGCCTGTCGTCGCGGTTGAAACGGGGCCTCTCGTCGCGGGCGTCCCGACCATTGCGGGGCCCCCGATCCTCTCGGGGCCGATCGCCCAGGGCGCGGTCGAATTGTCCGCGCTCAGTTTGGCCTCGGTCTCCGCCCGGACGTTCGCCGAAGGTCCGTTCGCCCTGGCCCCTGTCGGCCTGGAAACGATCGGTCTGGCCACGATCGTTCTGAAAGCGGTCCTGGCGGGGCTGCTCGTCGCGTTGACGGGAGTCCCCCTGGCGCGGGTCGCCTTGGCGATAATCGTCCCGGCGCTGCTCATAACGCGAGGGGCGGTCGCCGGCCGCCTCCACGGTCTCGGAGGAGGCCTCCGCATCCTGCTCGCCCTCGGCGCCTTCGGCTGAACCGCCTTCGTCCTCGAAGTCGATGTCGTAGCCGGAGACGAACTGGTCGCGCCCGATGATCTCGGACAGCGGCCGCTGCGGCTGCATGGCGCGCATCAGCCGGAAGTAGTGTTCGGCGTGCTGCAGGTAGTTCTCCGCCAGGACCCGGTCGCCCGAGGTCTGGGCGTCGCGCGCCAGCTGTTGATACTTCTCATAGACGTGCTGGGCGGCGCCGCGCACCTTCACGCCCTCTGGGCCATTGGAATCGAAGGCGCGATTGGTGTTGTGCTGCGGCTTGCCGCCACCGCCACCGCCCCCACCGCCGCCATTGCGGTTGCGGCTCCGCTGGCGCTTCATTCCTTTGAAATCTCTCATGTGTCTAACCTGTTGACCGCGCCGGAGGCGCCGTGATCGTCTAGACTCCGATGGCTTCGTTTCGAATCCCGATTCCGAGTCTACACCGTGAATCCAGAGAAAGTTGGAGACCTGAGGCGATTACGCTAGGGGTCAACTTGCTCTAGTGGCTCCAGGAACCCTACGCTCGTAGATCAGATCCAAGAACGTTGATTCCGTCTCCGTCTCGGTGCATCTGCCGATCCGACCGAGCGGACTTCCCGGATCGCGCTCCCGGAGCCGCGAGGCGCGCATCCTGCGCGGACCCTCGCTACAACCCCACGTTCCGGCGATTTCGATGGAGACCTAGGCGATTTAGCGTTCGCGCGATGATTTGTCCAAGGGTTTCTTCATGCCGGTCACCACGCGGTCCCGATCAGCGAGGTCGCGCACCACCCTCACCGCCTCGGCGCCGGCCTTGGCGAACAGAGCGGCGACGTCGGCGCCCTGGTCGGAGCCGATCTCCACGGCGAATCGCCCGCCCGGGACCAGCACCCTGGGAATCTCCGCGGCCAGGCGGCGGTAGGCGTCCAGGCCGTCTGGACCGCCATCCAGCGCGAGGCGCGGTTCGTGATCCCTCACCTCCGGCGCCAGGTCGGCGATCTCGCCGCTGCGGACGTAGGGCGGATTGGAGACCACCAGGTCGAAGCTGTCGTCGCCCAGGCCGGCCGTCCAGTCGCCGCGCAACAACGCTACGCGGCCGGCGAGGCCCAGATTGGCGGCGTTTTCGCGCGCCACCGCCAGGGCCTCCTCGGAAACGTCCACGCCCAGGCCCAGGGCGGCGGGGCGTTCGGCCAGGATCGCCAGCACGATGGCGCCCGAACCGACGCCCAGGTCCAGCACCCGGAACCGTCGACCCGGCGGAAATTCGGCGAGGACGACGTCCAGGATGGTTTCCGTCTCGGGACGCGGGGTCAACACCTGCGGTGTCACGCGCAGCATGATCTTCCAGAAGCCCTTCACGCCGAGAATCTGGCTCACCGGTTCGCGCCCCGCCCGGCGCTCGAGGAATCGCTCCAGCTCGGCGGATTGCTCCACCGTCAGCGGACGGTGGGGATCGGCGATGATGTCGGCGCGGGTGGCGCCGGCGGCGGCCTCCACCAGCAGGCGCGCGTCGATGACGGGGCTCTCCACGCCCGCCGACTCAAGGCGGCGCTTGGCGCCCGTCCAGGCCGAGACGAGGGTTTTCATTGCGATGATCCCAGGCCGATGGACAAGGCGTCTGGAAAGGCGCGCCCGGGGATACGGGCTATTCCGCCGCCTCGAGCGCCTCGGCCTTGCCGAGCTCGGCGGCCTCGATCTCCGCGGCCCTGGCTTCCACAAGGGCGACGATGTGGTCGACCATGCCGTCGTTGTCCTGCTTGTGGTCCGGCTTGCCGGCCACATAGACCATGCCCGCGCCCTTGCCTCCGCCGGTGAATCCGACGTCGGTCATCAGCGCTTCGCCCGGACCGTTCACCACGCAACCGATGATCGACAGGCTCATCGGGGCCGAGATGTGCTTGAGGCGATCTTCGAGCTTGTTGACGGTCTCGATGACGTTGAAACCCTGCCGGGCGCAGGACGGGCAGGCGATGATGTTCACGCCGCGGTGGCGCAGGCCGAGCGACTTGAGGATGTCGAAGCCGACCTTGATCTCCTCCACCGGGTCGGCGGCGAGCGAGACGCGGATGGTGTCGCCGATCCCCGCCCACAGAAGGCTGCCCATGCCGATCGACGACTTGATCGTGCCCGAGCGGAGGGCGCCGGCCTCGGTGATCCCCAGGTGCAGCGGACAGTCGATGGCTTCGGACAGCATCTGATAGGCGGCCACGGTCATGAACACGTCGGAGGCCTTCACGCTGATCTTGAACTCGTGGAAGTCGTGGTCCTGCAGGATGCGGGCGTGGCTGAGCGCGCTTTCCACCATAGCCTCCGGGCACGGTTCGCCGTAGCGTTCGAGCAGCTCGCGCTCGAGGGACCCGGCGTTGACGCCGATCCGCATGGAACAGCCGTGGTCGCGCGCGGCCTGGATCACGTCGCGCACGCGCTGGGGCGAGCCGATATTGCCCGGATTGATGCGCAGGCACGCGGCGCCGGCCTGGGCCGCCTCGATGCCGCGCTTGTAGTGGAAGTGGATGTCGGCGACCAACGGGAGCCTGGCCTCACGCGCGATGGTCTTGAAGGCGGCGGTGGCGTCCTCGTCCGGACAGGACACCCGCACGATGTCGGCCCCCGCCTCCTCGAGCTGGCGAATCTGCTCGAGGGTGGCCTTGGCGTCGCCGGTGATGGTGTTGGTCATCGACTGGACGGTGATCGGCGCGTCGCCGCCGACCGGGACCCGTCCCACGTGGATCTGGCGCGACTGGCGACGGCCGATGGCCCGCCAGGGACGGACGCGGGTATGGTCTTGTGCGGTCATGACGAGTCCTAGGATAGGGCCGAAGCCGCCCAAGCCCAACCCCGCGGAGGGCGAATTATGACTCGCCCAGACGGGCCAGCGGCGTCTGGGTCTGGGTCAGGCGCCCGCGGGAGACGTCGCCGATGAAAACCTCCATGGACGCCGGGGCGGCGACATCGACAGTGAGGCCGGCGGCGGCCGGCCCGCGCCAGGCCTGGCCCGGCGTGAGCAGCCTCGCGAAATAGACCGCCCCGCCCGGACCGCGCACGATCAGCGACGTCGACTTGTGGGCCTGGAGCACGACGTCGCCGCCGGGAGCCGCGGCCCCGTAGACCACGCCCGCGGGCGTGAAGCGCCCGCCTCCGGCGGCCCCGTCGGTCAAGCCGCCGGGCGTGGAAGGACGCGCGGACGCCGTGGACGCCGCCGCGGGGTCGACGGTGGTAAGCCCGGGGGTCTGGTAGACGGGTGGCGTCGTGGCCTCGGGGGGCGTGGGCAGAGGCGCGCCGATCTGGGCCGGTCCGGCCGCGGGCGCCGCTCGCGCCGGTCTGAGCACGGGGGCGCTGGAAGGTTCCGAGGCGCGCAGTTCCGTCCTTCGCGCCACATTCCACACGATGACGGCGGTTACGACCACCGCCCCGACCACCAGCAACCGACGGATGCTGGCGAACGCGTCATAGCTGACGCCGCCCGGCGGGCGCAGCTTCACGTCGACACTGGGAGCCTCGGCGTGGAACCGGGTGACGACGCCCTCCGGCTCCAGGCCCAGGGCCATGGCGTAGGCGCGGACATAGCCGACCACGTAGGGGCGGGCCGGCAGGGCGTCGAAGTCGAACGCCTCGATGGCCGCGACATAGGCGGCGCGCACGCGGGTGAACTGGGCGATGTCGTCCTCGGCCATTCCGAGGCGTTGGCGGGCGGCGCGCAGGGCGGCGCCGACATGCCCGGTCTCGTCCAGGACAACCCTGATCGGCCGCAGGGCGGCGATCTGGTCGTCCGCGTAAGGAGCAATCCGCTCCTCGGTGATGTCACCGGTGTCCAAAGGCATGCCGAGCCAATTCCCCGCCTCGCGGGTCCCACACCCGCAATGCCAACCACCCTCGCGTGAACGGCCCCAGACAGCACATTCGCCCAAAGCTGGGTTAACAGGGTCTCGCCATGATTTCAACGGCCTAGACCGCGACATTTCAACAACCCAGCGCAAACGCCATCCAGGTGGGATCACCTGGATGGCGTTTGCGCTAGCCTCATACACTGGGGCGTTCGCTGATCGCCGAATCAGTTACCACTTCGGCGGCGAACGCCCTAGACGGCCACGGCGATCTTTCGCGCCAGGGCCTCGACCTCGCCGCGCACCGACCCGGCCGAGCTGGAGAGAAGGCTCGCGAGCCCGCGACTTGCGGCGCCGCGATCGCAGGAGAGGACCATGCGCTTGACGGGACCCACCCCGGCGGGCGGCATCGACAGCCGGTCGAAACCCAGGGCGATCAGGGCGAAGGCTTCGAGCGGACGTCCGGCGATTTCGCCGCACACCGAAACCGGCGTGCCGCTCTCGGCGCAGGCGTCGCGGATGGTCTTCAGCGCCCTGAGCGCGGGGGGCGAGAGGGGATCATAGCGGTCTGATACGCGCGGATTCCCCCGGTCGGCGGCGAACATGTACTGCATCAGATCATTGGTGCCGACCGAGACGAAATCGGTCAGCGGCAGAAGGGCGTCGAGGTGCCAGATCAGCGAGGGCGCCTCGATCATCGCGCCCACTTCCAGGCGACTTGGCGCCGGGCGGCCCCGGCGCACGGCCCAGGCCACCTCGCGATCGACCAGCGCCCGCGCGGCGCGAAACTCCTCGACGCTGGTGACCAGGGGGAACATCACGCTCAGGGGCCGGCCGGCGACGGCGGCGATCAGGGCGCGCAGCTGCATCCGCAGCAGGGCCGGACGGTCGAGGCCCATGCGCACCGCGCGCCAGCCGAGGGCCGGATTGTCCTCCCGCTCGGCCTGGAGATAGGGCAGCACCTTGTCGCCGCCCAGGTCGAGGGTCCGGAAGATGACGGGTCGGCCGCCCGCCGCCGCCATCACCCGCGCGTAGAGATCGGTCTGGGCGCTGAACCGCGGCAGATCCTCGGAGACCATGAACTGGAACTCGGTGCGGAAGAGGCCGATGCCCTCGGCGCCGGTGTCCGGCAGCGTGTCGAGGTCCACCGCGAGGCCGGCGTTCATCAGCAGGGTGATCTTCGCGCCGTCGCGGGTGAAGGCGGGGGTGTCCTTGAGACGGGCGAACTCTGCCCGCCGCTCCGCCCGTGCGCCGATGCGGGCAGTGATGGCTTCGACCACGTCCGGGCGCGGGCGCAGGTATGCCTCCCCGCTTTCGGCGTCGACGATCACCGGATCGCCCTCGCTGACCCGGTCTCTCAAACCAGCCAGCCGGCCGACGCAGGGGATGTCCATCGCCCGGGCCACGATGGCGGCGTGGCTGGCCGACGAGCCTTCCTCCAGCAGGAGCCCGCGCAAGCGCTTGCGGTCGTATTCGAGCAGGTCCGCCGGCCCCAGGTTGCGGGCGATGAGTATGGCGTTCTCCGGCAGGACGCGGGCCTTTTCGCCGTCCCCGCTGAGATGGCGCAGCAGCCGGTCGTTGAGGTCCTCGAGATCATGCAGGCGTTCTCGCAGATAGGGGTCCCGAGCCTGGCCGATGCCGGCCCGGTGCTCCGATCGCACCCGCTCCACCGCCGCTTCCGCCGTCAGTCCGGAGTGGACCGCATCCTGCAGCGAGTGGTTCCAGCTGCGGCTGTGCGCCATCATCCTGTAGCTCTCGAGCACGTCATAGGATGCGCCGGCGATACCCTCGTGACCTTCCAGCATGGCGTCGATCTGAGCCTGGAGGCGGGCGATGGCGCTGGAGAGGCGCGCCTCCTCCGCCTGCACATCGTCGGCCAGCAGGCGCCCTACCGCCACCGGCGCCTCGTGCAGAACGGCGATGCCGAACGCCAAGCCGTCGGCGAAGCGCGCGCCCTTGAGACGCTCCGAGCGGCGAGGCGCGATCTCGACGTCCTTGAGCTCCTCGCGCGAGAGCACGTCGCCGCCGGCGACCATCTCGGCCAGCACCATGGCGATGATCTGCAGGTCCTCGACGTCGTCCTCCGCATACACGCGGCTGGTGCGGTTCTGGACAACCAGGACGCCAATGGCCCGGCCTCCCCGCAGCAGGGGAACGCCCATGAAGGCGTGGAACGGATCCTCGCCGGTCTCCGGGCGGTAGGAGAAGGCCGGGTGGCTGGGGGCGTCGGAGAGGTTGAGCGGCCGGCCCAGGCGCATGATCTCCCCGATCAGGCCCTCCCCCGGACGCATGCGGGTGACATGGACGGCCCCGGGGTCCAGGCCCTCGGTGGCGAACAGCTCCATCTCGCCGCTGGCGCGGCGCAGGTAGATCGAACACACCTCGGCGACCATCGAGGCGGCGATGGTGCGCGCGACGGCCGTCAGCTTGGCCTGGGCCGGGATCGATCCGGCCATGGCCTCGCGTATCTGCCGCAGCAAGGTCCTCGGACCGCGTATGGGTAGGGTCGGCGCCGGCATTCCTGATTTCTTACGCTTTCCCCTTGTCGTTACGGCGCCTATAGCAGCTTTCCGCCCCAGCGCACGGGGGCGCCGCAGCGCACGGCCCTTTTGCCGGGCCGCGCCTCAAACATGGGCGCGCTGGCAGCGGCGACAATGACCGGGCGGCATGACATCGTGATGCAGGGCGTGCCGACGCGAATGGGGGGAGACTTGAGACGGCGGTTCGGACTGTTCACGGCCCCGGCGGCGCCTTGAGCAACGCCCACGAAGCCGACGGCCTGCCGGTCGCCGCGCGCCGCTGGGCCGTCGCCTCGGTGGCCCTGGCCATCGGCATGACGGTGCTCGACAGCGCCATCGCCAATGTCGCCCTGCCGGTGATCGCCCGGGACTTCGGCGCGCGGCCCTCCGAATCGATCTGGATCGTCAACGCCTACCAACTGGCGATCGTGATCTCGCTCCTGCCGCTGGCCTCGCTTGGCGAGATCATCGGCTTTCGCCGGATCTACATGGCGGGCCTCGCCCTCTTCACCCTGGCCTCCCTGGCCTGCGCCCTGTCGCCGAGCCTCACCGCCCTCACCGCCGCCCGCGCCCTGCAGGGGTTCGGCGCGGCCGGGGTGATGAGCGTCAACGGCGGGCTGGTGCGGTTCATCTGGCCACAGCGCATGCTGGGTCGCGGCATCGGACTGAACGCCCTGGTGGTCTCGGTGGCGTCGGCGCTGGGCCCGACCCTCGCGTCGGGCATACTGGCGCTGGGGCCCTGGCCGTGGCTGTTCGCGGTCAACATCCCGGTGGGCCTGGCGGCCCTGGCGCTCGCCTCGCGGGTGCTGCCGTCCAATCCGCTGTCCGGCCGGCGGTTCGACGTGGTCAGCGCGACGCTCAACGCCCTGACCTTCGGCCTGGTGATCACCGGCGCCGACGTGGCGACCCGCACCACCGCCAAGCTGTGGGGCGCGATCGAACTCGCCGCCGGCCTCGGCTTCGGGGCGCTTCTGGTGCGCCGGGAGTGGACGCGGCGGCGCCCGCTGGTCCCTTTCGATCTGTTGCGCGATCGCGCCTTCGCCCTCTCCGTCGCCACCTCGATCGCCTCCTTCGCCGCCCAGACCCTGGCCTTCGTCTCGCTGCCCTTCCATTTCGAGAACAGCCTGCACCGGACTCAGGTGTCGACGGGCCTGCTGCTGACCCCCTGGCCGGCCGCGCTGGCGATCCTGGCGCCCACGGCCGGATGGCTGTCGGACAAGGTCTCGGCGGCCCTGCTCTGCGCGGTCGGCCTGCTGATCATGGCGGCGGGGCTGACCGCCCTCGTCCTGCTGCCGGCGGGCGCGGGCGATTTCGACATCGGCTGGCGCATGGCGCTGTGCGGGATCGGCTTCGGCCTCTTCCAGTCCCCCAACAACCGCCTGATGCTGACCTCGGCCCCGCTGCAGCGCGCCGGCGCCGCCGGCGGCATGCTCGGGACGGCCCGCCTGACCGGCCAGACCCTGGGCGCGGTCCTCACCGCCATCCTCTTCGACCTGTTCGCGGCGCGCGGCGAGACCATCGCCCTGGAGGTGGCGGCCGCCTTCGCCCTCGCCGCGGCGGGGATCAGCATCATGAGGCTGCGCAGGGACGTCGCGCCCGCAGGCGCGTCCGGCCATGGACTCGCCGAATCCGAAAATTGACGATGGCAAAGACCGCTCGCCGCACGCGTCTGGCTAGGGCGAGTGGTCGGCGACTTCGAAAAGCACGTGGGCGGATTGCGGGCCAGCTTGTCGGAATTGAGCTTGAGGATCGGTTTTCGGCTGACGCGGTGGAAGTGAGACCCGCGGGACCGGCAATCCGGACCCCAGTCCGGCGGTTCGGGCCAGCCGCTTTCGGTCCAGGCGGACCAGTCGGGGGTGAGGCCGAGGTCCGCGCAGAGCCTCTCGACGACGTCGCGCAAGGCGACGCCCTCGAGTTCGTCGTAGGCCGTGTCGTACTCGAGCCGCTCCGTCAGGGCGGCCTCGTCGACCCCCGGAGGGTCGCCGGCGGGCGGATCGGGCAGCGGCGCCGGGGTGGCGATGCGGGCGGACTGGACGTACAAATATTGCATATTGCAAGTCAAGCTGGAACTTTGCAAAATGACATGACGCGCCGTACGCCCCGCGATCCCGATCGACCATAGGCTCCGTTTGCGCCCCCCTAACCGCGATCCACCGCGGCGAAGCTCGCAGTGGCAGGGAAGGTCGTGACCTGGCTGATTTTGTTGAAAAAATCAAAAATAGAGGCTGGCCGGATTTCCGCGCAATCGAAGTGTTAGGCGTTTGTTGCCAAATAAAACCGTCGCAGAGGGCGTACAGAGCCCGTACATCGCTGTTTTGATCAAAGACGCATCCCCTCGCGTCCATTTTCGCCACGCCCGCTCACGGCCAGAAAATTCAAGCGCGTAGGCCGAAATCAGACTTTTTCAACAAAATCGGCTCGTAGCGGAATCTCGGAACGTCCGCTTCCTGACATCCGTCGCGCGCTGCGGCCGTTAGGGCCATCAGGGCTGTGGCTGTGATAGGGCCGATCCCCGGAACCGTCATCAGGCGTTTGACGGCGCGGTCGGCCTTTACTCGCCGTGCGATGACACTATCAAGCCCGCTGATCTTCGCCATCAGTTCGTTCAGCATCTCCGCAAGAATATGAAGAACAGAACGGCCCTCGGGCGGAATGTCGGAATCCTGATCACGCACCAAATCGATCAGCTTTGGAGCGTAGTTCACACCTTGGCGAAGAACGATGCCGAACTCCATCAGATGTCCTCGAAGGGTATTGATGATCTGCGTTCGCTGACGCACCAGCAGGTCTCGCGCGCGGAACACGGTCGCCGCCGCCTGCGCCTCAGCTTGGGGGAACTACGAAAGGGGCTCGGCACGTCCAGAAGGCGGACCTAACTGGCGTCACCTCGGTTCAGTGTCCGAAGGCGCGCAGCGCACGCTGGTGAAGGCCACCGGGCTCACCGGACGAAATTGCGGCAGGTGCAGAAGACCGTCGCCATGGTCCGCGACAACCTCATCAGCCACGCCCGCGCGGTCAAGGACCCGCGCGTGCATCAACGATGAACTTGAACGATTGTTCCAGAATGCCTACGTAGGCCCCATGGCACGACCGCGGGAATTCGATGCGGACACGGCGCTCGATGGCGCGATCGGCGTATTCCGCGAGCACGGGTTCGAGGGCGCCTCGGCGGAGATGCTCGTGGGCGCCATGGGGATCGGACGCCAGAGCCTCTACGCCACCTTCGGCGACACGTGGCGGCTCTACCGCTCGGCGGTGCGCCGCTACGGGATGGGCGAAAGCGCCGCGCACTTCGAGGCGCTCCGCAGCGGCGTTCGGGCAATCGACGGGCTCGATGCGATGCTGCGTCGGGTCGTCGACACGGCTTATCAGCCCTGCCTGGGCGTCGGCTCGATCTGTGAGTTCGGCGTTTCGCGCCCCGATCTCACCGAGGTCCACGCGCCGTTGGCCAAGAGCCTGCGCGATGCGATCGCCGCCCGTGTCCGCGACGCGCAGCGGGATGGTGACGTGGCGGCCGGTCTCGACCCTGAAGCGGCCTCCGAGTTTCTGATCGCCAACATCGCCGGCATCCGCGTCGCCGGGCGCGGCGGGGCCGACCGCGCGGCCTTGACCGGCCTCGCCGACATGGCGCTCCGGGCGCTGCGCTAGTTCCCCCCTTTTTTGACCAATTCTGGAACAATCATTCAATTTAGGAGCAAATCGATGAAAGCAATCGTGATGAACGGCGCCGGGGGCCGTGAGATGCTGGAACATGTCGAGCGCCCGGACCCGGTGGTGGGACCGGGCAAGGCGCTGGTCGAGATCGCCTTCGTCGGCGTCAACTTCATGGACATCGGGGTGCGGCAGGGCATGGCCTGGACCGATATGCCTGACCCCAAGGTTCTCGGTGTCGAAGGCGCCGGTCGGGTCCTGGCGGTGGGCGCCGGCGTCGAGGGCGTGGCGCCCGGCCAGCGCGTAGCCTGGGTCTATGCGCCCGGAAGCTATGCGGAGCGGATCGCGATCCCGGCCGCCTCGCTCGTGCCGGTTCCCGACGCGATCGACGATCGCACGGCCGCCTCGGTGATGATGCAGGGCCTTACCGCCAGCCACTTCGCCACCGACTTCTATCCGGTCCAGGCCGGCGACGTCGCCTTCGTCCACGCGGCGGCGGGTGGACTCGGCCTGCTGCTTACCCAGATCATCAAGCTGCGGGGCGGCC
>JAQGIW010000164.1 GCA_028290905.1 Caulobacteraceae bacterium | reverse complement strand
CCGACCCCCGTGGGGGGGGGGGCACCCCTCTGGGGTGGTGGGGCAGTCCGCGGTGGAGATATCGCCAGGCAAGCCCCCTTCCCCGGCTTCGCCGGTACTTCCCCCACGCCAACGGGAAGAAAGCGCCCGCCAGCCGATGTCGCGGCGGTGGAAGCCTTCGGGCCAGTCGATGAGGTCGATGGCGGCGTAGGCGCGCGCCCGCGCCTCGGCGAGGGTCGGCGCGCGGGCGCAGACGTTGAGCACCCGGCCGCCGGCGGCGACGAGGGCCCCGTCAGACCCCCGGGCGGTGCCGGCGTGGAAGACGACCACCCCATCTTCCCAGTCCTCCGGGAGACGGATCACCGAACCCGCCTCGGGCGCCTCGGGATAGCCGCGCGCCGCAAGGACGACGCAGATCGCCGCCTCGTCCCGCCACACGGGGGGCGGGACCTCGCCCAGCGCGCCCTTGGCGGCGGCCAGGAGGTAGGGGACCACGTCGCTCTCCAGCCGCAGCATCAGCACCTGGCATTCGGGGTCGCCGAAGCGCGCGTTGAACTCCACAAGCTTCGGGCCGTCGGCGGTGAGCATGAGCCCCGCGTAGAGGACGCCGCGATAGGGCGCGCCTTCGGCGGCGAGGCCGCGGACCGCCGGGGCGATCAGCCGCCGGCGGGATTCCGCCTCGATCTCCGCGGTCAGGCCGGGGGCGGGGGCGTAGGCTCCCATGCCGCCCGTATTGGGGCCGTGATCGCCATCGAAGGCGCGCTTGTGGTCCTGCGCCGCGCCGAACAGCAGGTCGTGCCCGCCGTCGGCGAGGGCGAAGAGGGAGACCTCCTCGCCAAGCAGGAAGTCCTCGATCACCACGCGCGCGCCGGCCGCGCCGAACCGGCCCCCGAGGCAGGCGTCGATCGCGGCGTCCGCCTCGGCAAGGTCGCCGGCGATAACGACGCCCTTGCCGGCCGCAAGGCCATCGGCCTTGATCACGTGCGGGGGAGGGCGGCCCCGGACGTAGGCCTTGGCGGCGGCGGCGTCCTCGAAGACGGCGTAGGCGGCGGTGGGGAGGCCGTGGCGGCTGGCGAAGGCCTTCATGAAGGCCTTCGAGGTCTCGATGCGCGCGGCCCGCGCCGTGGCCCCGAAGCAGGGAATGCCCGCCTCGGCCAGGGCGTCGGCGAGGCCGGCCTCGAGCGCCGCCTCCGGCCCCACCACCACCAGGTCGGCGCCGATCTCACGCGCCAGGGCGACCTGGCCGGCCACGTCGGCGGCCGCGACGGGCCGGGTCTCCGCCAGGGCCGCCATGCCGGGGTTGCCCGGGGCGCAGACGAGGCGGGTCACGAGCGGCGAGGCGGCGATCTTCCAGGCCAGGGCGTGCTCACGCCCCCCCGCCCCGACGAGAAGGATGTTCATGGCGCGGGGATTGCGGGCAAGGAGCAGGCGCCGTCAAGTCGGCCCGCCTCCCGGGAGGGGTCCTGACAAGCGCGCGGGCCATGTGGCAAGTTTTCTTCGCGGCGGTTGTCGGACCGCGCGCTCGCGGCCCGTCCTTTGGCGGCAACTTGAGGAAGAGAGAAAACAATGCGCACCAGTCTGCTCGTCATTGCCGCTGGCGCGGCGCTCGGGGTCGCCTCGCCGTCGGCGGCGCAACTGCCGCCAGGCGTGTACGCCGGCGAGCCGAACTACCAGCTCGCCCCGGCCGGGTCGTACGCGGTCGATCCCGACCACGCGGCGGTGGTCGCGAAAGTCTCCCACATCGGCTATTCGAAGAGCGTGTTCCGGTTCGAGACGGTCTCGGGGACGCTGCGGTGGGACCCGGCGAATCCGAGCGCGTCGGCCCTGAAGGTCACGGTCGACACCGGCTCGATCTCGACCCCGGTAGCGGGGTTCGCCAAGCAGCTCGCCGGGCCGGACTATCTGAAGTCGGCGGCCTTCCCGCAGGCCACCTTCACCGCGACCGGGTTCCGGCAGGTTGACGCCACCCACGGCCGCGTCGACGGCGCCCTCAGCCTGATGGGCAAGACCGCGCCGATCTCGTTCGACGTCACGCTCGTCGGCGCCGGCAAGGGCTTCATGGGCCATCCGCGGATCGGCGTCGAGGCGACCGGCCAGCTCAGGACCGCCGACTACGGCCTGCCGCCCGTGCTCGGTACGATGGTCGACGTGGAGGTGGACGCCGAATTCGCCCGCAAATAGTCACCCGGCGCTCTGGCGCCGCTAGACTAGGCGGCGGTGTCTGCGTCGGAGGGATCCGCCATGGGGACGTAGGCGCTGAACAGGGCGCCGGCGCCCTCGGCGCTTTCGACGATCAGGCCGCCGCGGTGGCGGTTGACGATGTGCTTGACGATGGCCAGGCCGAGGCCGGTGCCCGGCCGCTCGCGCGCCTTCTGGCCTTCCACCCGGTAGAACCGTTCGGTGAGGCGCGGCAGGTGGTTGCGGGCGATCCCGGGACCGAAATCGCGAACCCGCACGGCCACATAGCGCCGTCCCGCCGCGTGGTCCGGGGTAAGGATCGAGAAATGGGCGGCGAGGTCCGAGACCCGCGCCGTGGCCGTGGTCGGCGAGAGGTCGGCCAGCACCTCCACCACTACCTCGCCGCCCTCGGGGGTGTATTTTACGGCGTTCTCGACCAGGTTCTGGATTACCTGGACGATCTGGTCGCGATCCGCGGCGGCGACGGCCTCGCCCAACGGCGGCAGGGAGGGGCGAAGGCTGACGCAACGCTCCTTGGCCAGCGGCCCGAGGGCGTCCAGGACGTCGATCACCGAGGCCGCCATGTCGACATTGCCCGACGGGGGGATGTGTTCGCCCAACTCGATGCGCGACAGGCTCATCAGATCGTCGATCAGCCGGCGCATGCGCTCCGCCTGGCCGTGCATGATGGCCAGGAAGCGGTCGCGGGCCTCGGGGTCCTCGCGGGCGTGGCCGCGCAGGGTCTCGATGAAACCGGTCAGCGAGGCGAGGGGCGTGCGCAGCTCATGGCTGGCGTTGGCCAGGAAGTCGGCCCGCATGCGCTCGTTGCGCCGCGCATCGGTCTGGTCGCGCAGGACGAGCAGCGCCCGGCGATGGCCGTCCGGACCGGCGGCCAGGGGTTTGGCCAGGACGGTCCAATAGCGGTCGTGCACGCCGCCGCCTTCGTAGGCGGTGCGGCCCTCGCGCCCGTTGAACAGGGCTTCGTCGACCAGCGCCAGCACCTCCGGGTTGCGCACGGCGGTCACCAGCATGGTGTCGGCGGCGACGCGGAACAGCTCGCGGGCGGCCTGGTTGGAGAACAGGATGCGCCGGCCGGCGAAATCGCTGCGGTCGTAGCCGCTGACCACCAGCACCGGATCGGGCAGTCCCTCCGCCACTTCGGCCAGGGCCTCGCCGGCCAGGCCCGGGACGTCCGTCGGGACTTCCTGCGCAGGCACGGCCTTGGCCGCGGGCGCGCCGGCCAGCCACACCAGGGCGCCCACGGCGGCCAGGGAGAGGATCGCCGCGGCGGCCGGCTCGGCCGCCAGCCGGCCGGCCGCGGCCAGACCCAGCACAGCCAGTCCGCCGACGAGGGCCACGACAAGCGGCCACGCCCGCAGGCTCGTCGCGCGAGCGTGGTCGGGGGCCAGGGGGGACGGGGATTGGAGCAGCGGCATCGGCAAGGCGACTCAAGGCTAACACAGGCGAAGGAACTGTCAGACCACGTCCCTATGGCGTGGCTGTGACAGTCGCCGCAAAGCCTGTTCGCCAAGGGGTCATTAGAAAACCTGAGCCGCCCCGGAACTAATCTCTATTTTGTCACTAGGAATAATCTCTATTGGTCGATCAACGCAGCAGAGCGCGCCGCGATCCGCGGCCGCCAGAACGGGGATGTTCCTTTGACGATGAAGATCAAACCAGCCGCTTCGGTCCTGATCGGCC
>JAQGIW010000155.1 GCA_028290905.1 Caulobacteraceae bacterium | reverse complement strand
CGCCGCCCGGGCGCGGCGCTCGCCACCGAACGGGCGGCGCCCGCCAGGGCGGCGCCGGCCGGCAGGCTCACCAGGGCTCGGCGGGAGGGCGTCACGGTCGCGGCAATCTAGGGGATCCCTCCCCTCGCGGGAAGGTCAAAGGGAGGCCTCGGGGCCGCGCAATGGGCGCATGACGGATGGCAACCGGCGCCCTAGAACGCCCGCATGCCTCTCAACGCCTTCACCAACGTCTTCGCCGGCAACCCCCTGGACCGCGTCAGCGACCGCCGCTCCGACGAGGCCTGGATCGCCGAACAGCTGGCCGCGCCGGAATCGCTGGGGCTCGTCCTGTGGAACGGCAAGCCCTTCGTGGAAGACGCCAAGGATGGGGGAATCCAGATCGCCTACATCGGCGCGCGCATGGCCAGGGACCTGGCGCAGAGCGCGGAGCGCCTCCTGTTCCTGGGGCTGTGGCAGGGGACGGCCGTGTTCGCCGCCGATCTCGAGGGCGGCGCCGATCCGGCCGATGGTCCCCTCGAAGGCCTCGGCCGGTTCGACGACCTGCGCATGATCGCCATGAACCTGCCGGGGACCGAGGCGGCCATGCTGGCCACGGCCAAGTCGATGTTCGAGTGGCGGCGCCGGCATCGCCACTGCGCCGCGTGCGGCCAGCCCTCGGAGGTGGTGGACGCCGGCTGGAAGCGGATCTGCCCGGCCTGCAAGGCCGAGCACTTCCCGCGCACCGACCCGGTGGTGATCATGCTGGCGGTGAAGGGCGACAAGTGTCTGGTCGGGCGCCAGGCGGCCTGGCCCAAGCTTATGTACTCGGCCCTTGCCGGGTTCCTGGAGCCAGGGGAGAGCATCGAGGAGGCCTGCGCCCGCGAGCTCTGGGAGGAGGCGCGGCTGAAGGTGGCGCGGGTGCGCTACCACTCCACCCAGCCCTGGCCCTATCCCTCGTCCCTGATGATCGGCCTGATCGCCGAGGTCGAGAACGACGACGCGGTTCCCGACCAGGTGGAACTGGACGAGGTGCGCTGGTTCACCCGCGAGGAGACCCGCGCCTGGCTGCGCGGCGACATTCCCGACGCCAAAATGCCCGGCGCCCTGGCTATCGCCCATCAGCTGATCAAGGCCTGGGCCGAGGACGAGCCCGCCGCGTAGGCCTGCTTGCGGAAGGCGTCGGCGGCGAACACCCCCAGTATCTCGAAGTGGTCGCTGAAGAACGACAGCTCCTCGAAGGCGCGGGCGAGGGCGGGATCGTCGGGCCGGCCGTCCACCTCGGAGAAGAAGAAGGTGGCGGTGAAGGCGCCGTTCTCCATGTAGCTTTCCAGCTTGGTCATGTTGACGCCGTTGGTCGCGAAACCGCCCAGGGCCTTGTAGAGCGCGGCGGGAAGGTTGCGCACGCGGAACACGAAACTGGTGACGCAGTCGGCGCCGTCAGGTGGCAGGGGCGGATCGCGGTCGGCGGTCATCACCACGAAGCGGGTGGTGTTGTGGGCCTCGTCCTCGATCTCGCGCATCACGATCTCGAGGCCGTAGAGCTCGGCGGCGAGGGCCGGGGCGATGGCCGCCTTCGCCGGGTCGGGGCGCGCGGCCAGGGTCCGCGCCGAAGCCGCGGTGTCGCCGCAGGGCTCGATCGTCACCCCCAGCGCGCGCAGGGTCCTGCGACACTGGCTGGCGGCGAAGGGCATGGTGATGACCGTCCGCACGTCTTCCAGGCGCGCGCCCGGGTTGACCATCAGCTGGAAATGGATCGGCTTGAAGTGCTCGCCGATGATCTTCAGGCCCGAGGACGGCAGCAGGTGGTGGACGTCGGCGACACGGCCGGCGATGGAGTTCTCCACCGGGATCATGCCGAGCGCGCAGTCGCCGCTCTTCACCGCGTCGAAAGCCTCGTCGAAGGCCGCATGGGGAACGGGCTCATAGCCGGGGAAGTAGGCGCGGCAGGCCTCATCGCTATTGGCGCCGGGGTCGCCCTGGAAGGCTATTCTGGGCCGGCCGGTCATCGTTCATCCCCCTGTGTCGGGCCTTGAAGTCGGTCGGCGTGGGCGCGGGCCGCCGCCACGTCGGCGGGGGTATCGACGGAAATCGGCGCCGCGTCGATGGCCGCGGCCCAGATCGTCAGGCCCAGTTCGAGGGCGCGAAGCTGTTCCAGCGCTTCGCGGCGCTCCAGCGGCGAGGGCGGCGCGGCGTTGAACCGCTCGAGGGCCGCGCGGCGGTAGCCGTAGATGCCGATGTGCCGCCAGACCGGGCCTTCGCCCCACAGGGTCGAGCGCGTGAAATAGAGCGCGCGGCCCCGCCGCCCCGCACCATCCATGGCCAGGATCGCCTTGACCACATCGGGGTTCGAGCGGTCCTCGAGGCCGCCCTCCGGCGCCACCACGGTGGCGATGTCGCAGCCGGGCTCCGACACCAACAGGTCCGCGCAGGCGGTGAGCACGGCGGGGGGGACGAAGGGCATGTCGCCCTGCAGATTGATCACCGTGTCGTGCGCCCCCGCCGGGTCCAGGCGGGCCAGGGCGGCGAGGATGCGGTCCGATCCGGAGGGGAGGCCGGGGTCGGTGAGCACGGCCCGGCCGCCGGCGGCCTCGACCACGGCGACGATTTCCGCGTCGCCGGCCGCTACCGCCACCGGGCCGATGTCCGCCTCGACGGCGCGGCGCCAGACCTGGACGATCATCGGCGCGCCGCCGATCATGGCCAGGGGCTTCCCCGGCAGACGGCGGGCCGCCAGGCGGGCGGGGATGAGAATGATGGGATTCATGCTGGCGAAATGGGGCGACGCGTTGGAGGCGACCGGGCCGGACGGGGCCGGTTGCACGCCGGGCGGTAGCGTGTAAGAGACCGCGACGCAACATAGGGGCCGGGGTCGGGCGAATCCGCCGCCGCGGGACGGCCCGACCGCAGAGGGCCCTTGACGTCACATGAGCGAGCTTTCCACCAACAAGATCGCCGGCGCCGCGCTCGGAACGGCCCTCGTCCTCTCGATTCTCGCCGTCGTGACCCCCATGCTGTTCGAGCGCGAGCCGCCGGCCAAGCCCGGCTACGCCATCACGGTGGCGCCCGAAGAGGGCGCCGCCGGCGCGCCGGCCGAGAACCTGACGCCGGACTGGGGCACGGTCCTGCCGACGGCCGATGTCGCGGCCGGCGAGGCCAAGGCCGCGGTCTGCAAGGCCTGCCACATGTTCGATCCCGCCGGCGCCAACAACATCGGTCCGGGGCTCTATGGCGTGGTCGGCCGCAAGCCCGCCAGCCATCCCGGCTTCGCCTATTCGGCCGCGATGCAGGCCGTGGCCGCCAAGCAGCCGATCTGGGACTACCAGCACCTCTATGAGTATCTGAAGAGCCCGCAGACCTACGCCCCGGGCACCAAGATGACCTACCAGGGGATGTCGTCGGCCCAGGACCGGATCAATCTGATCGCCTATCTGCACACGCTCGGCTCCAACCTGCCGATCCCGCCGCCCGCGCCGAAGGCCGCGGCGCCTGCGGCCGGCAAGGCCCCCGCCTCCCTGTCCGGGCCGCCCCCCGAGGCCCCCACGCCCGGCGCATCTCCGGCGCCCGCGCCGGTCAAGGCCCACTGATCGGGAGCGCGTTCCACGGGGCTTCTCCCCCCTTTTTGGGGGGAGTACGGCCGAAGGCCGGGAGGGGGGCTGACCGGGCGAGATCTCTGCAGCGGAAACCCCCTCCACCCCTTCGGGGTCCCCCTCCCCCAGAGGGGAGGAGAAACCTGTTGCCGACCCGAGTTCTCTCGCTCTGCGTCAGGCCCTCTCGTCCGCGTCCTGGCCCATGGTGGCGATGAAGCCTGCGGCCAGGTCCAGCAGGACCATCAGGGTGATCAGGAAGAAGGTTGAATTGGCGAACGCCGGGGCCACCAGCATGGCGGCCAGGCAGGCGACGAAGAGGGCGATCGACAGGGCATGGTTGACCATGGCGGCCCGCCGATCGCCCATTCCCCGGATCAGATCGATGAAGGCCACGATCAGGGCGGCGGCCAGCAGAAGGTCGGCGGCGCTCACCGGCCAGACGCCGCCGCCGGCGGTGGTGAGGTGGAACAGCGGCCGGGTGAGCAGGGCCTGGGCGTGGATCGAGAACAGGCCGCCGCCGAGGGTCAGCGCCAGCACCGCATAGGCCCCCACGGGGACGACGAGCAGGGGGATCGCCGCCAGCATCGCTACGCTCTAGTCCGCTTCGCCGAGGGGCGGAAGCGGCGCCTCGCTCACGGCGCCCGGGTCGCGGGCGCGGTGGTTCAGCCACACCACGCCGGCGAGGTCGAACAGCGAGGAGCCGAGCCGGCCGAGATTGGTGTATTTCGAGCGCCCGCTCCGGCGCGGCCGGTGGTTCACCGGCTCGAAGGCCACCTCATAGCCCTCACGGATCATCAGGGCGGGCAGGTAGCGGTGCAGGTGATCGAAATAGGGTAGCGCCAGGAAGGCCTCGCGCCGGAAGGCCTTGAGCCCGCAGCCGGTGTCCACGGCATGGTCGTTGAGCACCCGGCGGCGCACCGCGTTGGCCAGGCGGGAGGCCCAGCGCTTGCCGGGGGAATCGCGCCGGACCCGGCGCTCCCCGCCGACCAGGCCCAGGTTCGGTGGCCCGGCCATGAGGGCGCGGGCCAGACGCGGAGCGTCGGCCGGATCGTTCTGGCCGTCGCCGTCCAGCATCACCACGATCGGCGCCCGGGCGGCGCGCACCCCGGTGCGGATCGCCCGGCTCTGGCCGGCATTGCGGCGGTGGGTGAGGATTCGCAGGGCGGGCGTCTCACGCTGCGCCGCCGCCAGGCGCTCGCCCGTGGCGTCGCGGCTGGCGTCGTTCACGAACAGGATCTCGCACCGCCAGCCCGCGAAGGCGGCGGCGATCTCGCGGACCAGGGCCTCCACGGCGCCTTCCTCGTTGAAGACCGGCGCCACGACAGAGATCTCGGGTTCTTGAACCGAATCGGGCAGCATCGCCTCTCATAACAAATCGGAGCCCGGGACCGCACGCCAACCACCCCTCATCATGCCAGAGCCTGACGACCTTTCCCCGAAACGTCTGAATCGGGCTCTAATATTTTGAGTCCGGAGCCCGATTCAGCCATGAGGCGGTTCCGCCTCGCGGCATCGTGCTCTAGGGCGGAGGCGCAGACGAAAGCCTCGCTTCTGTTGCACCAGGATTGCACCCGCAAACCGCGATGACGACCGAGTCTCTCCTCGACCGCTGGGGCGCAGGCTGGCGGGGGCCTTTGCTGGCCGCGCTGCTGGCGATGATCGCCGGCCTGCCGGGCGTTCTCGCCGTGCCGCCGCTCGACCGGGACGAATCGCGCTTCGCCGAGGCCTCCGCCCAGATGCTCGAAACCGGCGATTTCGTCAGCATCCACTTCCAGGCCGCGCCCCGCTTCAAGAAACCGGTGGGGATCTACTGGCTGCAGGCCGCGGCCGTGAAGACCCTCTCCCAGGTAGAGGACAGAGCCATCTGGGCCTATCGCGTCCCCTCGCTGCTGGGGGTCATGCTGGCGGCCGGGGCCTGCGTCTGGGGGGCGGCCGCCTTCCTCAGGCCCGGGAACGCCCTGGTCGCCGGGGCGCTGATGGCGTCCAGCTTCATGCTCTCCACCGAGGCTTCCATCGCAGCCACCGACGCGGTGCTGTGCGGGACGACCACCCTGGCGATGGCCGCGCTCGGCCGCCTCTACCTGGCCGAGCGCGGCGGCCCGCCGGCCGGCCGGCGGGCCAGGCCGCTGTTCTGGGGCGCCCTGGCGCTGGCGATCCTGGTCAAGGGCCCTATCGCCCCGATGGTGGTCGCGCTCACCCTGGCGGCCCTCTCCCTCTGGGAGCGGCGGGTCAGCTGGGTGGGACGCCTCGGCTGGGGCTGGGGCCTGATCGTGCTGGCCGCCGTGCTTGGGCCGTGGGCCCTGGCCATCACCGTGGCCACCGACGGCGCCTTCTGGGGCGCGGCGGTGGGGTCGGACCTCGCCCCCAAGCTGACCGGCGAAGCCGAAGGCCACGGGGCCCCGCCGGGCTACTATCTGCTGCTCGCGCCCCTGCTGCTGTTTCCAGCCACCCTGCTACTCCCGGCCGGGGCGGTCGGCGCCTGGCGGGCCAGGGGCGAGCCGGCGGTCCGATTCGCCCTGTGCTGGCTGATCCCCAGCTGGCTGGTCTTCGAGGCGGCGCCCACCAAGCTCGTCCACTACACCCTGCCCCTCTATGGCGCCCTGGCCTGGCTGATGGCGCGCAGCCTGGAAGGGGTGGGCGCGGACCCGCCGCCCACTGACGGACCGCGGGTCCGCGCGATCGGGGCGGGCCTCGTCGTCGTCGTCGGGATCGTCTTCGCCATCGCCGCGCCCGTGGCCATGGCCCGGTTGGGCGACTTTTCGGGGGCGGCGTGGGCCTTCGCGGCGGGGCTGCTGTTCCTGCTCGCGGCCTCAGCTGGTGCGGTCCTGCTGGGGCGACGCCGGGCGGCCGCCGCGGCCCTGGCGGCGAGCGTGGCGGGAGCCCTCGGGCACGGCGCCCTGGTCGGCGGCGTCCTGCCGTCCCTGCGCCCCCTGTGGCTCTCGACGGCGGCCGCCCGCGACCTGGCGGGGGCCGGCGCCTCGCCCTGGCAAGGCGTGGTCCCGGGCCCGGTCACGGTGGCCGGTTACGCCGAGCCGAGCCTGGTGTTCCTGCTGGGCGCCGACACCGAGCTGGCCGGTCCGGACGAGGCGGCGGACGCCATCGCCGAGGGCCGGCCGGCCATCGTCGAGGGGCGGGACGAGGCCGCCTTCCGCGCCGCCCTCACCGAACAGGGCCTTCGCGCCGCCCCCATCGGCGTGGTCTCGGGCCTCGACTATTCCAACGGCCGGACCGACATATTGCGCCTCTACCGCCCGCCGCCGACAAAGTGAACGGCGCGGCCAAGCCAGGATCCCGTCCATGAGCGAAGCCATCGAGATCGTCGAAGTGGGGGCCCGCGACGGCCTGCAGAACGAGAAGGCCGTCCTGGACGTGGCTGACAAGGTCGAGTTCATCCGCCGTCTCGAGGCCTGCGGCGCCCGCCGCATCGAGGCGGTGTCGTTCGTCAATCCCCGGCGTGTGCCCCAGATGGCGGGGGCGGAGGAGATCATGGCCGCCCTGCCGCCGGAGCCGGGCCGCGTGCGGGTCGGCCTGGTGCTCAATGAGCGCGGCTGGGAACGGGCCGTCGCCAGCGGCTGCGACGAGGCCAATATCGTGGTCTGCGCTACCGACGAATTCGGCATCCGCAACCAGGGCGCCGGCGTAGGTCGGCAGGTGGAAGCCATGGCGGCGATCGTCCGCCGCCGCGAGGCCGAGGGCGGGCCGCCGATCTCGGTGACCATCTCGGTGGCTTTCGGCTGCCCGTTCGAGGGCGAGGTTCCCGTGGCGCGGGTGGCCAAGATCGCGCGAGCGGCGGCCGAGCTCGGCGTGGGCGAGATCGCCCTGGCCGACACCATCGGCGCCGCCGATCCGTGGGCGGTGCGCGAACGGATCGCGGCGGCCAGGACCGAAGCGCCGCGCGCACGCCTGCGCCTGCATTTTCACGACACCCGCGGCGCGGCGCTGGCCAATGCTTTCGCCGGGGTCGAGGCGGGGGTGAGGGTGCTGGATGCCAGCTGCGGCGGCCTGGGCGGCTGCCCCTTCGCCCCGGCCGCCACCGGCAATGTGGCGACGGAGGACCTCGCCTGGATGCTCCACCGCGCCGGCTTCGCCACCGGCATCGACGTGGAGGCGATGATCGCCGCCGGCCGCTGGATCGGCGAGAAGATCGGCAAGCCCCCGGTCTCGGCCCTCAGCCGCGCCGGCGCGTTCCCGTGAGAGGTGGCTAGAGTGCGTTCCGGAAAGTGGGAACCGGTTTTCGGATGAAACGCGCGTCAAAACGACTAGTGGTGCAAATCAAACACATGAGTCCGATCCCCGGGGTTCAGAATGCACCACAAGATTCAAAGCCTTGTGGTGCGTTCGGCGCCTCTCGGGTGGGTTCGAGGCGTCTGATTCGCACCACTAGAGCACCGATCTGATTCCATCAGATCGAAACGTGCTCCGGAACGCGTTCCGGAACGTAGGACTCAGGGCGTCGATTCCACGGAAGCGAAACCTGATCTAGGCGCCCTGGCTGTAGAGCAGGGCGGCGGCGGCCACGCTGGCCGCCAGGACAAGGAACACCGCCACGTTGAGCCCGGTGAACAGGGCCGTCGAGAAGACGTCGGAGTTGAAACGGTGGGACTGTGCATAGGCGCGGGTCGCGGCGCGCTTGGCGGGGGCTCGGTTGGCAGACGAGGCGTTCTGGGACATGGCATATCGCCTTTCTCACAAGGGGGACGGGACCGGTGCTAATCCCAGCATGTGTCGCGACGATTTCCGCGCTCCGACGCAACGGTTACGGCGCATTTCCGGTTCCGGTCACGCTTGCGGAAGGCCAGCTTGCGCGGCGGCTCCAGAGCCGACGGCGCGGGCGTTCATGCCGATCGGCCGTCGGCGGGTTGGGCTCTAGTGTGGCGATTCGGAAATTCGCCGCTGTTTGTGGCGCCTCAGGAGCGAATTTCTGGGTCTCCAGCCACACTAGAAACTATTGAATTCTATTGTGCTTTTTGGATTTGAAGTTCGCATCCAGCCCGACCCCACACCGGCGAACTTCAAATCCAGCACACTAGCCTGCGGCGGTGGCGGGCGAGGCCCGGGCCTGACGAGGTCTCGACGAATTGTCATCAGGATCCGAAGGAGGGATTCCCGTTCAGGCTCTCGTTGCGAGGACGCCACGGCGGGAACGCAGCGCCGCGCCTAGGCCGCCGAGGCCCGTCAACATCAGGGTCCAGACCGCCGGTTCGGGGACGAGCGTGGCGACGAAGCCGTCGGTATTGCCATTCGCGTCGACGTAGAATCCGACGAGTTGGCCCTTGTCGTTGACGCCGTTGACCACCGTACTCGAAGCGCCGGCCACGTCGAAGGTGGTGATGACGCCGCCGATGTCGACGAAGCCATTGGTGACGCCCATGGCGTCGAGCCAAGAGCCAACGATCTCACCCTTGTTGCTGATCCCCAACGCCTGGGCGAACGTTGAGCCGAAGGGGTCGACGGTGCTGATGATGCCGCCCACGTCGAGAAATCCCAGCGCCGTGGTCGATGTCGGCTGGTAGAAGCCGACGATGTCGCCGGCGTTGTTGATGCCGACCGCCTGGCTGTTCACATTCGAAGGCAGCACGAGGTTGGTGAAGACGCCGGCGGCCTGCTTGTAGGCCACCTCGCCGGTGAGTCCGGTCGGGTCTGTGGCCGAGGAGTAGCCCACCGTCGTGGCCCCGTCGTTGATCCCGAGCGCCTGGTTGAACACCGTGCCGGGCTCGTCGATGGTCATGTAGGAGCCCCCGACATAGGTGTGGCCGTGGCTCGTTCCCGCAGTGTCGACATAGATTCCCGCCGTGCTTCCCGTGTTGTTGATGGCCGTCGTCATTGACGTCGCCGAGCCCGGGAAATTTTGGGGCGTGAAGGTGTTCGGCAGGGTGAGGACGAAGCCCTGCGCGACGCTCGCGCCGTGAAAGCCGGCGATTGTGCTGGCATTGTTGATGCCCAAAAGTTGTGTGAAGGTGTCTCCCGGGTATTGAACAGTCTTAACCGTGTAAGAGGGCGTCGCCGTGGCCGAGGTTGCGGCAATCAGCGTGGACGTGGCGAACATAACCGCCATGTGGCGTGTCATAAGTTTGCTCCCTTCGAGTTTGTGACTCGGCACCTATCCCCGTGTCGGCCGGTTTACATAGAGTCTATAGTATAACATGACGTCACATTCCGACAATGACTTTGTGTCGGCCGGGACCAGTTGTGCCGCAATGGTCGAATCTTGAAGCTGGACGACAATGATGTCTTGGCCTTTGCGCTATCGGGACGCTCGCCCGCGGGCCCGTTATCTCCAGCGCATGGCGTCAGCCTAATCTGCTCTGACAGTGCCTGCCTGTCGGTTCCGGAGTTGGTGGCCAACCGTCCGTCGCCGCGCGCTCGGCACGCCGGGAGGGTTAGTCAACTGGGATGCGGATTTCTCTCAAGGCGTCGATCAGCCGGGAAATGAGCGAAATATAGAACGTAAACGTAACCATATCGATCGCCCACGATCCCGAACGCTGATCCTTCGTATGATGGCCGACATAAGCAAGAATTAATGTGGGAAAACTCACACTCGCACATGGAATTAGAGAAGGTAAATTGGCCGGCAGCCTCAGGAACGGGCGCCTCGTGTATCCCGCGACATTTTGTCTATGGATTTGAATCAAATTTGTATTATCGTCGTTCGCGGCGGCGTTTCATGGCCGCTCGACCGGCTGCCGGCGGGTCGCGATTTCATGGTGTCGCGACCCGCACGTTTCCAACTGCATTGGCTCGCCGCATTAGGGCTCCAACTCATGCGGGCGAAGCAGGCTGTGGCCAACCATGGGGGAGGTCCGACATGGCTCCCAGTAATGAATTGTTGCGGTCGCTCGCGCCCGATGAACTGGAGAGCATCAGGCCTTATCTCGAGCCGGTCCAACTGAGCGTCCACAATATCCTGTATGAGATCGGTGAACCCGCCAAGTGGGTCTATTTTCCAGAGGCTGGACTTTTGTCGGTACTGACGGTGATGATCTCGGGAGAAGCTTTCTCAACAGCGCTGATCGGCCGTGAAGCGGCGGTGGGGTTCGTTGAAGCGGCGGGCGCCGGGGTGATGCTTTCCCGTGTGATAGTGCGGTTGCCAGGCGCCGCCGTCCGGGTGGCGGCCGGCCACTATCGGGATGCCTTCGAGACCACCGCCGCCCTCCGGACGGCGATGCACAGGGCGACAGAATTGCTTCTGGCTGAGGCGCGTCAGGACATCGCCTGCCGGGCGCTTCACGGGATCGAACAACGGTTCAGCCGTCTCGTTTCGGAGTGCCAGGATCGCGTCGACGCCGCACGCCGCCTGCCTCTCAGGCAGGTCGAACTCGCGAACATGCTTGGAGTAACTCGCCCCACGGTTTCGAACGTCGCAAGCGCAATTCAGGGGCAACGCCTGATCAGGTACGTCCGTGGGTCGATTGAGATTCTGGATCGTGAAGGGCTGGAACGCGCGGCCTGCGAGTGCCGAGCCTCGATCCAGGGTCTTAGGCGTCGCCTGGATTCCCGAGATCCTGCCGGGTCCACCGCCATAAGCTAGTGACAAGGTTGACACATCCGTTCGGAAACATAGCGAAAAAAAGGCTTTTATGAGGGGGGCGATGAGAGTATCGTTCTGTCATCTGCTGGCCAGTCGGCTCGCGGATGCAGGGTAGGGGCAGTCGCATGAAAAAGGTTTCTCTCGCCGCCCAGGCGGCGGTCGTTGGGTTGTGGGCCGTCAGCGCTGCAGCGTCGGCCAACGCTCATGTCGAGTTCGCCGTCTTCAATCCCGTGCCGAGCAAAACAGGCGGCGTGGTCAATTTCAAGGACGACGGCAAGGGGCATTTGACCTCGGTCTCCGCGTCCACGCCTACGATATTCACCTTCGATCTCGAGCCGCTGTCCGACTTTGGGAACCTCAAGGCGACGTTTGACTTCAACGCGACGGAAACAGGGTTCGGGAAGCTCGGGAACCTGGTCGTGGGCACGTTCGACGGGTCATTCGACTTCTACTATGCCGGCAAGACGACCACCGTGGACTCCATCACTCTCACCAAGGGGGAGTTGCTGTTGAAGGGGTCATTCAAGAATGCGGCCCTCATCGGGCGGCTATCGGCTTCGGGCGCTTCGCTGGCGGACGACAGCATTACCGGGGTTGTCACCTACTCCTCGGCGATTCCGCAACTGGACCTGCCGCTCGTCCCCCACGGCCAGAGCTTCACGCTCGGATTCATCGGCATCAGCCCTCTGCTCGCGGTTCAGAAGTCGACGATACGACACTTTACGGCCATAGGAGACGGGAAGTTCAGCTCGGATGTCGTGCCGGAGCCGGGTACTTGGACCCTCGCGCTCATGGGTATGGCGGGCATCGGCCTTGGCTTGCGTCGGCGGCTTCGGCCGGCGGCCACCGCCGCCTGACCCACTGCCGCGTACCATTTCACGCGGGAGCCGGACTTCTACGCCCTTAAACCCCGACAGTCAGACTAGGGGAAGCCGAAGGGCGGAGGGCCGGACAGGGAGATCGGAGAAAATTTCTGAACGCCGGGATCGAGTCCCCGGTACGCGCTTTTCTGATTCGACGGCGTGTGGCTCTACTTCCCCGCGCCGTTGGCGGGTCGCGGCGAGAGGGTTCGCGACCCGCCAACGCCGGCCCTGTCAACAGAGACCTGTCTATTGGAACCGCCCTTGGCGACGACCATTGAGTCCGTTCGCCGGAGGTTCACCGTTGCTCCAGACCCGCCAGCATCGTCACCGGCCCAGCCGACAGGGCCTTCCTGACGCTATGCCGGGGTTCCAATTCCCGTGCTTGCGGTTGATGTCGCCGTCCTTGTCGCGGGGGTGGCCGTGCAGTCCTGGCTGGTCCATCGTGGGCTCCCTTTGCGGTGGAATGCCGACGCGGGGATCGGTGTTCCCGGCGCAACGCGCGGAGTACCCCGCGCGCCCTTCCTGTGGCCGCCCGAGCCAGTGCGGTTGGGGCGAGTGAGGCTGTCTCGGAAGGGCGGTCTCGCGAGTCGGAACGGCGCCGACTAACTTCGCCGCACAACGGAACGCGCGGCGCCTCCGGGGATTTGACTCCGCCCCAATTTTCGCGTTGTCAGGCCAGACGGGCTCAAATAGAGCGCCAGCTTGAAGGCGCGAATAGACTGTCCCGCCATGAGACCGGATGCCCGCTCCGGATCGGTGGCGCGGCTGGGGAGAATGGATGCGATGCGAATGTCTCATGCGGTTCTGCCGATGCTGTTCGTCTGTGGCTTTCTCGCCGGATGCGGCGGACCGCCCAACGCCGCGGACAAGAGCGCGGCCAAGGACGCCAGCTCCGACGCTGGGGGCGCGGCGGCGACGCCTGCTAACCTCGCGCTCACCACCGCAGGCGCCCCGCAGCGTCGTGATGGTTACTGGGAGATGGCCTCGTTCACCGACACCGGCTCGCCGATGACCAAGCAATTCCTGTGCGTCGGCGCGGGCTCGGAAAGCAAATACTCTGTGTTCGACCAACTGGCGTCGGCGGGCGAATGCAGCAAGAAGGACTTCACGCGGACCGCGACCGGCTGGACGTTCGAGACGCGCTGCAAGGTGATGAGCTACGAGACGGTCCAGAAGGGGACGATCAGCGGCGACTTCCAGCAGAGCTACCGCATCGATCAAGCGGTGACCCAGACTCCATCAACCACCGAGAACAAGGGCTCCATCCGTGGCAAGCGCATCGGAGATTGCCCTGCCAAGTACAAGCCGGGAGACCTGGTCGACAAGGACGGAGACAAGCTGGGTAATATGCTGGGCGCCTGAAAACACTGCGGGGCGCTGCGGCAGAAACACCTGGGCGGGCGCGGACTGCCGCCCCGGAGACGTCTTGCGCCTAAACTAAGCCTTACGGATCGACCGGAACTGATGACAATCAACACTTTGTGCGCCGCGGCCCAGCCGCCCGCCAACGGTTCACCGGGGTGGTGGCGCGCCGTCACTTTTGTAATCTTCGCGCACGGAATCGTTCCTTAAGTTCCCAACTGTTGTCCTTACGCGGTCCAACCGCCGGCCTTAGCCAGGTAACGGGCCGGTCGAATATGAATGCGCCTGTCAGAATCTATTCAGGTTTCAGGGCGCATCGTCACGTCGCGGCGCGATATGGAGGTCCGCAGACGAGGAGAGCGCCGATGCGTTTCGTACGTGCCCTGATGGCTGTCATGACTATTTCCGTCTCTACGGCCCCGATTGTCGCCTGCGCGTAAGACGAGCACGAACGATCTGAATGGGGGAACCGTTACGATCATGAAGGCTCGTGGGGAGAACGCAGGGAGGAACAGCGCGAGGAATGGCGTGAAGAACAGCGGGAACATCGCGGCTGGCAAGGCGGATACAGCTATCCATATTACCCCTCGTTCCAGTTTAGTTACGGGACGCCCAATTATAACTACCAATATGCAGTCCCATACAGTTATGGACCCCAATACGGTTACTATTCGTATCAACGGCCGTTTTACGAATATCGATACGACCCCGACGAAGACGAGGATTGAAGCTCGGCGGCGCGGCTCGCGGGTATCGCGCCCCGGCCTAAAGCGCGCCATAAGTCGCGCCTTGGGTTCCGCGACGGCCGCCCTATGTCAGCGCTCGTCGTTGATCCGGCGCAGACGTCCACTTGCCCCGGTGGCTGTCCACCTCGAACACGGCGCTCTCGCCCACGAAGCCGGATACTTCCTTGATGCCGGTTGCCGCGCTCCCCACGCCCCGCCTCGCCAGCCGGCGGATGACAGTCTCAAGCTCGAACTCCCGGTGGTTCATACAGTCCAGGCATGTCAGCGGAGACCCCTGCGCCGTGCTGGCGGTAGTGGGCGAGGGCGACGCCCGGCGCCTGCGGGGATTGCATGGTGGGAGCGTCGCGCCCGCCTTTCCGGCGAGTCGAGCCTCAAATGTCAGTCTGAAACCGCATTTTGTGCCCCATCTGTGCCCCATCTGCCACACCGGCGAGCGGTCACATTCCTAGCTTGAAAAACTTATCCAATGTTTTCAGATGGTTATGGCGGAGAGGGTGGGATTCGAACCCACGGTACCCTCACGAGTACGCCGCATTTCGAGTGCGGTGCTTTCGACCACTCAGCCACCTCTCCATGCCATGAGGACGCGGGCCTGATGGCCCCCGGCGAGCGAAGGCGCGGAACCTAACGACGCTGCGGGCGCCGCGCAACCCCGCCTGCCCGGCCCTCGGAGGAACCCTCCAGCGTCGACGCTCAGCACGCGTGGAAGACGTGGATCGCGCTGACGAGCGCGTCGCCGTCGTGGTGCGTGGTGTCGACCACGGCAGAGCCGAGGCAGAGGTGGTTGTCCGCGGTGACGAAGTGATAGCGGACGAACACGCTATCGTCATTGATGGGATCGATCTTAGTGACCCGAAGGGGCGCCCGCAGGGACGAATAGTACCGCGTCAGTTCGGCGGCGGAGAGGGGCCCCTCCACCCGCTTTTCCGGGACCACCACCGCGGCGGCCCGGGCGCCGTCGCCCTGGGCGAGGGCGTTGTAGAAGTCACGCACCGCCAGGGCCGAGGCTCTTCTTGTCGAGACCTCCCCGATCGGTCCACGTGCGCCCCGGCCGCCGTGTTCATGCCCGATGGCCCGTCCGACCCTGGCGCGCCGCGACGACGCCGCGGCGCGCGGTGGCTTGGCTGGGGCGGAGGAGTAACGCCGCGGCCGGGCCGATCCGTCGGATGGAGCCAAGTCGCGTGCGCCTGACGAGGCGTGCCGCTCTGGCGCGTCGTCGGCGAACAGCGGCGGAGGCGGCGCGGGCGTGGGAGCAGCAGCAGCGGGGGCGGGTGGCGACGCGACGCTTGGCGGCCCCG